>NZ_JARVSK010000027.1:0-74961 GCF_030209235.1 Pseudomonas sp. efr-133-TYG-103a
ATGCATCGAGCGTTTTAAGGGTGAAACAGGTGTAAACCTATTTCAGGACTGGACACAGCGATAAGGAAAACCCGGTTATTTGAAAACCAGCGCGGCAGGCACGTCCACATCCCACAGCACGCCTGAGTCTTCTGTATGGAGCTCTTTGACGTTCGCCCCTTGAAACAGACGTCGGGCGCCCTTCTCGCCTGTCAATGCCATCAGTGAAGCACCGAAATGCCGACCAAAGCCCACCGGATGCCCGTACTTGCCGGCATGCACCGGGACGCTGATTGCGTCGTCCTCAAGGCTCGACGCAACGTACCGAAGGGTTTCGGGACTGATGAAAGGCATGTCGCCCAGGACGACGAGCCAGCCGCGATGATCAGGTTCGGCCGCCACGGCAGCGGCAATGCTGTCGCCCATTCCGGGCGAGTCCAGCACGACGACCTGACAACCGTGGCGCAGGGCGAGTTCGGCCACGCTGCAATAGTCGGGGCGGGTCAGCAGCACGATGGTGTCCGCGACGGTGCTGACGCTGACCAAAACCTGCTCGAGAACCGAGCGCTCGACCCCGTCACGCCCGGTGCATTGTGCCAGCAGCTTATTGCGATGGCTGCCGGCGACTTGACGAAAGCGGCTGCCCAACCCGGCGGCAAGCACGATGGCACACAGGGTTTCACTCATGCTTGACCTCTGTACTCGATGACAGACACGCCCTGACGGCAAAAACCACGGCAAAGCCCGGCCTGGACCTCAGTAGAGATTAGGCTCCATTTCCAGCGTCACGCCGAAGCGCTCGAGGACATCGGCCTGAATCCGCTGAGCCAGATTGAGCAGGTCCTGTCCGGAGGCTGAGCCATAGTTGACCAGTACCAGCGACTGCAAAGCATGAACGCCAGCATCGCCTTCACGAAAGCCTTTCCAGCCCGCTTGCTCGATCAACCAGCCCGCCGCCAGTTTGACCTGCCCGTCAGGCTGAGGATAAGTCACCAGACCGGGATGAGCCTGCTTGATGCGTGCAGCAACGTCGGTCGGCACCAGCGGATTTTTGAAGAAACTGCCGGCGTTGCCGAGGACTGCCGGGTCGGGCAGCTTCTCGCTGCGGATCGCACAGATCGCTTTGCTGACGTGCACAGGCGTCGGGTCCTTGATGCCCTGCTCCTCGAGGCGCTGGCGAACAGGACCGTAATCCAGGTGCAGTCGGGCAGCAAAGGTCAACGCAAAGCGCACCCGCAGAATCAGCCAGCGGCCGGTCTGATGCTTGAACACACTGTCGCGATAGCCGAAGGCGCAGTCCTGTAGCGAAAACTCCTTCAGCTCACCGTTGAGCCGGTCCATGGCGACCAGGCTGTGGAAAACATCTTTGAGCTCGACGCCGTAAGCACCGATGTTCTGCATGGGCGCAGCCCCGACCGTGCCCGGGATCAGGCTCAGGTTCTCCAGTCCGGCGAGGCCTTGGGCGAGCATGTCCTGAACGAACGGGTGCCAGGGTTCGCCTGCCTCTGCCTCGACGATGGCGCGATCGCAGTCCTCATGAACGATGCGAATGCCACGACTGGCCATGCGCAGTACCAGCGCATCGACATCACCGGTGAGCAACAGGTTGCTGCCGCCGCCCAACACCAACAGGCCGATGCGGTTCTGCGCCGAATAGGCCAGCGCTTCACGCACGTCCTCGTCGGTGCGCGCTTCGGCAAACAGGCGCGCACGCACGTCCACGCCAAAGGTGTTGTAGGGCTTGAGTGACACATCGGATTGCAGCTGCAGTGTCATGGGCGAACCTGCGTATGGGGCATCGAAACGGCAAAACCCATGCTCATCAGATCTCCAGCAAACGCCGCACGCGTTCCAGGTCTTCAGCGGTGTCGACACCCGCCGGAGGTGCTTCGAGGGCGTCCGCGACGTGGATACGCACGCCATGCCACAGGGCGCGCAACTGCTCGAGGTTTTCGGTGTTTTCCAGCCAGCACGGTCCCCAGCTGACGAAGTCATGCAGGAAACCGGCGCGATAGGCGTAAATCCCGATGTGGCGGCGGTACGGCACGCCTTCGGGCAACGTGTCGCGGCTTTTTGCCAGCGCATCGCGAGCCCACGGCAGCGGCGCACGACTGAACGTCAGGGCCAGGCCGTTGATATCGGAGCAGACCTTGACCACATTGGGATTGAACAGCGACGTCACGTCTTCGATGGGCTCGGCCAGCGTCGACATCCGGGCTTCGGGATGCGCAGCCAGGTTGTCGGCGACTTGATCGATCACCGCCGGAGGAATCATCGGCTCGTCACCCTGGACGTTGACGACGATGGCGTCATTGGCCAACCCCAGCAGCGCAGCGACTTCTGCCAGCCGGTCGGTGCCGGAGTTGTGGTCGTCGCGGGTCATCAGCACTTCGGCGCCGAACGCCTGACAGGCCTCGACGATGCGCGCGTCATCGGTCGCGACGACCACGCGCTCGGCGCTGCTTTTGCGCGCCTGCTCCCATACGTGCTGAATCATCGGCTTGCCGGCGATGGTTTTCAGGGGTTTACCGGGAAAGCGGCTGGAGCCGTAACGCGCGGGAATGACAACGGTAAACGGTGCGGTCATTTGTCCAGACGCTCGTCGGTGGTCAGGGTGCGGGCTTCGCTTTCCAGCATGACCGGAATGCCATCACGGATCGGATAGGCCAGGCCTGCGCCTTTGCTGATCAGCTCGGTTTTATCGGCGCTGAGCTTGAGCGGACCTTTGCAGATCGGGCAAGCGAGGATGTCGAGCAATTTGGTGTCCATAGGAAATCCTGAGCGAATCATGGCAGAAGACGGTTTAACTGCGAATCGAACCAACTGACGAAGGCAGCGGAAGGCACGGCTTCCACGGCCAGGTACCACCAGTCGGGGGCCGCGAAGGATGCACACTTCACGGCGTCTTTCTCGGTCATGACGATGGGCAGCGCGGGCGTGAACGCAAGGGCCTCTGCGCTGAACACCGCATGATCGGCGAATGCATGGGGAACAGGCCGCCAGTGTAGTCCTTCAAGGGTTTTGAAGAAACGTTGCGGGTTACCGATTCCGGCGACCGCATGCAGCGCCTGGCCTTCGGGAAAGTGATCGACCGGGTGACGCTCGCCACTCAGCAGATTGACCAGCGCGCTGGGCTGCAACTGAAACGTGTAGCCGTCATCGCGATCATCCGCCGCGCCGTTGTAAAGCAGCGCGTCGACGCTCTGCAGGCGCTCGACCGGTTCGCGCAGCGGGCCAGCCGGCAGGCAGCGCCGGTTTCCCAGCCCGCGAGCGGCGTCGATCAGCACCAGTTCGAGATCACGGGCCAGCCGGTAATGCTGCAGACCGTCGTCGGAAAGAATCAGGTCCAGCGGCTCCTGTGCCAGCAGGGCTCGCACCGCCCGGGATCGGTCAGGATCGATCATCAACGGCACACCCGTGCGTTTGACGATCAACAGCGGCTCGTCACCCGCCTGGGCCGCGCTCTGCCCGGCCGCCACGCGCCAGGGCAGGCTCGGCGGCGTGGCGCCGTAGCCGCGACTGACCACGCCGACCCGTAATCCGCGGCGACGGCAATAATCGATCATCCAGAGAATCAGCGGCGTTTTTCCCGTGCCGCCGACGGTGATGTTGCCGACCACGATAACCGGCACGGGGGCCTTGTAGATATCACCCTGGCCGGCGAGAAAACGCGCGCGCTTGCCGTGGACCACCCGCCGATACAGGCTTTCGAGCGGACGCAGCAAAGCCAGTGCCGGATGGCCTTTGTACCAGGCGTCAAGCAATCGGTCGGTCAGTGCCATCAGTTAGCCGATGCGGCCTCGACAGTGGTCATGCGCAAGTGAGCGAAACCCAGTTTGCCGGCCGCATCCATCGCCGTGATCACCGCCTGATGAGGCGTCTTGCCATCGGCGCTGATGGACAACGGTAGATTGGTGTCGCCACCCGATTCTTTCTGCAGGGCGTCGATGAGGGTTTCCAGCTTGCTGTCCGCCAGCAGCGTGTTATTCACCGAATACACGCCATCGGCGTTGATCGTGATGTCCACGTGCTTCTTGTCGACATCGTCGGCCGACGCACCGGTCACTGCCTGGGGCAGGTCGACGCGCAACTGGGTTTCCCGCGTGAAAGTCGTGGTCACGACGAAGAACAGCAAGAGAATGAACACCACATCGATCAGCGACACCAGATTGATGTCGATGGTCTCCCGAGGTTTGCGACGGCGGAATTTCACTTCTTCCTGCCCTCGCCACGCGCGGCGGCCTTGAGGTCAGGTTTGGCGCCGGTCAGATCGACATCGCGGTCGCCTTGCACCACTTCCACCAGTTTGATGGCTTCCTGTTCCATGCCGACCACCAGTTCGTCGACGCGGTTTTGCAGGTAGCGATGGAAAAAGATGGTCGGGATCGCCACGGTCAGGCCCGAGGCCGTGCAGATCAGTGCCTTGGCGATGCCGCCTGCGAGCATGCCCGCGTTGCCGGTCATGCCGGTGCTGGTGAACGAGCTGAAAATGTCGATCATGCCCAGCACGGTACCCAGCAGACCCAGCAGCGGCGCCATTGCCGCGATGGTGCCCAGCGTCGCAAGGTAGCGCTCCAGCTCGTGAATGACGCGGGCTGCGGCCTCCTCGATGCATTCTTTCATAATCTCGCGGCCATGCCGGGAGTTGGCGAGGCCAGCGGCGAGGATTTCACCCAGCGGGGAGTCGACGCGCAGTTCTTTGAGCTTGTCGCCGCTCAGTTGTTTGTCTTGAATCCAGCGCCACACCTGACCGAGCAGATGCGGCGGTGTGATGCGGCTGGCGCGCAGTGTCCAGAGGCGCTCGATGATGATTCCAACGGCGGCAATGGAACTCAAAATGATCGGTAGCATCATCCAGCCACCAGATTTGACCAGCTCCCACACAGCGACCACCCCCTGAAAAAAAGTGGCGCCACTCTAACATAGGCTCGCCGGATCGCGTCGTCGGCTGGGCAATCGCGGCGATGAATAACCGGACATCAGTCGCGCCAGAAGCGCTTGCTCTGGCGCTCCCCGCTCGCGTCCTGCCGAGCGCCCAGCTGCAGCGTGATGGCGCCCGATTCGGCACTGTCGTACACCCGCATGCCGGACCACTGATAGCGTGACATCACCAGCGGGTGCGGGTGGCCGAAGGCATTGTTGCGCCCTCGCGATATCAGCACGCTGTGGGCGCCGACCGCTCGCAGAAAAGCGCGAGACGATGAGCTGCGGCTGCCGTGATGAGGCGATTGCAGCCACTCGGCTCGCGCATCGAACCCATCGGCCAGCATGGCACGCTCGGCATCGACATCGATGTCGCCGGTCAGCAACAGACGTTCGCCCTTGGCCTCGACTTTCAGCACGCAGGACGCCTGGTTGCCTGGCGCCGCGTTTTCCCGGATCCACGTGGAAAAAGTCACTTCATCCCACGTCCAGCTTTCGCCGTTACGACAGGACTCGGCCTGCAACTCGGCAGGTAAACGTCCTACGTCGCCTGCCAGTACCCGGTCGACCGACAGCCCCTCGAGGATTGCCGCGGCGCCACCGGCGTGATCGGCGTCGGCGTGACTGAGCAGCATCACGTCCAGACGAGTGAGCCCGGCGCGCCGGATCGCGGGGAGCACCACTCGCTCGCCGATATCGAATTCGCCAAAGCGCGGCCCGGCATCGTAGAGCAAGGTGTGCTGCCGGGTTCGCAGCACGATCGCCAAGCCTTGGCCCACATCCAGCTGCTGCACCTGTACCTCGCCCGCCGGCACAGTCTGCTGGGGAGGGAAAACGCACAACGCCAGCAACGGCCAACCCAGCAGACGCATGGGCACGCCTTCAGGCAGCAACAACACGAGCGCGCCAAGCAGGCTGATGGGCCAGATCCAGCCGGGCACCTGCGGGCCGGACCACGCCGGGGCGACTTCGGCCATGACAGCGAGAAAGCGGAACAGCCAGTCCATCGAGCCACCCGCCAGCCAGAGCAGCGGCTCACCGAAGACAGGCAGGGCCAGCAACAGCGTCCCGAGCAACGCCAGCGGGAGAACGAAAAGGCTGATCCACGGCACGGCCAGCAGATTGACCGCGGGGCCGCTGATGCTCACTGGCAGGTTCAGCGCCAGCAGGACCGGCAGCAGACCGACGGCGATCAGCCACTGCGCCCGGGTCCAGCTTTGCAGCCAGGTCCAGCGACCCAGCCGTCCGCCGAAAATCAGCATGAGAATGCCCACCGCGGCGAAGGACAGCCAGAATCCTGGCCTGAGGCTGACCAACGGCTCAGTGATCAGCACCAGATTCAGCGCAATCAACAAGGGCCATGTGACACCCAGATGGCGAAAGCGCAGCCGCCAGAGCAGGACCAGTCCGAGCATCACGCAGGCTCTCTGCACCGGCACTTCGAAACCGGCGAGAGACCCGTAGGCCAGCGCGCCGCCGAAGGCAACGATGCAGGCACAAGGCAACCAGGGCAGACGCCGTGGCCATGCTCCCCAACGGGCAAGCCCGGCAACCAGCCCGTACAACAGACCGGCAAGCAAGCCGATGTGCGTGCCGGAGATCACCAGCAGATGGATGGTGCCGGTGTCTTGCAGCACCTGCCAGTCCTCGGGGCTGAGGCCTGAGTCGTCGCCCAGCACCAATGCCGCCAAGCCGCCTTGCCGGCCCTGCGCATCAACCGCGAGCAAACGCTGACGCAGGCCGTCGCGCCAGTTGCGTTGCGCAGGCGCGAGCATCTGTCCGTCGACCACAGTGCCGGTCGCGCCAATCCGCTGAGACAGCAGCCAGGCCTCATAATCGAATGCGCCAGGATTGACCAGACCGCCCGGTCGCTTGAGCTTGACCGCCAGCCGCCAACGCTCGCCACTGTTGACCGGCGGTCCGCCATACCAGCCCAGCCGGATCTGCTCGGGTAGCCGGGTCCGTCGGGATTCGGGCTGCTGCAGCTGAAAACGCACGACACCGTCGATGGTTTGCGGCAAACCGGCGACTCGGCCTTCCAGCCAGAACGTCTGGCCGTCATAGCGCTCGGGCAACCGGTCGTGCAGGGCCGACCTGGCCGAGAAGCACGCCCAGGCGAGGCCGAACAGAAAGAAGGCCAGCGGATACGTTCGAAACGGCAGCAGCATCAGTGCCACGAGCGGCATGACCAGCAATAACCAGACCGGCGGCAGCACGGGCAGAAAACGCAACAACAGCAATCCCGTCGCAAGCGCGACCATCCCTGTGCGCATAAGGCTTTCCTTGTCATCGGGTGAAATCCACCTTCATGACTTAGCCCACCCACGCTCCCGCCGATTTATTAATTGTCACAAAGTCTGAATTTTCGCAGGTCACTATCCGTGCATACTTGCCCGAATTTTCCGCCCTCACTGCCGGATTCACGTATGCCACGCCATCTGTTCAAGCGCTACATGCCCGATCCGAACAGCATCCGGGAACACAAGTCCTTACGATTTCTCGGCACCCTCCTGCATGATCCAAACCTCTGGCACCTCAACCGTCACTCGGTTGCGCGAGCCATGGGCATCGGCCTGTTCGCGGCGCTGATGCCGATGCCGCTGCAGATGCTGCTGGCGGCGATCCTCGCGATATGGGTCCGCGCGAACATGCCGATCGCCGTCAGCCTGTGCTGGCTGACCAACCCGCTGACCATGCCACCGGTGTTCTACATCACCTACAAGATCGGCGCGTTGCTGCTGGGGCTTCCACCGCGCAGCTTTCCGGACGAACTGAGCTGGGACTGGATCAGCGGCCAGCTGACCACGCTGTGGCAGCCGTTTCTGCTGGGCTCCGTGGTTGCAGGCGTGGTCGCGGGTCTGGTGGGGTATTTCGGGACGATGGCGTATTGGCGCTGGTGGGTCGGGCGGCAGTGGCGCAGGCGAAAGGCAAAAAGACGCTAACCGGAACACTGAAGTTGGGAGCGGCCTTGCTTGCGAATTCGGTCTGTGTGCACGTTGAGGTGAAAATGCACCGGCCTCTTCCCGGCTGAAGCCGGTCCTACAGATGCCGCAAGTTTTTCGTAGGACCGGCTTTAGCCGGGAAGGCTTCGGGGGTTATGCCAATGATCGAAATCGCGTTAGAGACAGTTGGCTCACTCCCAAAAGTTTGCGTCCTGCGCAGTCGCGGCGGCGTGCTGCGGTGATGGGACGCCCCTACCGGAATTTAATGACAGCGTAAAATGCGATCATGCATCCAAAGACCAGATGGAGGGCTAAGTAGTGCCAAAATACCTGTCTTCTCAATCTTTCAGGAACGCTTAAGTTGGCGTCTGCAGTTATATATCCTTTAGCGTGCATTGTTTGGGGAAATGTCAAAACTATCGACACCATGTTCATCCGCATCTGCCTTCCTATGATGCCGCCGCCCCAGTTGGAGCGAGTGTCCGATATGCACTTGCAGCCTTCGAGATAACCCTCGAGCAAATCGATTTTCCGATAAGCGAAAATGACCATGGTCAGTGTCGTCAAGAGCGTACAGCACAGGAGAATGAGGGAAAGAATACCCAAAGTCGGGGGCATCACTTTGGAGCCCAATCATAGAGCATCTCGCCTGCAAGTTCGCCGTACAACTCGCCCATTGCTCCTCCAGCATATCCGCCTACCAGCCCGCCCACTATTCCACACCCGAGGGAACTCAATCCTCCTGTTGGAACAGCGAATACGACTGTGCAGATGCTTGTCATCAAATAACCTGCAGCAGCGCCACCGATAGAACCGCTGGCGATTCCCGACACTAGTTTTGTGCCTTCCACGTAGTGGGCCCTTCTGCACAAGTCGTCTCTTCCAGCGGAGCACGCCTCCTTGACTTCCAGAGCACTCGACAAAACATTCATCCCTATGCCAACTGCTGATCCCTTTTTGAGTACTTTGACCGCCTTAGCGATACCGCCGATTTTCTTCGCATACCCCTGAATCTCCCCCGTATGCAAATAACTCTTCGTCGAGATCCCGAGCATCTTTTTGATCGACCCCTTCTTTCTCAACTTCGTCCCCCAGCGCGCAATACCTTGCAGTTGAATATCAAGTTTGGCGAAAAGGACTTTGCGTTGGTTGATGAACTCCTGTCGGGCGATGGGAGTACCTCGGGTGAGCGACAGTTTATAAAGCCGCTCGATGTCATCCAGCGTCTCCTTGATGCTCTCTAGGTGCGCACTCCAGCTGCTCGTCGCGGCGCCAAGCCCCAGCGATCCATATCCGAGCATGTGCTGCAACAGGTCATAGTTCTTGATGACGAGCCCATCGGCCCCGGCCTGATGCTGGCTCAGTTGTCTGCGCACGTTGCGGGCGTAGTCCATCAGTTCGGTTTCCTCAACCGTCACTGTGCGCGTCGAAAGGTCGCCCATCACCACAATCTGGCCGGGCATGACCACGACATTGAGGAGGTGCGCATTGAGCGTGTCGAACTTCGCGTTGCCGCCAACGCGGTTTTTCAGTGTGGCGTAGGATTGCATCTGTTCGTTGATAAAAACGTACGGCTTGGTCATGTCCGGCGCCTCAGCCGAAGCGCTTATTGGCGATGCGGTCCCAGCCGCCGGAGACATTGCCTCCTGCGCCGCCGTCGCTGCGTTTCTGTTGGGTGTAGACAATGTTGATCCGGCCAAAGTTGATCTGCACTTCTTCCAAAGGCTCGCCGCTTTCGCCGTTTTGCGAGAAGTCCGAGATAATGACTTCCTCAAGGCGCACTTCGTAGTATTTGAGCTTTTCGCCACCGGCGCGGTACAGACACAAAGTCAGTTCTTTAATGTGCTCGCCAGAGCAACTGGCTTCGAAGAGCCGGGCGCTGGATTTGTCCAGGCGCTTGGTGAAGCTGAAGTCCGTCAGGTTGGCCCGCCCCGAGCCCGCGCCGCCGTTCGAACTGGCGCTTGCCGAGGTGCTCTGGTTAACGCCGAAGTTATAGGCAACGATCTCGATCCAATCTTTGTGCCGCTGATCCAGTGACTCGCCTGCAATGCCGTCCAGTTTGATAAATCCGTCAAACGCCATGTCGCCGATTCCTTTCTGAGTGAAGTTCCTCAAGGATAGGGGCAGGCCAACGGAAGGGGTAAGGTGTGCGAGGAAGCAGGTTTTGCAGTTTCAGAACAGTCCTACGCGGGCGATGAGGGCTGTCTTACGGAATGTTCCGGGAGCGATTTCCCGCGGTCTGCTGCCTGGCAGCAGCAAACCCGGATAGTGAGTCATTTCAGCGAAGCCGGCGTCATCGGGTTGATGGCCGGGCTTCGCTGATCGCGGGGCAAGTCACGGGCCTGGGCGGTGCTCAGTGGCGGAACGTTACTGACGCATCCCGCGCCCGCTGACCAACAACCGCGCGCAGCCCAGATACAGGACGATGGTGGCCACGACCATGAAGGCCAGTGCGATGCTGATCTTGATGTCGGACACCCCGAGGATGCCGAAGCGGAAGGCGTTGACCATGTGCAGCACCGGGTTGGCGAGCGATACGGTCTGCCAGAACGGCGGCAGCAGGTTGATGGAGTAGAACACGCCGCCCAGGTAGGTCAGCGGCGTCAGCACGAACGTCGGGATGATCGAGATATCGTCGAAGTTGCGCGCAAACACGGCGTTGATGAAGCCCAGCAGCGAGAAGATCGTCGCCGTCAGCACCACGACCACCACGGTGACGCCCAGGTGATGAACCTGCAGATCGGTGAAGAACATCGACAGGATCGTCACGATCACGCCCACCGCCAGCCCGCGCAGCACGCCGCCGATGGTGTAGCCGATCAGGATCGTGTGCGGCGACACCGGCGACACCATCAGCTCCTCTACCGAACGCTGGAACTTCGCGCCGAAAAAGCTCGAGACCACGTTGCCGTAAGAGTTGGTGATCACTGACATCATGATCAGGCCCGGAACGATGTACTGCATGTACGTGAAGCCGCCCATGTCACCGATTTGCCGGCCGATCAGGTTACCGAAGATGACAAAGTACAGCACCATGGTGATAGCGGGCGGCAGCAGCGTCTGCGGCCAGATGCGCATGAAGCGACGCACTTCGCGATAGACGATGGTGTTCATGGCGATCAGGTTGGGGCGCAGCTCCGAACTCATACCGCCACCTTCGACAAGTTCTTTTCTACCAGGCCCACGAACAACTCCTCCAGGCGGTTGGTTTTATTGCGCAGGCTCAGTACCTGAACGTTTTGCAGGGCCAGTTGACCGAACAGCGCGGTAATCCCCACGGTTTTGTCGACCTGCACTTCCAGCGTATGGCTGTCCACCAGCCGCGACGGGTATCCCGCCAGCTGCGGTGCGGTCTGCATCGGGTCCTTGAGGTCCAGCAGGAAGGTCTCGACGTGCAGCTTGTTGAGCAGCGTCTTCATGCCGGTGTTTTCGATGATCGTGCCGTGATCGATGATGCCGATGTTGCGGCACAACTGTTCAGCCTCTTCCAGATAATGCGTGGTGAGGATGATGGTGATGCCCTTCTCGTTCAGCTCGGTGAGGAATGTCCACATCGAACGACGCAGCTCGATGTCAACGCCGGCTGTGGGTTCGTCGAGGATCAGCAAGCGCGGTTCGTGAATCAGCGCGCGGGCGATCATCAGACGACGCTTCATGCCGCCCGACAACGAGCGCGACGGCACATTGCGTTTGTCCCAGAGGCCCAACTGCGTGAGGTACTGCTCGGCGCGTTCTTTGGCGATCTTCGGCGGGATGCCGTAATAACCGGCCTGGGTCACGACGATGTCGAAAGTCTTTTCGAACTGGTTGAAGTTGAATTCCTGCGGCACCACGCCGATCGAGCGCTTGAGCTGCGCCGGATTGCGGTCCAGGTCATGACCGAAGATGTTGACCGTGCCGCCGGTCTTGTTGACCAGCGTCGAGATGATGCCGATGGTTGTGGATTTGCCGGCGCCATTGGGGCCGAGCAATGCGAAGAAATCACCCTCGGCGACGTCCAGATCGATGCCCTTGAGGGCCTGGAAACCGTTGCCGTAGGTCTTGGTTAGCTGCCGGATGGACAGAGCTGAACTCATGACTGAAAACACACCAATAGAAAGGAAAAAGGAAAGACTCACGAATACAAAAGTTAAAACCGCCGCGTCCGCTGAGGGGTTGCATGGGCGGCGTCGGCAATGTTGCTTGCCGACACCCCGCAAGTACAGCGAGATATATTGATAGTACTTATCAATGCAACGCGGTCAGCTTCAAGTCAGCGCGGTCATGACCGCCTTGCGGTACGCCTCGCGCTGCTGCAGACGCTCATACCAGGCTTTGAGATGAGGCAACTCGATGCGTTCAATCGGCATCTCGAACCAGGCATAAATAAAGCTGCCCAGCGGAATGTCGCCCATGCCGAACGCGCTGCCGGACAGGTAAGGCTGGGTCGCCAGGCATTTGTCGACGATGCGCAACATCCCTTCGATGGTGACCTTCGCGACGTTGATCTGCGCCCAGTCCTGCTGCTCGGCCGGTGTCCGCAGCACGCCCCAGAACACCGTCCGGAAAGGGCCGGCGAACGTTGAGGTGGTCCAGTCCATCCACTTGTCCGCTTGCGCGCGGGCCTTGGGATCGGCCGGGTACAGCGCAGTCTGCGCGCCGTACTGGGCGGCCAGATAACGAACGATGGCGTTCGACTCCCACAACACGAAGTCGCCGTCCTCGATCATCGGCACCACGCCATTGGGATTCTTGCTCAGGTACTCAGGCTGATCGTTGACGCCGAACGCACCGCCTGCGGCGATCGACTCGTATTGCAGCCCCAGTTCCTCGGCGATCCACAACGCCTTGCGCACGTTGGAGGAATTCTTGCGGCCCCAGATCTTCAGCATGTTTTTTATTCTCCCGCGCTGGAAAACAGCAGTAAGTGGCTATACCGGCGGGCGACAGTCTAAACCATCGACGCCGGGGAACGCTGATTTCAAAGCAGCCGCATGGCCTGTGGGAACGAGCCGGTCGCTTCACCGCGCCCGACGGTTGCAACGCTGCCCGATGCGGGTGTTCGAGCCACACCCTCGCCTGCATCGGCCAGCCCTCGAACTCCCATGACAGCACGGGGTCACTATCGATGCGCGGGCCAGAGCGGCCGACTGCGTTGCCGATGGCGCTCGAAGCGTCATCATCAAGGAGGGCTGTTTATGCTGTTGTTGTGGATCGTTGTTCTGGTGATCGGCGTGGCGCTGTTAGCGCATCGACGTGTCGCCCCCTTTCCCGCGCTGGCTATCGTCGCGGTTTACCTGCTGGCGATGGGCGCCTTCAGTCATGCCCATGGCTGGATGATCATTCCCTGGTTGCTGTGGCTGGCCGTCGCGCTGCCGCTGGCTCTGCCGGACCTGCGCCGCAAACATTTCAGCGCGCCGATGTTCGCCTGGTTTCAGAAAGTGTTGCCGCCGATGTCCGAAACCGAGCGCGACGCGATCGATGCGGGCACGGTCTGGTGGGACGGTGAGCTGTTCAGCGGCCGTCCGGACTGGGACACGCTGCTCAGCTATCCGAAATCCCGGCTGACCGAGGAAGAACAAGCGTTCATCGATGGTCCCACCGAAGAGCTGTGCGCGATGGTCAGCGACTGGGAAATCGGTCAGGCCATGGACTTGCCCGCCGAAGCCTGGGCGCACATCAAGGCACACGGCTTCTTCGCCCTCATCATCCCGAAAGAGTACGGCGGCAAAGGCTTTTCGGCCTACGCCCACTCGCAGGTGGCGATGAAACTGGCGACCCGCAGCGGCGACCTCGCCTCGACCGTCATGGTGCCCAACTCGTTGGGGCCAGCCGAGTTGCTGCTGCATTACGGCACTGACGAACAGCGCAACCACTACCTGCCTCGCCTGGCGCGCGGCGAAGACATTCCGTGTTTCGCCCTCACCGGCCCATTGGCAGGTTCGGACGCGGGAGCGATGCCTGACACCGGCATCATCTGCAAGGGTCAGTGGCAAGGCGAAGAAGTCATCGGCCTGCGTCTGAACTGGGAGAAGCGTTACATCACGCTCGGCCCGGTCGCTACCCTGCTCGGCCTTGCGTTCAAGGCGTACGACCCTGAGCATCTGTTGGGCGAGGAAGAAGATCTGGGCATCAGTCTGGCGTTGATTCCCACCGACACACCGGGCGTGGAAATCGGTCGTCGCCACTTGCCGCTTGGCGCCGCCTTCATGAACGGCCCCAATTCGGGCAAGGACGTGTTCATTCCGCTGGAATACCTGATCGGTGGGCAGGCCATGCTCGGCAAGGGCTGGATGATGCTGATGAATTGCCTGTCGGTGGGACGCTCGATCTCCCTGCCGGCGGTCGGCACCGGTGCCGCCAAATACACCAGTCTGGTGACCGGTCAGTACACGCAGATCCGTCAGCAGTTCAACGTGCCGCTGGCAGCCTTCGAGGGCATCCAGGAATCGCTGGCTCGCATCGGCGGCAACGCCTGGCTGATGGACAGCGCGCGCATGCTGACCGCCAACGCCGTGGACCTCGGGGAAAAGCCGTCCGTGCTGTCGGCGATTCTCAAATACCACCTGACCGAACGCGGTCGCGAGTGCATCACCCACGCCATGGACGTGCATGGCGGCAAAGGCATCATCATGGGCCCGAACAACTATCTGGGCCGTTCGTGGCAAGGGGCGCCGATCTTCATCACCGTGGAAGGCGCCAACATTCTTTCGCGCAACCTGATGATCTTCGGCCAGGGCGCGATCCGTTGCCATCCGTTCGTGCTCAAGGAGATGGCCCTGGCCGGTCGTGAAGACCAGGACCGCGCGGTGGTTGAGTTCGACGGCCTGCTGCTGCAGCACATTGGTTTCGCCGTGCGTAATGCCGCCAGCACGCTGGTGCTCAATCTGGGTTTCGGCCACTTCGAACGCATGCCGGGCGACCGTCTGAGCCAGGGTTATTTCCGCGCACTCAACCGTCAGGCCGCGGCTTTCGCCATGCTCGCCGATTTGAGCATGATGCTGCTGGGCGGCGAGTTGAAGCGCCGCGAACGACTGTCAGCGCGCTTGGGCGATGTGCTCAGCCATCTTTATCTGGCGTCGGCGGCGCTCAAGCGCTTCCACGACCTGGAGTATCCCGATGCACTGGTTCCTTTGTTCCGCTGGTCGATGGAGGAAGCGCTGGGTGAGTCGGAACGCGCACTCGATGAACTGCTCAGCAACTTCCCGAACCGCGTGCTCGGGGCGATGTTGCGGGTCATCGTCTTCCCGTTCGGCCGGCGCCACAAGGGAACTTCGGACCTGCTCGACGCCGACGTCGCCGACATTCTCGGCCGCGCCAAAGGGGATCCGGCGCTGGAGTCGCTGCTCGCCGGCTGCTATCGCCCGACCTCTGCAGACGATCCTGTCGGCGCGTTGCAACACGCAAGCGACCTGCTCGGTGCCGCGAAAAGCCTGCACGGCAAACTGCATCACGGCGTGAAAAGTGGTCAGGTCAAAGCGGCGGGCGGCGAGCATGTGATCGATGCGGCGTTGAATGCCGGCGTGCTGCAAGCCGCCGAGGCGCAGACGCTGCGCGAGGCGGAAGCAGCACGGCGCAAGGTGATCGACGTGGATGACTTCGACAAGGAAGAGCTGACAGCGAGCGAAGGAAAAATCCGCTGAGCCTGTCAGTCGTCTGAGTGGCACAAAGGCGCTTCCCGAGGGGAAGCGCCTTTTTTAATGCCCGCCGCCGGGTCCGGCCTTGGCAGTAAACGGAGGTTTGGCCAGCCAGATGATCAGAATCAGCGTCAGGAATATCCAGCCCATCATGTAGAAGTAGTCCACGGTGGACATCATGTACGCCTGACTGGTGACCATGCTGTCGAGCTGCGCATAGGCCTGATTGCTCGCCCCGCCCAACGTTTCCAGCGCATGCCGCGTCGTCGGCTCGTAGCTGTTGACGTTCTCGCTGAGGTACGCGTGGTGCTGGTTGGCCCGGCGGATCCAGATCCAGGTCGTCAGCGACGCCGCGAAACTGCCGCCCAGGTTACGCAAAAACGTCGCCAGCCCCGAGCCGTCGGCAATCTGTGACGGCGGCAGGTCCGACAGCAGAATGCTCAGCGTCGGCATGAAAAACAGCGCAATGCCCGCTCCCATGAACAGCTGCACCAGCGCGATGTGGGTAAAGTCGACCTGGCTGGTGAAGTCCGCGCGCATGAAGCAGCTCATGCCGATGCCCAGAAACGCCAGCCCTGCCAGCAGGCGCAGGTCGAACTTGTGCGCATATCGACCCACGAACGGCGAGGCCAGCACCGGCAGCACGCCGATCGGCGCCACAGCCAGCCCCGCGTAGGTGGGCGTGTAGCCCATTTGCGTCTGCAACCACTGTGGCAGGATCAGGTTGATGCCGAAAAACCCTGCATAACCGAACACCAGACAGATCGTCCCGACCCGGAAGTTGCGATAGGAAAACAGCCGCAGATTGACCACCGGATGATCATCGGTCATTTCCCAGATCACGAACGCCGCCAGGCCAATGGCCGAAATGACCGTGCCGATGACGATGAAATTCGACTCGAACCAGTCCAGGTCATTGCCCTTGTCGAGCACGATCTGCAGGGCGCCCACACCAATGATCAGGGTGATGAGGCCCACATAATCCATCGGCTGACGACTGGTCTTGACCGGGCGGGCGGCCATTTGCGTGCGCACCACGAACGCGGCGAACAAACCGATCGGCACGTTGATGAAGAAGATCCACGGCCAGGTGTAACTGTCGGTGATCCAGCCACCGAGGATCGGCCCGGCAATCGGCGCGACCACCGTCACCATCGCCAGCAGTGCCAGCGCCATCCCCCGTTTCGCGGGCGGATAGACCGCGATCAGCAGCGTCTGCGTCATCGGATAAAGCGGCCCGGCGACGACGCCCTGTACGACCCGAAAACCCACCAGTTCAGGCATCGAGGTGGAAATTCCGCAGAGAAACGAGGCCATCACAAAAAGCAGCGTGGCCCAGATGAACAGCTTCACTTCACCAAACCGCCGACTGAGCCAGCCGGTCAGGGGCAAGGCAATCGCGTTACTGACCGCGAAAGAGGTGATGACCCACGTGCCCTGCTCCGAACTCACCCCGAGGTTGCCGGAAATCGTCGGCAGCGCGACGTTGGCAATCGTGGTGTCGAGCACCTGCATAAAGGTCGCCAGCGACAGGCCTATCGTCGTCAACAACAGGCTTGGCGGCGTAAAAGAAGCGGGAGCGTTGTTACTCATCGCACATCCTTTGACACTCAAATGTCGCTCCGGCCAAGGCCGGAGCCATAGGTCAGCGCTGGGCCGTCTTGCCGGGAGCCGATGCGCTGTTTTCGTGGATCAGGCGTGCGATCAGCGTGTCGGCATCAGCCAGTTGCTTGACGTAGACGTCTGTGGTGAACGACGCCTGCTTGGGCGGCTGCTGCGCCAGGACCGGGCCGCTCTGGTCGTGCAGATTCACATCGACGACCGTCGACAGGCCGATGCGCAAAGGATGCTGCGCCAGCTCGTCGGGATTGATGTGAATCCGCACCGGGACGCGCTGCACGATCTTGATCCAGTTGCCGGTGGCGTTCTGCGCGGGCAGCAGCGCGAATGCGCTACCGGTGCCGGCACCGACACTGTCCACCGTGCCGCTGTACTTGACGTCACTGCCGTACAGGTCAGCTTCGATGTCCACAGGCTGGCCAATGCGCATCTGGCCCAGCTGGGTTTCCTTGAAGTTGGCGTCGATCCACAGCTGATTCAGCGGAATCACCGCCATCAGCGCCGTGCCCGGCTGAACCCGCTGCCCCAACTGCACGGTACGTTTGGCGACATAACCGGTGACCGGCGCGATCAACGTACTGCGCGCGCTGTTCAGGTAGGCCTGACGCAACTGAGCGGCGGCAGCCTTGACGTCCGGGTGCGACGAAACCTGCGTGTCGTCGACCAGCGCGGTGCTGGTCGCCAGTTGCTGCTGGATGTTGTTGAGGGCGTTCTGCGCACTGGTCAGGTCGTCCTTGGCGTGGGACAGCTCTTCCTGGGAAATCGCTCCGCCGGCGGCCAGATTGCGCCGACGGTTATAGTTGTCCTGAGCCTTCTGCACTTCGGCGCGCTGCGCGGCCAGCTGGGCTTTCATGCCGTCTACGTTGCTGTACAAGCCACGGACCTGACGCACCACTTTACCCAGGTTGGCCTCGGCGCTTTGCAGCGCGACTTCCGCGTCGTTCGGGTCGAACTGAACCAGGACCTGCCCTTCGCGGACCAGATCACCATCATCGGCGCCGATGCTGACGACGGTGCCGGTGACCTGCGGCGTGATCTCGACCACGTTGCCGTTGACATAGGCGTCATCGGTGCTCTCGTACCAGCGGCCGTACATCTCGTACCAGCCCCAGACGCCAAGACCGGCCAGCACCACAACCACCGCAAGGCCCACAAGCAGCCATTTGCGCTTGCGGGGATTGCGGGCCGGCTGGCCTTGTTTGTTACCGGAGTCCTGCGAGTCCTTTGCGGCGTTCTGGGCATTCTGGCCCTGAGCGTCCTTTTGTTCGTTTGCAGCGTTGTTTTCGTTATCGGCAGTGGCCATGACGAGTACCTTAATGGGTCAGCGAAGCAGTTGACGGGACAGCCGGGGCGGCGTTTTCGCCGGGTCTGCTTTCTTCGAAGCCTCCCCCCAGGGCCTGCATCAACTGGATCGAGAGATCGATTCGTTCCGCGTTGAGATCAGCCAGTTGGCGCTGCGACTGCAGCAGTTGTTGCTCGACGCTCAGCACATCCAGGTAGTTGCCGATGCCGGACGAATAGCGCTGAGTGGCGGTGTTGAAGGATTTCTGAATGACGTCTGTCGCCTGCTGGCGCGCGTCGATCTGCGCACCGATCGCGCGCAACTGGCCGATGTTGTCGCTGACATCGCCCAAGGCGCGCACCAGGCTCTTGTTGTACTGCGCGACCGCGAGGTCGTAATCGGCATCGCGCGCATCGAGATCGGCGCGTCGACGGCCGCCGTCGAAGATCGGCAACGAAACCGTCGGCGCGACATTGAAGAAGCGACTGGCCGAGCCGAACATCGCATCGCCCAACAGCGACTCCACGCCTGCCGACGCGCTCAGATTGAGGTTCGGGTAGAAGTTGGTCTTGCTGGCAACGATGTCCTTGCTCGCCGCCTCGACCCGCCAGCGCGCCGCCACCAGATCAGGACGACGACCCAACAGCTCGGCCGGCACCACCGATGGCAACGCCACCACAGCAGGCTTCAGAACATTGGGCCGAACGAGCTCTTCGCCGCGATCCGGGCCTTTGCCCATTAACACCGCCAACGCGATCTTCGCCGAGCGCAGGCGTTTTTCTGCATCGACCAGCGCCTCGCGGGAGCCGGCTTCCAGACTTTCGGTCTGCTGATACTGGTATTCGCTGTCGATCCCGGACTTGAAGCGCCGTGCGCCCAGTTCCAACAACTGGCGTGTGCGCTTGAGGTCTTCGGCGGCCAGATCGCGTACCACGTAGGCCTGCCCCAGATCGCTGTAGGCGCGTGCGACGTTGGCGGCGAGCGTCAATTGCGCCGCGCGCTGGTCGATTTCGCTGGCGCGGGCCTGGCCAAGGGCCGCTTCCCACGCGGCACGCTGTCCGCCCCACAAGTCGAAGTTGTAATTGAAATTCGCACTCAGGCTGCGCAGAGTGCTGTAACGGCTGCCCTGCCCCAACGGGTCCTGATCGCGGGCCAGACGCGAGCGGCTGACACTGGCGTCGGCATCGACCGTCGGCATCCGGTCAGCGTCGGCGGCGTAGGCGGCGGCACTGGCCTGATGGCTGCGTGCAGACGCGATCTGCATGTCAGGGCTGTCACGCAGGGCCTCGGTGATCAGGCCGTTGAGTTGCGGGTCGCCCAGGCTGGTCCACCAATCCGGCCGAGGCCAGGCCGCGGCGGACAGATTGACGCCCTTGAGGCTTTGTCCGGCCTGCAACGTGTTGGCGTCCAGACCCACGCCTTCAGTGTCCAGGCCTTTGGAACTGGCACAACCGGCCAGCACCATCGCCCCGAAAATCAGGCTCAGAGAGGTGCGCAAGGCAGCGCCCTGTTTGCGTTGAATGTTCATCGTTCGGCAATCCTGGCGAGCGTGATGGGATCGGCCGAGGCAACCAGAATCTTGGTGAGGATCTTTTCCAGCATGGCCAGTTCGCTGTCGTCCAGCACGCCGACCATCTCGTTCATCGCCTGAGCGCCAATCTGCGGGAGCAGATCGGACAGCGCCTTGCCGCCCTCGGTCAGCACCAGCCGGATCTGCCGACGATCCACTTCCGAACGCGTGCGGGCGAGCAGGTCTTTCTGCTCCAGACGGTCCAGCATGCGGGTCATCGAACCACTGTCCAGCGAGAGCATGCGGCATAGATCCGCAGGCGCTTCGGCACCGAATCTGGCGATCATGATCAACACCTTGAACTGCTGGGCAGTCACGCCCTGCGGCTCAAGATGCTTGTCGAGGATGCGGTTTTTCAGTTGTTCAGTGCGGCCCAGAAGCATGCCCAGCAGGCTGTCCTGGAAATTTTCAGGAGTGAAATGCGCCATTGATAGTCACCAATTATCTGCCTAGGCAGTAAGTGGGTGAAAATATAACTGCCTAGGCAGCTAACACACAATGAAACATTTTTTAGGATGCAAAGTTTCAGACAAACGTGTTTGCCGAATGCAGATCCGAAGGATGTCGCCAGTCTCGCTGGCGCAGGGCGAATGGCGGACAGGCGCACGAAGCGCCTGATCAAAGAGAAGGGTCTAAAACGCCGGCACGCCGCTATGGAAGCGGAAGTCTTCATCCGGGCTTTCGATGAGTTCGCGTTCGGCCAAGCGGATTTCTTCGATCTTGGCGTCCACGTCGGCCTCGTCGCCATAGGTGTAGGCCAGCTTCAGATAGTCCTGAAAGTGCCGCGCTTCGGACTTCAACAGACTGGCGTAGAACTTCGACAGGTCCGCATCCAGGTGCGGCACCAGCGCAGCAAACCGCTCGCATGAGCGCGCCTCGACGATGGCGCCGACGATCAATGCGTCGGTCAGGCGATAAGGGTTGTGGTTGCGCACCCGCTTGCGCAGCGACCCGGCATAACGCGCCGAACTGATGTTGGCCATCGGAATGCCACGCTTTTTGATGATGCCGATCACCTGTTCGAAATGACGCAGTTCTTCCCGGGCCAGACGCGACATCTTCGCCAGCAGGTCGAACTTGTCGTTGTACTGGAACATGAACTGAAAAGCGGCGCCGGCAGCCTTCTTTTCGTTGTTCGCATGGTCGATCAACAGAATGTCGAGATTGCGCAGGGCCGCCTGAACCCAGCTGTCCGGGGTGGGGCAAAGCAGGAAGGCGTCGACTTCTGGATAAATCTGCATGAGTTCACAACTGACTGGCTGGGCAAGGCGCAGCATTATACGGGGCCTGCCGGGCAGAACCAGCCTTGCCCCATCAAAAGGCTGAACCTGATCGGCTCCCTGAGTGAGCGCAGGCATCTATAGTGAAATGGCAGGTGAAACCGCAAGTGAAAAAGGAAGAGTCAACAGGCGCCGATGACCGAAGGTTTCGGGACGCCTTTCAGGGGAGATCAGCTCATGCAATCGATTCGCAGGATTCTCGTAGTCATCGAGCCCGACGCCGAAACCGATCAGGCTGAAAGCCTGGCCATGCGCAGGGCGTGCCTGCTCGCCGATCACACTGGGGCGAGCCTGCATCTGCTGGTATGTGACAAACATTCCAACCATGCCGAGTTGCTGACGACGCTCAAGCACGACCTGCTCGCCGAGGACTTCAATGTCACCGCCCAGCAGGACTGGCATGAAAGTGTGCACCAGACCATCATCAACGTGCAGCAGGCCGAAGGCTCGGATCTGGTTATCAAACAGCATTTCCCCGACAGCCCCCTGAAGAAGGCGCTGCTGACGCCCGATGACTGGAAGCTGCTGCGCTACTGCCCGTGCCCGGTGTTGCTGGTCAAAACCGACCGACCGTGGAAAGGTTCGCCCGTGCTGGCAGCGGTCGACGTGGGGAATCCGGATGGCGAGCATTGCGCCCTGCATCACAGCATCGTTCAGTACGGCTATGACCTGGCCCGTCTCACGGGCATTGACCTGCACGTCATCACCGCCCACCCCTCCCCCATGCTGTCCGCCGCCGACCCGGTCTACCCGCTGTCAACGGACGTCGAAGCGCAGTATTGCGAGCAATGCCGGGCGTTCCAGGCCGAATTCAACGTCGACGACAGCCACCTGCATATCGCTCAAGGGCCAGCGGACGTCTTGATCCCTCACACGGCGCATCATCTCAAAGCCGCGGTGACGGTGATCGGTACGGTGGGCAGGACAGGCATTTCCGGCGCGTTGATCGGCAATACCGCAGAAGTGGTGCTCGACTCACTGGAAAGTGACGTGCTGGTGCTCAAAAGCGAGGAAATACTCAAGCACCTGGAAGAGGCGCTGGCGAAGGGTTGATGGGCTGGCGACTGGCGCAATCGCCGACAAGCGCGCCCCGCAGTGCGTCTGACGCGATCAAACCCCGCCCATGGCGTCCTTCAGAAAGCCTGGCGCGATGTAGCGTTCATAGTGCGCTTCGGAGAGTAGGAAAAATTCCCGATCAATGGCATCTCGCAATTCGGGCAGCGACCAGTCGCGGAATTCAGGCAGCAACACCATGCCGTAGGCGTCCAGCTGATTGATGACGCGCGCGCCGCGAGCGATCAACTGATAGGCCCAGCAGTATTCGGACTGCTGCGGCACGAAGCGGATCTTGCGTTGTTCCAGTTGCAGGCGCAGCTTGTGGGGATCGAACACTTCGACTTTTGCCGCCATGACCTGCACCAGCAGCTGCTCCAGGCGTAACCACACTGCTCGCTTTTCATCTTCGTTGTAGCCATTCCAGTGAATGACCTCGTGATGAAAACGCTTGCAGCCGCGACACACCAGGTCGCCGTAGACGGTGGAACACAGCCCCACGCAGGGCGTTTTGATGATGTGGTTGGGCATGGCGGGAAGACACGGCGGCGGACAAAACGAGCCCGCATGTTAGCCCTTTGTCTAACGCGGTACACCCCTGAAGATGTAGGGGCTAACTTACCTTTAGTTTTTTTTTGCCGTAGAATCACCGGGCCTTTTAAGGCGCCAATGTCCGTTGGAAGCTGTTTTCAAAGCGTCACGAGCACAGTCAGGGCTTTCCTTGAAAGCCTACCCCGCAGACGGTTCCACGACGCAGGCTCGCCTGCGTCCCCTCCGCCGAACCGCTCATGCAGGCGTAAAACTTTGAAAACAGCTTCTGTTGGAAATCGTCAGCTTCCTGCCAAGAAACTCAAAAAGTTTTGACATGCACGGTCGCGGACCTTTTCCGGATGAGCGTCCCGGACACCCATTTGGGACCACTGATGAGGGTAATACTGTGCTTGAAGCCTACCGTAAACACA
The DNA here is from genome assembly GCF_030209235.1 of Pseudomonas sp. efr-133-TYG-103a. Taxonomy (NCBI): domain Bacteria; kingdom Pseudomonadati; phylum Pseudomonadota; class Gammaproteobacteria; order Pseudomonadales; family Pseudomonadaceae; genus Pseudomonas; species Pseudomonas sp. efr-133-TYG-103a. The sequence goes on from NZ_JARVSK010000027.1 coordinate 23,228, forward strand.
TCGAAGAGCGTGCCGCCCAGGGTATCGTGCCCCAGCCGCTTAACGCCGAACAAACCGCAGGCCTGGTCGAGCTGCTGAAAAACCCACCGGCTGGCGAAGAAGCTGTCCTGCTTGACCTGATCACCAATCGCGTTCCACCTGGAGTTGACGAAGCTGCCTACGTCAAAGCCGGTTTCCTCTCCGCTCTGGCCAAGGGCGAAGTCACTTCCCCTCTGCTGGACAAGAAGCGCGCCGTCGAGCTGCTCGGCACCATGCAGGGCGGCTACAACATCGTCACCATGGTCGATCTGCTGGACGACGCCGAGCTTGCGCCGGTCGCCGCTGAGCAACTGAAGCACACACTGCTGATGTTCGACGCCTTCCACGACGTCGCGGAAAAAGCCAAGAACGGCAACGCACACGCTCAAGCCGTGCTGCAGTCCTGGGCTGACGGCGAGTGGTTCCAGAAGCGCCCGACCCTGGCCGAGAAAATCAGCCTGCGCGTCTTCAAAGTCACCGGCGAAACCAACACCGACGACCTGTCGCCTGCGCCTGATGCCTGGTCGCGCCCGGATATCCCGCTGCACGCCCTGGCCATGCTGAAAATGGCCCGCGACGGCATCGTGCCTGACGTGCAAGGCTCCATCGGCCCGATGAAGCAGATCGAAGAAATGCGCGGTCAAGGTTTCCCTATCGCCTACGTCGGTGACGTGGTCGGTACCGGTTCCTCGCGTAAATCGGCGACCAACTCGGTGCTGTGGTTCTTCGGTGATGACGTTCCTTACGTCCCGAACAAACGCGCCGGCGGCTTCTGCTTCGGCAGCAAGATCGCTCCGATCTTCTACAACACCATGGAAGATGCGGGCGCACTGCCTATCGAATTCGATGTGTCGAGCATCAACATGGGCGACGTCATCGACGTGTACCCGTACGAAGGCAAAGTCACCAAGCACGACAGTGACGAAGTCATCACCACGTTCGAACTGAAAACGCCAGTATTGCTGGACGAAGTTCGCGCTGGCGGCCGTATTCCGCTGATCATCGGTCGTGGCTTGACCGGCAAGGCGCGCGCCGAGCTGGGCCTGCCGCCTTCGACCCTGTTCAAGCTGCCAGAAGTCCCTGCTGCCAGCACCAAAGGCTTCACCCTGGCGCAGAAGATGGTCGGCAAGGCCTGTGGCACCGACGGCATCCGTCCGGGCACTTACTGCGAACCGAAGATGACCACCGTCGGCTCTCAGGACACCACAGGTCCGATGACCCGTGACGAACTGAAAGACCTCGCGTGCCTGGGCTTCTCCACCGATCTGGTGATGCAGTCCTTCTGCCACACCGCCGCTTATCCAAAGCCGATCGACGTCAAGACCCACCACACGCTGCCTGACTTCATCATGACCCGTGGCGGCGTTTCGCTGCGTCCGGGCGACGGCATCATCCACAGCTGGCTGAACCGCATGCTGCTGCCGGACACCGTGGGCACCGGTGGCGACTCGCACACCCGCTTCCCGATCGGTATTTCGTTCCCGGCCGGTTCCGGTCTGGTCGCCTTCGCCGCTGCCACTGGCGTCATGCCGCTGGACATGCCGGAGTCGATCCTGGTTCGCTTCAAAGGCAAGCTGCAACCGGGCGTTACCCTGCGCGACCTGGTTCACGCGATCCCTTACTACGCGATTCAGAAAGGCCTGCTGACCGTCGAGAAGAAAGGCAAGAAAAACGCCTTCTCGGGTCGCATCCTGGAGATCGAAGGTCTGGAAACCCTGACCGTCGAGCAAGCGTTCGAACTGTCTGACGCGTCGGCCGAGCGTTCCGCTGCCGGTTGCACCATCAAGCTGTCGAAAGAGTCGATCGCCGAGTACCTGAAGTCGAACATCACCCTGCTGCGCTGGATGATCGGCGAAGGCTACGGCGACCCACGTACTCTGGAGCGTCGTGCTCAGGCGATGGAAGCCTGGGTTGCCAACCCTGAGCTGCTGGAAGCCGATGCTGACGCTGAATACGCCGAAGTCATCGAAATCGATCTGGCCGACGTCAAGGAGCCTGTGCTGTGCGCGCCGAACGACCCGGACGACGCCCGTCTGCTGTCCAGCGTCGCTGGTGAGAAGATCGACGAAGTGTTCATCGGTTCGTGCATGACCAACATCGGCCACTTCCGCGCTGCGGGCAAGTTGCTGGATCAGGTCAAGGGCCAGCTGCCAACGCGTCTGTGGCTGTCGCCTCCGACCAAGATGGACGCCCATCAGCTGACCGAAGAAGGCTATTACGGCATCTACGGCAAAGCCGGTGCGCGCATGGAAATGCCGGGCTGCTCGCTGTGCATGGGTAACCAGGCACGCGTTGAGCCGAACTCCACTGTGGTCTCGACATCGACCCGTAACTTCCCGAACCGTCTGGGCGATGGTGCGAACGTTTACCTGGCTTCGGCTGAGCTGGCGTCCGTTGCATCGATCCTGGGTCGCCTGCCGACCGTCGAGGAATACATGGAGTACGCGGGCAAGATCGACAGCATGGCAGCCGATGTCTATCGCTACCTGAGCTTCGACCAGATCGCCGAATTCCGTGAAATCGCAGCCAACGCCAATATCCCGGTCGTTCAAGCGTAAGCACGTAATACCGCGTTGAAAAAGCCCCGCTTTGGCGGGGTTTTTTTTATGGCTAGAATTTTGAAGCTGACATGGAGAAAAAAGGCTTGGCCTCATGACCTATTGCTGTAGAACACGTCATGAACGCAAAATAAGCTAGAGGCTTGTGGAGAAGAAATTGACCAGATAAGTTTCGAGAAACACTCTAGTACTCCTCAGGCTCTCCATTGATATAGGTACTACAGCGTTGAAAATTAAAGCTTGCGACTGTAGCCTCAAATGCCCACTCAGCCCCGCTAGCGGCAATACGTATATCCTGCCCCTCTTTTGAGAAATCAAAAACAGCATAATCGGCATTTATCCAGTTTTCGATGCTGACATTTCTTACCCCACACCCTAAAAGCTCGATAACAATCACGTCATAATGCTTACCGTATATCCCCCATTTGGCTACCTCTATCGCAGGCCGTTGCCGAGTGTGAATATTCATACTGAATCTTCCTGCGCCCTCTAGGCCGAACTGCCCTAGATAAAGGGGCCCAGCGAGGCCATCCGGGAACAATTTTTTCAAAAACAGGTTGCCATCTATCATGTCTATTACATTCATGTTAAGCACCTAAAAATTATAATGCCCGTGGGTTCCGGGGACGAGTTCGGTCCCGCCCTCGCTCGCTGAACGTATACATACTAAGCTAACAGTAGATTACCAGTCTGGCTTATCTCAGCCGACAGAGGGGTACGGGAGTGAACCTTTGCCAGCCCTAAAATATATCGGCTAATAAATCCACGATTCGACTCCAGCCCTACTAGCCCCCTGGCTTTTCCCAATATCTAAGCAACTCCATCTCTCGCTCAAGGTCACTCATATCATCATCACCACGGCCATTATTAAACTTCTCTGAGACAACTCTTCTCACCTTGGCGAGACGGCGCGTTATTTGATTTTGATCTATGAACCGGGTGGTTTCAGTTCGTATTCGACCTCTGTTTGATCGGTAGGTGGTGCGTCGGCACGATTGTAGTAGTAACCGGCTATTTTTGTTTAAAGAAATCAGCAAATATTCGATCTCCTTCAATACAAACATGGCTCCCCACCTGAGAGCTCGATCATTTCATTCTTTTCGAGCATACTATTTCCTCTTGACAAATGTAGGATTGCCTCCATTCGTGTACATTACCACCTCATCAAACAAACAGGTATATGCATCCAACGGAAGCGTCGCGAAAACATTCTCCATTTCATTTTTATTTGATATAAGTACTGCCTGACTGAAAAATCAAGCCAGAACATGAAATTTGAAAAAACCTGCCTTCAGATTGACAGCTAATGAACAATCTATTTTCTCTAATCCAACAGAGCAGCGGTCCAGCGGTAAGTTTTTGCCAGTTCCGTATGGTTATATCATCCACCCCGGAACCGAGCAGCTTAATGACAATGACGTCATAGTTAACCCCCCAGATACCCCACTTCTTAATTTCCCTATCAGGCTGTTTTAAAACATGAATATTAAGCGAAAAGCTCCCCTCATCCAAACCAAACTGCCCTACCAACACATCACCTAAGCCTGACGGAAAGACAGACTGTAAAAAAATGTTATTATCAACACAGTCTACAAAGTTTTTATATACTACATCAGCAATTGTAGTATCCATGAGTACCCTCTACGGATCCGGTTTCCGGTCTGTCAAACGCCTAATATTTGAAGTACGGTTCCACCCATGAATTGGCACCGCGGTTACATGGCTATAGCCATGTCTTGACCATTAGTCTCCCTGCTGGTCGTAAAGCGACAGTAGCGAGGTTTAGACTTTTTATATTCTTGCTAACAAAACCATCATATCCCTCCTCCATGCAGGTTTTTGAACCAATTGACGGGAGCAGCTATTCCCGCATCTACAGCAGAACGAGCGCGCATGGAAATGGCCCAGCTGCTCCACTGTGCATGGATAACCAGACATGCGTTCAGTCGAACTCCACCGTTGTGTCGACATTGAACCGTAATTTCACGAACCGTTCGAGCGATGGCGCGAACGTTCAGCTGGCTTCGGCTGAGCTAGCGTTCGCTGCCTGGATCCTGGGTCGCCTGCCGATCGTCGGGGAATACAATGAGTACGCGGCCACGATCCACAGCGTGGCAGCTGATGTATCGTTTACCCTTCAGCCAGATCGTCGAATTACGTGAAATCGCAGCCAGCGCAACATTTTGGTTGTTCAAGCTTAAGCACGTTGTAAAGCGTTGAAAGAGGCCGCTTCGGAGTGCATGTGTGCTTTCCGAGCGCGGCCGCCTAAAAATTTCAAGAGCATCATTGAATCTCCATGTGAAATTTTAGCCGCGCGCTTCCTCATCTACATACGTTTCAGCTCCTTGGAAGACCAAGATCCCGAATAGAACCTCAAACTCCCAAGTTGGACCTCGTTGAGAGATACAGTATCGGTCACCATCCCTGCTGCACAATAGCTCAGCTTTTCCAAAGCAATCCCAGTTTTCAACTTTTATAATCTTCAGACCATCGCCGATAAATTTCAGAACCACAACGTTATAATTCGTCCCCCATACACCCCATTTTGGTATTTTTTTTGCCGGCTCGGTGTAGATATGCAAATTGATACTGAATCTGCCTTGATCCAATCCGAACTGCCCAATCAGAGCCTCGCCCACTCCTTCGGGATAAATAGATTCAACAAATACATCATTACCAGCGCACTCCAAAAACCTAGTCGCCTCAGTAATTATAGTGCCCATGCGTACCTTCCACAGTTCCAGTTTTAGGGTTTATGATTGGCCTGACGTTGAAATGTGGCTCTGCGCCCCTGAAAGGCACTGCTTTCAAATGGCCATAGCTGTGATCCTGAATAATTATTCGCGCACCTTTAATATCCAAGAAATAATATTGCCTGGTATAAACCATTCGCCCTTTTTTATAAACATAGCCGTCATAACCATCTAACAACTTCTCGTTGCCCACCGAATAGGGAGACTGAGTCAACGGAATGTCCGCGTCTCGCTTGGCCTGCCTGAACGCATCTCTTCGACTCTTCCCTTGATAGGACGATTTCTTGTTGGGAGTACAACTCCACCCCCACGGATCTACCCACCCCACCGGATTCGGCGCGTATTGGTACAGGTTCAGTCCGCCCGCCAATCCGATCGGGTCCGGGGTTGTAAAGCGGCCTATATCCGGATCGTAGAACCTGAAGGTGTTGTAGTGCAGTCCGGTTTCACGATCAAGGTATTGGCCCTGGAAGCGCAGGTTCTGGTTTTCGACGAAGTGGGCTTCGCGGGTTTCCCGGGCGGTGTTGCCCCAGACTCGGTAGCGCGCCTGCCATACAGGCTGGCCGTCGGCCTCGGTAAGTTGTTCCGGCAGGCCGTTGAGGTCGTTGTGGTAATAGCGGACGGTCTGGTGTTCGCCTCGGCCATCGACGCGGGCCAAGGGCTCGTGGCTTCCGTCGGCGTAGAGGTAAAGGGTCGGCAGGCTGTTTTGCGCTTCCTGCAGCAGGCGCAGACCGTCCCACGTGAATCGGGTCTCGCTGAGCACATGACCGGCGGGATGGAGCAACGTTTTGCCGATGCGTCGGCCCAGCGGGTCGTAGGTCATGCGCACGACATGACGGTCGGGGTTTCGCACTTCGATGAGGCGGCTTTCGGCATCGTAGACGAACCGCTGCAGGCCGCGCGCGGCGCTGCGTTTCTCGATCAGGCGACCGAAGCTGTCGTATCGATAGCGTTTGTCCTCGTAAGACACGAGCCGGTTATGAGTGACCCGACCGTTGCGCGATGGCGGGCCGTCCATGAGGTTGGCCGCGGGATCGTAGGCGAATTGCTCCAGCAGCCCGCTCTGGCTGTCCTGAGTGGACAGGATCCGACCGCTGGCGTCGTACGCCAACAGGGTGCGGTGGTGTTCATGATGTTGGTGATCGACCCGGCCGGTCAGGTTGTCGATCAGGTCGTACTCGTAATCTTTCGAGCTGTCGGCTGGCAGCGGTCTGGGGCGGCTGACGTGCTGACGCGTGCGTGAGTGCAGCCGGCCGCTGCGATCGTAGGCGCTGCGCGTGTGGATCTGGCCTTGGGTTCGCATCACTTCGCGGTGCAGACGATCGCGCTCGAAATCGCAGATGACCTCACCGTCCAGGTTGATCTGGTGCAGGTGACCGCTGCCGTAGAGCAGCCGATTTATCCAGCGCCCATCGGGCGTGCGGGTCTGGATCAGGTTGCCGAGTTCGTCGTACCGATGATGAAGCGTGCCAGTGGCGGTGGTTTCGCTGAGCAATTGACCCAGACCGTCGTAGCAGAACCCGATGCTTTGCCGATCGCCGTCCGGATCGGTAAAGCTGACTTCGACGAGATTGTCGAGTGCATCGTAGTCATACGCAGTGCGCCCATCGTCGGTCAGTCTGGCGAGCAGCCGGCCAACAGCGTCTCGCTCCAGCACATGGACGATGGCTTCCTCGCCCGCTACCTGACGGATCCAGACCGGATTATCCAGCGCGTCGTAGCGGTAGTGGCGCTGGCCACCATCCAGGTTCTGCCAGGACGAAAGTCGGTCACCGGCGTCCCAGCCAAAGCGGTAGGTTTCGCCGTTCTCGTTGATCAGGGCATCCAGCCGGCCGTAAGCGTCGTAGTGATAGTCGACCGCTCGTTCATGAGGATCCAGACGTCTTTGCAGCTGACCCCGCCGGTTGTACTGGTATCGCGTGAGGTCCCCGGCGGCGTTGACGTAACCGATGAGCAAACCGCTGTCGTCTCGCAGGAAACGCTCGATGCGCCCGACCGGCGACTCGCGTTGCAGCAAACGTCCCTGAGCGTCATGGCAGTAATCAGTGGGCTCGCCAAATGCGTCGGTAATGCGGTTCAGAAAGCCGAGCCGGTCGTACTGAAACTCGGTCGTGTACCCCGAGCAGTCAACGTAAGCGAGCAACTGCCCGAACGCGTTCCAGCGCAGCTGCTTGCTCTTGCCGCTGGCATCGATGATTTCGACGACCCGGCCATCCTCGTCGAAACGGTAGCGAGTCACCTGACCCAACGGGTCAGCTTCATGGGTGCGATTGCCGCGCGCATCGTAGCGGTAGTGCCAGTGATTGCCCGCCGCATCGGCTTGCGCGCGGGGCAGCGACCAATGCTCCAGCCATAGCGTTGACTCGGTGCGCCCGAGCGGATCTTTGGTCGAACTCAGGTTGCCGGCTTCGTCATAGCCGAATGTCCAGAGGCCAAGAGCAGGGTCGGTTGCGCTGATCAGCTGACGCTCATCGTTCCACACGAACTGCCACGTCTGGTCGAGGTTATCGGTGAACTCGGTGATCTGATGCTGACTGTCCCATCGGCGCACGCTGCGGCGATTCAGGCCGTCAGTGACAACGGTGCTGCCCGCACTCAGGTCGTACGCGAAACGATATGCGTCGCCATCATCGGTCCAGTGGTGAATCACCCGCCACTCGCGGGCATCAATCAGGGCCCATTCATAGAAACAGCGCAGCCCGGAGGGCAACTGGTGTTCAACCATGTGGCGCCGGGCGTCATAGGCGAAACGCCGCTGAACCTTGTCCAGCGAATCGTGCACTTCGCGCAGATTGCCCTCTGCGTCATAGGCGTAGCGGACCAGAACCGCGCCAGGTCCGTCATCGAACAGCCGCTCGACGTGGGCGATCCGCCCCGGCCATTGCGCCGAGTACACCAACCTGATGCGGACGATATCGAGCGCGTCATGCAAGTGCGCAAGGCGTCCCTGCGCGTCGTACACCAGATGAATACGGTTGTCGTTGCGGTCTCCCAGTTGACTGAGCCGTAAGCACGTGGGCGCGACGAGGTTCGGCTCGAACAGCCGGTACACCCCGTCCTCGCTCTCGATCAGCAGTCGCCCGTCGGCATGCCGCCTGACCGCCAGCCCCTCGCCCGGACTGAATACCGCGCTGCCGGGCGTGATTGCGCCCATGTCGATTCGCCGCGCCTGTTCGTCGACATAAATCAGCCGCTCGCCGCCTTCCGCGAGTGGCTCGAGCTCTACACTCACCTCAAACGGCACGCTCCAGCCCGCGCCCAACAGCCCGTGGCGACGCTCATCCCGACTGCTGTAGAAGCGCTGCCACTGAATGGGCAACATGCCGGGCAATACGAAATCCAGTTCCTCAGGCCCGCCGAGCACCTTGGCGCCTGTTGCCGCATGCACCGGGTTTGGCGAACCGGAAACCGCTCTACTCAATGCCTCGGCGACCGCCCCCACGGCATAAGCGTTGGCGGTGCCCAGCAACAGACAGGGCAGATTGCTCACGAATGCTGCCGGGCCACCGCGCAGCATCATCAGTGCAGAAACGGCCAGGCCGACGCCCGGCGTCTTGCCACTGCGGATGGTGCGCACGACCGCCTTGCCGCCACCAATGCGCACGTTCGGCGATATTGATCCCGATGAAACCACTGTGGCGTCGCAGGTACTGCGATCGGCGCTGCGCACCGCGGGCTGGCCGTTGATGAACACCGAGCTCGAGCCCTCGGCCAGGTACTGCCCCGGTGTGCCGGGATGTCTGTCGCAAAGGATCTGATCGTCCGGCAGCGGCGAGGCGCCGGGATCCGGGGTCGCCACGGTAGGTCGCCACAGCTCGGAGAAAAAGCCTTTGGCCACGTCCAGAAAAGTGCCCTCCGGCACCGGGTCTTCAGGCAGGTCGTCAGGAGCAGAGGCAGTGGCGCCGGCGGCCCGCGCGGCTGGCAGTCCGTTGATGAAAACGTTGTGCGAGCCCGTTGAGATACGCGCACAGACGGTCGGCGGGAAAAGATCATTGGCCAGGTTTTCGCAAAACTCAGTCAGCTGGCTGTTTGCGCCAGTGAGGTGCATGCCAACCGTGACGGCGCCCCCGACGACCACACCCAGCACACAGGCGCCGAGGCCGGCTGTGGCGACGGTCGCGCCCGCAGCGGCGACGATCGCCGCACTCACCAGAGCACCGACTCCCACCGTGGCGAACACCTCGAGCGCGCCACCGAACACGTCGGCCATCACTGAACTATGGGCAAGGGCGTCACCCTGACGGGCAGCCCAAAGGGCGTCAGACATTCCGTGTTCCGCGCTGAGAAAAGCGCGAAATCTAGAGGCTAAAACCGCCGCTGTCTGAGCGCAGAAACACAAAAGGAGAGCGCTGCAGGTTTTTCCGAAAAGGACTACAACGCGCTGACTACAGGTCCTATCCGATGGGAGGAATCCCCTCACCTACAGCCTGGCGATGCCCCTGCGGACGTCCTCATCGCCCCCAAACAAAAAAGCCCCGCATCTCTCGATGCGGGGCTTTGGTGACGACTCAACCGAACTTTACACCACGACGGTTTGCCCGCTCATGGCCAGGTCCAGCAGCTCACGGTTGGCAACGGCGTACATCGCGTAGTCATTGCCACTGGCCGCACGCAATTCGACCAGCATCGCGCGCCAGCGCTCGACCATCGGCAGATGCTGCTCCAGCCAGAGGTTCAGACGCTCTTCCACGTCCGCAGGGCCGTTGGCCATTTGCAGAACGGACACCGTGATCGCTCGCTGTTGCCAGTCGATGTCATCACGGAAGGCCTCGCGTGCCAGCGCCTGCCAGTTGTTCTCCACCGGCAGGGCACTGATTTGCTGCAGGTACCAGGTCACGTCCAGCGAACTGCCCACCGCGAAGTACACCTTCGCGACATCGGCAGCGTTCTGGCCAGTGACATCCGACGCCTCGATGATTGGCAACAGCGTATACAAGTGGGTCGTGCCCGCGACCATGCGCGCCAGCAGTTCCGGCACGCCCGCATCGACGTACTCCTTGTAACGTTCTTGCCAGACTTCGCGAGTCGGCCCTTCCAGCAGTTCGTCCAGTTTCAGTCCCAGTGCCGCGATATGCGGACCGAAATGCGCCACGTCGCGTGCCGCATCCAGTTCGTTTCGACGGCTGCGCAGGAACCAGCGGGTGGCGCGACGGCCCAGACGCATCAGCTCATCCATCAGCGCCAGCTGGATCTCAGCCGGGACCTTGTAGTCCAGCGCTTCGATCTGACGGAACCAGTGCGGCAGATGGAAAATGTCGCGCACGATCACATAAGCGCCGGCCACGTTGGCAGCGCTCATGCCGGTCGACTCCTTGAGCCGCTGCACGAACGTGATGCCCATGTGATTGACCAGATCGTTGGCGATCTGCGTGCTGACGATTTCGCGTTTCAGGCGATGGCGACGCATGGACTCGGAGAATTTCGCACCCAGTGACGGCGGGAATGCCGTCTCCATGTCACGCGCCAGATAGTCATCATCCGGCACACGGGATTCGAGCAACGCTTCCTTGAGGTCAATCTTGCTGTAGGAGATCAGTACCGACAGCTCCGCCCGGGTCAGGCCCTTCTTCTCGGCAATGCGTTCGGCCAGTTGGTCTTCGGCAGGCAGGAATTCGATGGCCCGATCCAGCTTGCCACGGGACTCCAGATCGCTCATCAGGCGCTTGTATTCGGCAATGCGCTCATAGGCACGACGTGCCGCCAGCGACAAGGCCTGGGTCTGCTTGTAGTTGTTGCCAAGCACCAGGTTGCCCACTTCATCGGTCATGCTTTCGAGCAGCAGATTGCGCTGCTTCTCCGTCATGTCACCGGCCTGCACCACTTCGTTGAGCAGGATCTTGATGTTCACTTCATGGTCGGAGCAGTCAACGCCGCCAGCGTTGTCGATGAAATCGGTGTTGGTTGCACCGCCCAGCAGACCGAATTCGACGCGACCCAGTTGGGTCATGCCCAGGTTGCCGCCCTCACCCACGACCTTGCAGCGCAACTGATTGCCGTTGACGCGCAGGGCGTCGTTGGCCTTGTCGCCGACGTCGGCGTGGCTTTCGGTACTGGCTTTGACGTAGGTGCCGATGCCACCATTCCACAACAGGTCCACTGGCGCCATGAGCAATGCATGCATCAGCTCGGTCGGGGTCAGCTTGTCTGCAGTGATGTCGAAACGCTCCTTCATCTGCGGCGTGATGGTGATGCTCTTCGCGCTGCGCGGGAAGATACCGCCACCTTCGGACATGATGCTGGTGTCGTAATCGGTCCACGCCGAACGTGGCAGGTCGAACAGACGCTGACGCTCGGCGAAGCTGCTTGCAGGCTCCGGGTTGGGGTCGATGAAGATGTGCAAGTGGTTGAACGCCGCTACCAGCTGCAACTTGTCGGACATCAAAAGGCCGTTGCCGAACACGTCGCCCGCCATGTCGCCGACGCCGATCACGCTGATGCTGTCCTGCTGAACGTTGATGCCGCGTTCACGGAAGTGACGCTGCACTCCCACCCAGGCACCTTTGGCGGTGATACCCATCTTCTTGTGGTCGTAACCGGCAGAACCACCGGAAGCGAATGCGTCGCCCAACCAGAAGCCGTAGTCGATGGCGATGCCGTTGGCGATGTCGGAGAAAGTCGCCGTTCCCTTGTCGGCCGCCACGACCAGATAGGGGTCGTCGTCGTCATGACGCACAACGTTGGCAGGTGGCACCAATGCGCCTTCTTTCAGGTTGTCGGTGATGTCGAGCAGACCGGAAATGAAGATGCGATAGCAGGCAATCGCCTCTGCCTGAATTTCGTCGCGGGTGCCGGTGGTCGGCAGACGACGCGGCAGGAAGCCGCCTTTGGCGCCTACCGGCACGATGACCGAGTTTTTCACCTGCTGAGCCTTCACCAGACCCAGCACTTCGGTGCGGAAGTCTTCTTCGCGGTCGGACCAGCGCAGACCGCCACGCGCCACATTACCGAAGCGCAAATGGACGCCCTCGACCCGCGGCGAGTAGACGAAGATTTCGAATTTCGGCACCGGCTTGGGCAATTCAGGGATCAGACGCGGATTGAACTTGAAGCTGAAGTAGCTCTTGCTCTGACCATTGGCATCCGTCTGATAGAAGTTGGTGCGCATGGTCGCTTTGATGAGATCAAGGTAGCGACGCAGGATGCGGTCTTCGTTGAGCACCTGAACGCCATCAAGAGCCGTGAGGATCGCCTGCTCCAGACGCTGCTGCATGTCGTCCAGATCGCCGCCGGTCAGCTTGCGCGCCAGATAGAAGCGGGTCTTGAACAGACGCGTCAGCTCACGGGCGATGTCCGCATGGTTGTTCAGGGTGCTGGCGATGTAGCCCAGATCGAAGCCCAGACGAATCTGCTTCAGGTAGCGGGCATAGGCGCGCAGCAATGCGACGTCGCGCCATGGCAGGCCGGCGGTCAGCACCAGCCGGTTGAAGGCATCGTTTTCCGCCTCGCCGCGCACGATGTGGACGAAGGCATCCTGCAACGTGTCGTTGAGCTGTTGCAGGTCCAGCTTCAGACCTTCGCCATAGGTGAAGGCGAAATCGTGAATCCAGAACTCCCGACCGTTGGTGTGGCGCAGGCGGTAAGGGAATTCGCCCAGCACGCGCAGGCCCAGGTTTTCCAGGATCGGCAGCACGTCGGACAGCGCCAGCGGCGTGTCGGCGTGGTAGAGCTTGCAGTGCAACTGCGCCTTGTCGCCGGACAGAGGCTGATAAAAGCTCATCACCAACGGATTGCTTTCGGACAGGCTCAGCACATGCTGCATGTCCACAACAGCGGAATGCGCGGCGAAACGCTCGCGATAACCTGCCGGAAAGCCCTTCGGGAAGTCGGCCAGGACATTGGTGCCCTGAGCTTCGCCGAAGCTCTCGACGATCAGGCTGGCGTAGTCGTCCTTCCAGGAACGGCAGGCCTGAATGACCTCGTTTTCCAGCTGCTGCGGATCGATGTCCAGCGTGACCTTCGGATCTACGCGCAGGATGAGCTGCACGCGGGCCAGAACGGACTCGGAGAAGAAGGTCCAGAACTCGCAATCGCTGGCTTTGAGGCGCTCCATCAGCACTTGCTGGATCTTCTGCCGCACTTCGGTCGAATAAACGTCGCGCGGCACGTAGGCCAGGCAATAGCAGAAACGCCCGTAAGGATCCTTGCGCAGGAAGACGCGGATCTTGTTGCGTTCCTGGATCTGCACGATGGACATGACCGTGGTGAACAGCTCGTCCACCGGCGTCTGGAACAGGTCGTCGCGCGGCAGGACTTCGACCACCTGGGCCAATTCCTTGCCCAGGTGCGCCTTGGCATCGAAACCGGAACGACGCTCGACCTCGGCGACCTTGCGACGGATGTATGGAATGTTGCGCACGCTTTCGCCATACACCGACGAGGTGTAAAGGCCCATGAAACGGCATTCCTTGATGACGTTGCCGTCGGCGTCGATCTGACGGATCGATACATAGTCCGGGTACGCCGGGCGGTGCACGCGGCTCGGGTGAGCGGCCTTGGCGAAGGACAGCAGCGTAGGCTCCTGCAGGTAATTCACTGCATACCCTTCGATGTGCAGGTCTTCGGCGGTGAGGCCGGCGCGCAGCAGCTTGGTCAGGCCGAGAAACGAAGACTGATCGTAGGTGAGCTGGCCACCCTCGCCGTCGCCATCGACGGTGAATTCCTCATAGCCCAGAAAGGTGAAATGGTTGTCGACCAGCCATTCCAGGAACACCTTGACCTCGGACTTCTCGTCCGGGTCGACGTTGTAGCCAATGCTGTCGATACCGGCCAGCAGCTCATGCAACTTAGCCTTCATCGGCTCAAAATCTTCGACTGCAACACGCACTTCGCCGAGCACCTGCTCCAGCTCGCGGGCCAGCACATTCAATTCGGCTGCGTTGGCGCAACGGTCGATTTCCAGGTACATCAACGATTCTTGCAGAACGCCATCACCGCTTGTGCCCTTGGGCAGCAGCTCGACCAACTGGCCCTTCTCGTCACGGCGCACGCTCAGCACGGTGGTCTGCAGCGTATGGATGCTGTAGCCGCGACGGTTCAGCTCGGTGCGAACCGAATCCACCAGAAACGGCAGGTCGTGATGCAGGACTTCAACGGCGGTGTGCGTCGATTGCCAGCCATGACGCTCGTAATCGGGGTTATAGACCCGGACTTGCGGCGTGGCGTGTTCGAAACGCTCGAGCAGGCGCCAGGCCGACAGGGTGCAACCGGCGAGGTCGGAGAGCCTGCGCTGGGTCAGTTCGTCGAGGGAAATGATGCCGAAGAATTGATCGGCGAACAGCGCCACTTGTGGCAGTGCCTGTTCACTGATGTGCTGAGCCAGTGCCGCTCGCAGTTGGTGCTGGAAGTCGGACTTGCTGGCTGCGGTGAAGAACGCCATCTGTGGTACTCCGCTTGGCTTGAGCTTTTATATAGGAGAGATGCGTGGTATCGGGGCCATGTGCCACGTTTGCGCCTGATCGATGATAGTCAGCAAAACGTGACAGCGAGCAGAGCGATTCGCTTTGCCTGAAGTACTAACGCCTGTCGTGTGTGCGTCGTCACATCGAATTGGCCCGGATGACGATCGACGCGGCGTCTGCCCAGGCAGGCTCGGCCGCGCGTCCGTTCATCTGCTGCGCAGCTTAACGAGAGCGACCCCGCACCTGCTTGCGGTGCTGCGACATATTCGGACATCAGCCTGCTGCCTGTTGTTTCCCTTTGAGCAAGAATGCCCCAGCGAAGAGTGGGTGTATGTAGACCGGTTCAGCGCAGATCGTCGAACGATGCGCCAGAAGTTGCAGGATATTTCCCACGTTCGTAGGAATTGCCAACTTTGCTTTTTTTATTCCTACGGTGCGCGTCCGCAAAAGTATCGGCCCCCGTCATCAGGAATCCGGTCGGGCAAAGCGCAAAATTTCTTCAGGACTGGCAAAATCATCGTCTGCCCACCACTTGAGCCTCAGGACCACGCCCATGCAAATCACCACCGACAGCTTCATCCATAACCCTTGCGACGAGGAAGAAGATGACATGGCGCTGGCCTGTTGCCACGGCAGCAATGGCGACCTTTTTTTGCTGGCGCGCTTCCCTGACGAAGACGAAGTGGACATCACCTTCCGCGACGACACCATTCATGTCGAACACCTCAGCGTCACGCTCGGCGCACAACGGCTGATGGTGGAAATCGATGCCACGGACGCCAGACCCTTCGATGGCCAGACAATTTTTGAAATCCGGCACAGCACCCCCGCCAGCGAACTGGCCGACCTGGATGCAACGCTGCGGATTATCCTGAGGGATGTCGGCACCTACACCAGCGAAATCAGCGCCTGAACGCTTCTGGTGCCAGCGTTCTCAGCCAGTGCTCGACCGCCTCCCTGAATCGCTTGCCACTGTCAACCGCCAGGTAGCGGACAGGCAGCATGACGTCGGTATCCAACCGCCTTGACATCGAACAACACAGGTGCGGCAAAACGCCGATCTTCGCCGGACTTGTCAGGCAATTCTCATTTTCGCCTCATACATGGCCGAAATTGCCGAAAAAAGCCTGAGCCGGTTAGTCGCCGCCCCTCCGGATGGATTAAAGTAACGCCCCCAGCTTCGGCGCCCCTTGGCGCTGCTGCCTCCCCTGCCAGGAACTGTCATCGATGGAACATCGTGAAGCGTTGATCGCGCTGCGAACCTTTCTCTCTACTCAGATTCTGGGGCAGGAGAAACTGGTCGAGCGACTTCTGATCGCGCTGCTGGCCGACGGTCACATGCTGGTCGAAGGCGCGCCGGGTCTGGCCAAGACCAAGGCGATCAAAGAGCTGGCCGAAGGCATCGAAGCACAGTTCCACCGGATACAGTTCACGCCCGACCTGTTGCCCGCCGACATCACCGGCACGGAAATCTATCGCCCTGAAACCGGCAGCTTCGTGTTTCAGCAAGGCCCGATTTTCCACAACCTGGTGCTGGCCGATGAAATCAACCGCGCGCCGGCCAAGGTGCAGTCGGCGCTGCTCGAAGCCATGGCCGAGCGCCAGGTCAGCGTAGGCCGCAGCACCTATGACCTGTCGCCCCTGTTTCTGGTGATGGCCACGCAGAACCCGATCGAGCAGGAAGGCACCTACCCGCTGCCCGAAGCTCAGCTCGACCGCTTCCTCATGCACGTCAAGATCGGCTTTCCGGACGCCACGGTGGAGCGCAAGATTCTCCAGCAGGCCCGCGGCGAAGCGCTCAACGGCGAAACCAAGCCCGAGCGTCGCGTCAGCCAGCAGGCCATCTTTGCCGCACGCAAGGAAATTCTCGGCCTGTACATGGCCGACGCGGTCGAGGAATACCTGGTGCAGCTGGTCATGGCGACCCGCACACCGGCCAAGTTCGACGCTGAGCTTGCCGAATGGATCGGCTACGGCGCCAGCCCACGCGGTTCGATTTCCCTGGACCGCTGCGCACGCGCCCACGCGTGGCTGGCCCGCCGGGACTTCGTCAGCCCCGAGGACATACAGGCCATGGTCTTCGACGTACTTCGCCACCGCATCATTCTGTCGTTCGAGGCCGAAGCCGCAGGCATCGATCAGGACCGTGTGATCCAGCGCATTCTCGACGTCGTTGCCGTCGCCTGACCCCATGCAACCCTACCTGATCTCCCAACCGGGCATCCGCATCAGCCTCGCCGAGCTGATCGAGATGCGTCATCGGGTGCGCGAAGTGCAGCTGTTTTCAACACCGAGCCAGCGCAGCCCGCTGATCGGACTGCATCATTCCAAGCTGCGCGGCCGAGGCGTCGATTTTGATCAGGTGCGCGTCTATCAGGCGGGCGATGACGTCAGGACCATCGACTGGCGGGTCACGGCCCGGACGCAGGAGCCGCACACCAAACTGTTTCACGAGGAGCGTGAGCGACCCATCTTCATCATGGTCGAACAGAGCCGGCGGCTGTTCTTCGGCTCGGGGCTGATGTTCAAGTCGGTGCTGGCCGCGCAGGCCGCGGCGCTGGTGGGTTGGGCCGCGCTGGGCCACAACGACCGGGTCGGCGGCCTCGTGTTCGGCGACAACCAGCACTACGAAATCAAGCCACGGCGCAGCAAGCAGAGCCTGTTGCAGCTGCTCAACCGGCTGGTGCGGGTCAATCAGTCGCTGCACACCGAAGCAGTGGCCGATCGCGACACGTTCGGCGTCGCCCTGCGCCGCGCCCGGGAAGTGCTGCGCCCGGGCAGTCTGGTCATCATTCTGTGTGACGAACGTGCCCTGTCCGACTCGGCTGAACAACAGTTGGCGCTGCTGTCCCGGCATTGCGATCTGTTGCTGCTGCCGCTTTCCGACCCGCTCGACCACGCCCTCCCTGCCGCGGGCCTGTTGCGCTTCGCCGACCGAGGCGCACAACTGGAGCTGGACACGCTCAATCCGGATCTGCGTCAGGCCTATCGGGCTCAGGGCGAGGCGCGTCAGGCGCGCTGGGAGCTGTTGGCAAAGAAACTGCGCGTGCTGTTGATGCCGCTGAGCACGCAGCGTGAAATGGTCGAACAGCTGCGCGAGTACCTCACAGGCGAACAGCCGGTGAAACAAACATGAGTTCGCTGGACCAACTGCAACCGCTGATCCTCCCGGAGCCAGTGGGTTTCTGGCCGCCCGCTCCAGGCTGGTGGCTGCTGCTGGTCCTGTTGCCGGTGTTGGGCTACGGGTTGTGGCGGGCACGCGTTTGGCTGCCCAAAAGAGCTGCTGACGAAAACGCCGAACAGCCGCTCGATCCCTTGCGTCAGGCCGCGCTGATCGAGCTTTCGCAGATGCCCAAACCCTATGACGGCGCCCCTGCCGGTGCCTGGCTGCAGCAAATCAACGGCCTGCTCAAACGCCTGTGCCGCAACCACTACCCGTACAGCCAGAGCCACACGCTCAACGGCCGCAAGTGGCTGGCGTTTCTGGATAACCGCTGCCCGGCGGCGGGCCTCACGCGCTGGATGATCCTGGTCGAAGGCGCCTACAAGCCCGAATGCAAGCTTGACGACAAAGCCATCAACGGCCTGACCCAATCGGTCGAGACATGGATTCGCAAGCATGTTTGAGTTCGCCTGGCCGTGGGCCTTCGTCCTGCTGCCGCTGCCATGGCTGCTGCGCTTCGTGTTGCCGCCGGCAGACAGCGGCGAAGCAGCGTTGAAAGTCAGCTTCCTGAACGAACTCGAAGGCCTGGCCGGTCGCCGTGCCCGGGCTCATCTGCCGGGCTGGCGACGGCAGCTGCCCTTCGTCACGCTGTGGCTGTTGCTGCTGGTCGCCGCCGCTCGCCCTCAATGGCTCGGCGAGCCGTTACCGGTCGCGGCCAGCGGTCGTGACCTGCTGGTTGCCGTGGACGTTTCGGGGTCGATGGATTATCCGGACATGGTCTGGCAGAACGACGAAGTCAGTCGTCTGACGCTGGTCAAGATGTTGCTCGGCGATTTTCTCGAGCACCGCCGGGGCGACCGCGTCGGCCTGATCCTGTTCGGCAGTCAGGCGTACTTGCAGGCGCCCCTGACCTTCGACCGCAGGACCGTTCGCGTCTGGCTGGACGAAGCGCGGATCGGCATTGCGGGCAAGAACACTGCCATTGGCGACGCCATCGGCCTGGCCCTGAAGCGTCTGCGCCTGCGTCCGGCGCAAAGCCGGGTGCTGATTCTGGTGACCGACGGCGCCAACAATGCGGGCCAGATCGACCCGGCCACCGCCGCGCGCCTGGCGGCCAGTGAAGGCGTGAAGATCTACCCGATCGGCATCGGCGCCGATCCGGACAAAGGCGCGACCAGCATTCTGGGGCTCAATCCGAGCCTGGACCTGGATGAACCGGCGCTGCGTGAAATCGCGGCAATCAGCGGCGGGCAGTACTTCAGGGCGCGGGATGGCGTGCAACTGGCACGGATCGGCAAGGCGCTCGACACCCTGGAGCCTGTCGCGCAACAGCCGACCCGGGCGCGCCCCGCGTTAGCGCTTTATCACTGGCCGCTGTCGATGGCACTGGTGTTGAGCGTGTTGCTGGTCATCCAGGAACGCTGGCCGAACAACCCGCTCTCCCGACTCCTCGCCCGGCAACCGGTGCTCATTCAGGGCACGACGTGGCGCCAGCGCTTCAAGCGTCTGCGGAGGCACCGATGATCACGTCCGTGCTGGTCCTCTGGCCTCACTGGCTGCGCCCCGGCTGGCTGATCGTGCTGCCTTTGCTGGGCTGGCTGCTTTGGCGACTGTGGAACCGGCAAAAGCGCGTCGGCCGCTGGCAGATGATTCTGCCCAGCGCCTTCCATTCGGTGTTGCTCAGCGGTGGTAGTGGGCGTGAAAGCAAACTGCCGTGGATCGCCCTCGGTTGTGGCTGGCTGCTGACCTTGCTTGCCTTGCTCGGGCCCAGTTGGCAGCGTGTGGAGCAGACCAGTCAGAAGCCGGTCGACCCGTTGGTGGTCATGCTTGAGCTGACCCCGGAAATGCTTGCTGCCGACAGTCCTCCCTCGCGTCTGGAACAGGCGCGACGCAAACTGCTGGACCTGCTGCAGGCCCGCCCTGATGCGCAGACCGCGATCATCGTGTATGCCGGCAGTGCGCATACGCTCGTGCCGCTGTCCGACGATCTGGCAACCAGCAAGAACCTGCTCGATGCGATCAAACCGTCGATCATGCCCGAGCCAGGTCAGCGGGCGGATCTTGCGGTGCGCAAGGCACTGGATCTGCTCAAGCAAGGCGCGCTGGGGCAAGGCCGATTATTGTGGATCGGTTCGTCGCTCAGCGAGACAGAACGCGAGGGCATTCGTCAGGCAATGGGCAACCACGCGCCGCCCTTGCTGATGCTGGGCGTCGGGACCGCCGAGGGCGCGCCGGTCACTCAGGAAAAAGGCGGCTTTCTGAAGGACGCTCAGGGCGGAATTCTCGTGCCGCGGCTGGACAGCCCGATTCTCAACGATTTCGCCGAAGCATCGGGTGGGCGCTACAGCCAGTTGCGTCTGGACAGCGACGACCTCAATGAACTGGGTCTGCTCGATGGCCCCAAAGGTCTGCTCGGCGAAGGTCAGACCCTGCAGCTCGACAGCTGGGCAGATCAGGGGTACTGGCTGTTGCTGCCTCTGCTCTTGCTGGCGGCCTGCGCGGGTCGACGCGGCTGGCTGTTTTGCCTGCCGCTGCTGCTGATGATGCCCCAGCACAGCTACGCGTTCGAGGTTCAGGATCTGTGGCGCCGACCCGACCAACAGGGTCAGCATTGGCTGGAGCGGCATCGTCCCGGCGAGGCGGCGAAACACTTCGAAGATCAGCAATGGCAAGGCGTGGCGCTGTATCAGGCGGGCGACTATGCAGGCGCCGCCGAGCGTTTCGCCAAAGGCAACAGCGCCGCCGACCACTACAATCGCGGCAACGCGCTGGCGCAAAGTGGCGAACTCGAAGCGGCAGTGGATGCTTATGAACAGGCGCTGGAGCGGCAGGCGGACTTCCCCGCCGCGGCTGCCAACAAGGCGCTGGTTCAGCAGATGCTGGAAGAGCAACGGCAGGCCGCGTCACAGGAAACCGAGCGCAATAAAGCGCAGGGCGACGAGAACAGCGACAATCCTCGCTCCGGCAACGCCGAGCAACAGTCATCGAACCCGCAAACCCAGCCGAGCGGCGACGAGGACGATGATGCCCAACGCTCGCAGGACATGGCCACAGGGGCGCAAGCGACAGGCTCGGGACCGGATGCAGATGAGCTGACGCAGGCGCCCGGAAAACCTGCCGACAGCCAGATCAACGGCGAACAGAAACAGGCGCTCGAACAGTGGTTGCGGCAGATTCCGGACGAGCCGGGCGAACTGCTGCGGCGGAAATTCTGGTACGAACAACAGCAGCATCAGGAAAAGACCCGATGAGTCGAGTGCACACGTTGCTAATTGCCTGGTGGCTGTGCCTGTTGGCCGTCGTGGCGCAGGCCGACACCCCGGCTTCGGCGCTGTTGTCGAGCGTCGACCGCACGCGTGTCAACACCGGCGAGACCGTGGAGCTGACGCTGGAAACCGACGACGCGACGGTGTTCGGCAAACCCGACATGAGCGCGCTGGAGGCTGATTTCGAGGTGCGCGACACGCGCCAGCTCAATAGCCTGACAACGTTGGAAGGCAACGTGCACGCCACCACGCGCTGGCTGATTACACTGATGCCGAAACACAGTGGCTCGATCGAGATTCCATCACTGAAACTCGGCGAGATGACCAGCCAGCCCATCACGCTGCAGGTGGTGGAGGTCGAGCCGTCGGCCAAAGGTGAACAACAGAAGCTCGACCCGGTGTTCATGGAAGCGAGCCTTGACCAGGACACCGTGTACGTGCAGGCGCAGGCGCTGCTGACCGTGCGGATTTATCATTCGGTGTCGTTGTTCGACGACAGCAACCTCACGCCTTTGCAGGTGCCGGATGCCCGAATCGAGAAGCTTGGCGACACCCGCACCTATGAAAAACAGATCAACGGCATTCGCCACGGCGTGATCGAAATGCGCTACGCACTCTACCCACA
Organism: Pseudomonas sp. efr-133-TYG-103a; assembly: GCF_030209235.1. NCBI lineage: Bacteria > Pseudomonadati > Pseudomonadota > Gammaproteobacteria > Pseudomonadales > Pseudomonadaceae > Pseudomonas > Pseudomonas sp. efr-133-TYG-103a. The sequence continues at coordinate 45,009 of NZ_JARVSK010000027.1, forward strand.
GCAGAGCGGCGACCTCGTCATTCCGGCCCAGGAATTCAGTGCGACGCTGGTGCAAGACACGCCGGACGCCGGCGCCGCTGCAGCGATACCGCCCGGCGCCATCGCCGGTGCTCCAAAGCCCGGACGCCTGATGCGCGTCACCTCGCTGCCCATGACCCTGAAGGTCAAGCCGCAGCCAGCCAACTACCCGGCGAACACGCCCTGGTTGCCGGCGCGCAGCATCAGCCTCAGCGAGAACTGGAGCCCGGATCCGGCGCACAGCCAGATCGGCGACTCCCTGACCCGCACCTTGCAGCTCAAGGCCCAAGGCCTGTCCAGCGCGCAACTGCCGCCGTTGCCGGCCACGGAAGTGAGCGCGCTGCGGCGCTATCCCGATCAGCCGCAACTGAGCAATCAGGCCGGCGAACGCGGCCTGACCGGGATGCGCGAGGAGCGTGAAGCACTGGTGCCGAACCGGCCAGGCGCCATCGACATCCCGGCGGTGGATCTGGTCTGGTGGAACACCCAGGAAGACCATCTGGAACACAGTGCCCTGCCCGCCCGCACGTTGCAGGTCAGCACCAATCCGGCGCTGGCGGTGGACATGCCGGTCAGCGACAACGGCGGCGCGCTCAACGGCGCCCCGATCTGGCCGTGGCAACTGAGCACGGTGCTGCTCAGTTTCACCACGCTGCTGGGCTTCGGCCTTTGGTGGCGAGCACGCTGGCAGCCTGCGCTGACCCGGGTCGCGCAGGCCGGACCGAGTCCGCGCACGGTGCTTGACGACCTCAAACGCGCCAGCCTGGCCAATGATCCCCACGCGACGCGCCAGGCGCTGGATGCCTGGGCGCGCCAGCAACCTGAGACACTGGCCGATATGGCCGCACGCTTCGTGCCGCTGTCCGACGCACTGGATGGTCTCAATGGCGCCCTTTACAGTGAAACCGGCAAACTTTGGCTGGGCGAAGACCTGTGGCGGGCGGTGAAAGCGCTGCCCGCTGTGGAAAAACCGCAAGATCCCAATGGCGCCGACAGTTTGCCGCCGCTTTATCCAAAATGATTTTCATCGACAATTCATCGTCGATTCATCAGGTTGAGTCATGACCTGCGAGCGCGAACGCCTCGACGCCTTGGCGGGCAAACGCCGAACGGCTGCCGTCCGCACCGAAGCCTCGCCCACCCGCTCGCTCGCGCAGGGATCAGCGCCGGACTCGCCTACGTAAACCTATTCGAACCAAGGTATTCCAATGCGTCTGTTTCACACCTCCGACTGGCATCTGGGCCAGAACCTTCACGGTCAGGAGCGAGATTTTGAACACGCCAGCTTTCTCGGCTGGCTGCTGGCACGGCTGGTCGAACGCAAGCCGGACGTGCTGTTGATCGCGGGCGATATCTTCGACACCGTCAACCCGCCGGTCAAAGCTCAGGAGCGTCTGTATGATTTCATCGTCAGCGCCCACGAGCAAAACCCTCAACTGACCATCGTGATGATCGCCGGCAACCATGACTCCGGCTCGCGGATCGAGCTGCCTGCGCCGCTGATGCGTCGTCTGCGCACCCACGCCCTCGGCCGCGTGCTCTGGCTCGACGACGGCGTGCTCGACGTCGACCGCCTGTTGCTGCCGCTGACCAACGCCAAAGGCAAAGTGCTCGGCTGGTGCCTGGCGCTGCCGTTCCTGCGTCCTGCCGAGGTGACCGGTCCGACCCTGGGCGACAACTACCTGCGCGGCATCGGTCAGGTTCACGAAATGCTGATCGCGGCGGCCAACCAGAAGCGCAAACGGGGCCAGGCGTTGATCGCCATCAGCCACGCGCACATGGCTGGCGGGTCGGTGTCGGAGGATTCGGAACGCAGCCTGATCATCGGCAACGCAGAAGCCCTGCCTGCCAGCCTGTTCGGCGACAGCATCACGTACGTTGCATTGGGTCATCTGCACAAGCCCCAAAAGGTCAACGGTGAAGATCGCATTCGCTACAGCGGTTCGCCGATTCCCCTGTCGTTCTCGGAAATCGGCTACCGCCACCAGATACTCGAAATCGACTGCGAGGGCGACACGCTCACCAGCGTCACGCCGCTGCTGATCCCACGTGCCGTCAATCTGCAACGCGTGGGCCCCGCGCCACTGGCCGAGTTGCTGCTGCAACTCAAAGAGATGCCTGACATCGATCTGCTTGCCGACGTTGATCGTCAACCCTGGCTTGAGGTGCGTGTACGCCTGGATGAGCCGCAGCCGGATCTACGCAATCAGGTCGAGTCGGCGCTTGAGGGCAAGGCGGTGCGACTGGTGCGCATCGCGGCGGAATACGCGGGCAAAGGCGCTCGCGATGAAGACGGCGAGCAAGACCTGATCGAGCTGGATCAGCTCACCCCGCAGGAGTTGTTCAGTCGTGCCTGGCTGGACAGCTACGGCAGCGAAGTCGACGAGCAGACCCTGCAAGACTTTGCCACCTTGCTGCAAGACGTCCAGCTGGAGAGCGAACAACCATGAAAATTCTCGCGATCCGTCTGAAAAACCTCGCCTCGCTGGCAGGCCCGTTCGAGCTGGATTTCACCGGCGAGCCGCTGGCCAGCGCCGGCCTGTTCGCGATCACCGGTCCGACCGGCGCAGGCAAAAGTACGCTGCTCGATGCGTTGTGCCTGGCATTGTTCGGTGCGATCCCGCGCCTGAACAATGTCGGCCAGTCGAAAGTGCCGGAAATCGACGGCGACATCAGCACAAACGATCCGCGTAATCTGCTGCGTCGCGGCACGGGCAGCGGTTATGCCGAAGTCGATTTCGTCGGCGTCGACAAGCGTCGTTATCGCGCCCGTTGGGAAACCAACCGCGCCCGCGACAATGCCAGCAAAAAACTTCAGGCCAGTCGTCAGACGCTGACCGATCTGGACAGCGAACAGATTCTCAGCAGCCAGAACAAGACCGAGTACAAAAACCTCCTCGAAGCGCGCCTGGGCCTGAACTTCGAGCAGTTCACCCGCGCGGTCATGCTGGCGCAGAGCGAATTCAGCGCGTTTTTGAAAGCGGACGACAAAGAACGCAGCGAGCTGCTGGAAAAGCTCACTGACACGGCGATCTACAGCCAGTTGGGGCGACGCGCCTACAGCAAGAGCAAAGAGGCCGAAGAATCCCTGAAAACCCTTAATGCTCAGGCCGGTAATCTGACGCCGCTGGAGGATGAGCAACGCGTCGAGCTGGAACAGCAATTCAATGACGCCAAGCAGCAACTCACGCTGCATCAGGGGCAGTTGCGCCAGCTGGAGCTCAAACAGCAATGGCTCACTGAATTGAATCGCCTGCGCGACAGCCATCTGGCGGCGAGCGAACAATTGGCCAGCGCCCAGCAGACGTGGGACGCGCAGGCCGCTGAACGCCAGCGCCTGGGCCAACTCGAGCGCCTGGCGCCACAGCGGCATCTGTTCGGCCAGCGCACGAAACTCGACGGCCAGATCACCCCGCTTGCCGCACGCATTGGCGAGCACGCACAACAACAGGCGCAGCGTCAAAACAGTCTCAGCGATCTGGAAACGCAGCTGGCCGACGCCCAGGCCGCGCTGCAACAGACGCAGGAATATCTGCACAACGCCAGGCCCGGCCTGAACGAAGCGTTTGAACAGCAGGCCCGGCTCAATCATCTGAACCAGGATCTGCAGCAAGCCGGTGAGCAGGCGCAACGGGCCGAACAGGCGAGCACCGAAGGACAGATCGCCCTCGATCAGTGGGTCGAACAACAGCGACAGGTCGAAGCGCGCTTGCAGTCGATTGCCGCGCAGTTGGAACAGAGCGCTTCACTGTCGGCGCTGAGCGAGTCGTGGAGCGCCTACCGGCCGCGCCTGCAACAGATCGTGCAACTGAGCGCGCGACTCAAGCAGGGCCGCGATGAACTGCCGCAACTGGAGGCGGGTTATGCGCTGGCCGAGCAGACCCTGAGCGAGCGTCGCACGGCGTTGCAAACGCTGTTCGACGAAGCCCAGGTCAAGGCCGACGCCGTGAGCCAGGAAGTCGAGCGTCTGACGCAGTCGCTGCACGACAATCGTCAGCAACACAGCGCCAGCGATGCGCTCGAACGCCTGTGGCAGCGGCATCAGGAGGTCGCCAGCCGGTTGCAGCAGGTGCAGACGCAACAGCAGCACGCCACCGAGCGACGGGCACAGAGCATTGCTCAGGGCCTTCAATTGAAGGGCGAGCATGAAGCCGCCGAGCAGGCGCTCACGCTCACCCTCCAACTGCTGCAACGTCAGCGTCTGGCACGCAGCGCCAGCGTCGAGCAGTTGCGTGCGCAGCTGCTCGATCAGCAACCCTGCCCTGTCTGTGGCAGTGAAGAGCATCCGTATCATCAGTCTGCCGAGCTGCTGGAGGCGCTGTCAGGTCATGACGACAACGAAGAGGCCGGCGCCCGGCAGAAAGTGGGTCAGCTCAGTGAAAAACTGGCCGAACTGCGCGCCGAAGTGGCCGAGCTGAACAACCAGCTCAAGCAGAGCAAACCGCAACAGGATCAACTCAGCGAACAGCTGCAGACACTGCGCCCGGAGCTGGAGGCGCACGCGCTGTACTCGCGCCTGCAGGAACAGCCTGAACACTTGCGCGGTGACTGGCTGAGCGAGCGCCTGCATGTATTGGCGCAGGAAATCCTCAGCGCCGAACAGCGCCAGACGCGCTTGCTAAAAGTCCAGCGCGACGCCGAGTCGCTTCAGCAGCAGGTTCAGCAAGCGCGCGAGGCGAGCCAGCAGGCGATGAAGCTGCTGGATGACCAGCAGCGCAATATCTCGCTGGACAATCAGGCTTTCGAAGCGGCGCTGCAGGAGTTCGAACCGCTGCTGCCGGCGGAGAGCCTGACGCCGTGGCGAGCGTCGGCCACCGACAGCTTCGTGCAACTGGACAACGACATCGCGCTGCGCAGGCAACAGCTCGATCAGCAGCGCGATGAGCAACAGGAACACAACGAGCGCGCGCAGAAAATCGAGCGCGAGCGGGTCGCTCAGCAAGCGCGTCAACAAGAGCACCAGACCCTGCAAGAACGCCTGGCCGCCAGCCAGCAACAGCAGCTCGCGGTTGAACGGCGCCTCGCCGAATTGCTCGGCGAACATGCCAGTCCCGACCGCTGGCAGCAGTCGCTCGAGCAGGCGGTCGAGCAGGCCCGACAGGCCCAGACCTCAACGGCAGACGCCTTGCAACAGGCGCGCAGCGAGTTGATCCGGCTGACCGCCGAACTCGATGGCGAGCGCCAGCGCCTGCAAGGTCTTGAGCAGGAATGCGCCGACCTCGATCGGCAGATCGCCGAGTGGCGCAGCAACCACAACGAACTGGACGACGCGGCGCTCGAGGCGTTGCTTGGCTTGAGCGACGACAGCGTCAGTCAGCTTCGCCAGCAGTTGCAACTCAGTGAAAAAGCGCTGGAACAGGCCAGGGTTCTGCTGCAGGAACGCGACGCCCAGCTGCAGCAACATCAGGCGCAGCACAGTGATGCAGCGGACGCGGGGCAGTTGCTGGCCGCCCTCGCCGACGCGCAGGTCCAGGCGGCCAGTCACGATCAACTGTGCGCCGACCTGCGCGCGCGGATCAGTGAGGATGATCGTCGTCGCGCAGCCAACAGCGAACTGCAGGCGCGTATCAAGGCCGCCCACGACGAGTATCTGCGCTGGGCGCGGCTGGCGACGCTGATCGGTTCGGCCGAGGGCGACAAATTCCGCAAGATCGCTCAAGCGTATAACCTCGATCTGCTGGTGCACCATGCCAATGCCCAGCTTCGGCAACTGGTGCGTCGCTATCGCCTGAAACGCGGTGGCAGCATGCTTGGCCTGCTGGTGATGGACACGGAAATGGGCGATGAACTGCGCTCGGTGCATTCGCTGTCCGGTGGGGAAACCTTCCTGGTGTCACTGGCGCTGGCGCTGGGCCTGGCCTCGATGGCGTCGAGCACCTTGCGGATCGAATCGCTGTTCATCGACGAGGGGTTCGGCAGCCTCGATCCCGAGTCCCTGCAACTGGCGATGGACGCACTCGATGGCCTGCAGGCCCAGGGGCGCAAGGTCGGTGTGATTTCTCACGTTCAAGAAATGCATGAACGCATACCGGTGCAGATCCAGGTCCGCCGTCAAGGCAATGGCCTGAGCACCGTCGAGGTCAGCAACGGTTGATCGATTTTTTTGATGCACGGACAGGTAAACTGATGTTTCTGTGCAACCCTATACCCACTGCGCGGTTGTCGCGCTGAATTTGATAGAAGGTAATACACGTGGCCAATTCCAAAGTATTTTTCGACATCACCGCCAATGACGAGCCATTGGGCCGCATTGTCATGGAACTGAATGACGACGTGGTGCCTAAAACCGCTGAAAACTTCCGCCAGCTGTGCACCGGCGAGCAAGGCTTCGGTTATAAAGGGTCTTCGTTCCACCGCGTGATCAATGACTTCATGCTTCAGGGTGGCGACTTCACCAACCACAACGGCACCGGCGGCAAATCGATTTACGGCAACAAGTTCGCCGACGAAAACTTCACCCTCAAACACACCAAGCCAGGCCTGTTGTCGATGGCCAACGCTGGCCCGAACACCAACGGCAGCCAGTTCTTCATCACCACCGTCGTCACCAGCTGGCTGGACGGCAAACACGTGGTATTCGGTGAAGTCGTCGAAGGCATGGACGTCGTCAAAGCCATCGAAGCACTGGGTTCGCAATCCGGTCGCACCAGCAAGAAAGTCGTCATCGCCGATTCCGGCGAAGTGAAACAAGACTGAGCACACGCCGTTGCCCTCCTCTGAGCCGGTGACGCCGACGCTGTACTCGTTCCGTCGTTGCCCATACGCCATGCGTGCTCGCATGGCGGTGGGTTACGCGGGGTGCGAGGTCGAGTTGGTCGAGGTCAGCCTGAAAGCCAAGCCTGCGCAGATGCTCGAGCGTTCGCCCAAAGGCACGGTGCCGGTGTTGGTCCTGCACGATCGGGTGCTGGAGCAAAGCCTGGACATCATGCATTGGGCGCTGGCTGCGAATGATCCGTCTGACTGGTTGCTGGCAAATGATCCAGGCGCCCGCCAACTGATCGCCGAGCTGATCGACGAGAACGACAACAGCTTCAAGGCTGACCTTGATCGCTACAAATACGCAGTCCGTTATCCCGAATTCACGCAGGAAGAGTACCGCCAGCGCGGTGAGGCATTTCTGCGCAGGCTGGAGTCACTGCTGGCCAGCCGCGACTATCTCGTCGCCGCTCATCTGTCGCTCGCCGATGTGGCGCTGGCGCCGTTCGTGCGCCAATTCTGCTTCGTCGACCCTGACTGGTTCTGGCAGAGCCCCTACCCTCGCCTGCAAGCCTGGCTGCAGCGGTTTCTCGCGTCGGAGCTGTTCATCAACGCGATGCACAAGCGCTGATTGCTAAACGACCGCCCATTCGAAAATCGGAGAGAACAGCTCGCCATGCCGTGGCGGTGGGTTGCCGGCATTCAATTTCTGCGCCCGCTGCATTTCGATCGCCTCGGCCACTTCGGTCTTGAACTCCATGCTGCGCGCCACGCCGCCCACCGATCCTTCGCCGTGGCCCAGTAACGAGCAACCGTTGTTGATCAGGGCAAAGAACACGATCACCCAGAAGTTCGCCCCTTTCACGACGCACGCGCCTGGGTCTGGAGAGACGCGCGATCAAGTTCAACGAGGGCAGTCGGTGCCGACACCGATGAAGGTGCCTTCAGTTGTGGGTTCATGCTGGTGATGGTGACCACTGCGATGAATACAACATACAAAGCGATGGCGGTATAAGCGCCTTGTTTAAGTGAATGAAGGACGGCAGTGGCCATGTCAGTAGCTCCGGGATATGTCTGTTTCAGGCGCCCAGAATGCTTGAATGGCTCATTATTGAAAAACGATGTACAGCGATTCAAAAGATCGATTCGGTTAATGATATGCGAAGTTAATCAGGCCGATAGATTCCGCCGTCACCTCATCTAATATGCCTGATCTTTTTGCGGTGCCATGCACTTGTTCTGGATACCCGCTTCGCATTCGCGCACGCTTGACGCACGTTAAATCCGGGCAAAAAAAATCCCCGTTGCTTATTCAGCGAACGGGGACCAAAGGGAGGGAATTCAACGCTTTCGCGAGCAAGCTCGCCTACATTTGACACATGGCCTGACACGCAATGGTCAGTGGGTCGCATCAACCTGTTCAAGCGAATTTGCTCGCGAAAGCGTTCGTGTTACTGCAAAGCTGTTTTACTGATCGGTGGCGCGTTCTTACAAATCCATTCCCCGGTATCGTGTACGTCTTTAACGGGGAATGGATTTACATCGAACAGGACTTTCATCAAACGTGCTTGTCATTGCTGGGTCTTGTGATCCAGAGCGGCGTAGAAGTTGGCGCTTTGTTGCAGGTACTTCGGAGTGTAGCTCTGGGTCGAGCTGATTTTTTTGTCGGTCACTTCAACACTGGCACTGGCAGGCAATGCAACAGTAGCGGAGATGGCGGACGCGGCGATGATGGAGAAGATATTGAAGTTCATGGCGTGTACCTCGGTGTCGATGTTTCGTTTCAAGTCTTGACCGTCGTGGCCGTGGAATGAAAGTTACGCCCGAGTCGCTTTCAGAAAAAATCTTTTCTGGCACTAGCCCTTATCACTTCAATTAATACATGGCTCCAGCCCTTGATTTTCAAGGGCTGGAGCCTGCGTCAACGTGTCACTTGTTACCCGTCAGCGGGTCAGGAAGCGGAAATCGGAAGGTGAATCGAAGTCGACTTTCTGCACGGTGTCACCCAGAAGACCCGTTTTGGCGTCAACCCGGACGGTCACGATCTGGTTGCTTTTCTGGTTGGCAATCAGCACGAAATGCCCGCTGGGGTCGAAGCTGAACTCACGCGGCTCCTTGCCCTCGACCGAACGGCGCTGGATTTCCTTCAGTTGGCCATTGCCCGAGTCGATGCTGAAGACCAGCAGCTCGTTGACCTCGCCACGGTTGGCGACGTAGAGGAACTTGCCGTCAGGCGAGGTGTGCAAGCCACCGGCGGCGCGGTATTGCTGGCCGTCCTTGTTCGCCAGATCGACCAGCTGAGTCCGCTTGAAGGCGCCATCGTGGTAATCGAACACAGCCACTTGCGCGCTCATTTCCATGGTCAGCCAGGCGTGCTTGCCGTCCTTGCTGAACAGCAGATGGCGCGGGCCGCTGCCGGGTGGTAGGTCAACGGACGGGGTTTTGGCCGGTTGCAGCGGCTGAGACTTTTTGCCGTCGTAGTTGAAGACGAACATCTTGTCGGCGCCCAGATCCATGGCAATCAGATACTTGCCGTCCGGCGTCGGGACAGCCGAATGCACGTGGGACGAAGCCTGGCGTTCCGGATTGACTTTGCTGGCCTCGTGCGTCGCGGTCTGCGCGACAGGGCCAAGCTTGCCGTCCTTGCCGACCGGTACCACGGCGAGCGAGCCGCCCGGATCGGGATGCACGGCGTAGTTGGCGACGAACAGGAAGCGACCGTCCAGGCTCAGATTGGAGTGGGTCGGCTCCTCGCCTTTGCTTTCGATCTGATTGATGAACGAGACCGCATGGCTTTTCGGGTCGATGGAGAAGCTGCTCACCTTGCCTACCACGTCAGTCTGGCCGGGGCCATTTTCATTGACCGCGAACAGATGGCGCTGGTCCGGACTGAGGGTCAGCCAGGACGGGTTTTCGCTTTTGACCACCTGACGCGGCTTGGCGTCGAGCTGACCGGTCTGGGTGTTGAAGCCGAAGCGGTAGATGCCTTCGCTGGCGCCGGCGGTGTAGGCACCCACCAGCACGTCGTAGTCAGTCATGGTTCTGGCCTGAACGGAAAGGGCGGAAAGGCTGCTGGCAAGCACCAGCAAGGGCAATAATCTGGGCGTCATCGGGGCGATCTCTTGTTGGAGTTGTTGGCGCGCGGTCAGCGCAAGAATCAGGGCTATGACAGCGTTTTACGCGCAGTAGTTGCCGAGCAAGAATACGGCAGGAGCCTGACTTGCCACGCGCCTGCCGGAGGGCATCAGTCCTGCTCGTCTTCCTCATCCTCGTCACTGGCGGCAAAGGCATTGAGCACCACGATGCGATGATCGGCATTGCCATCGTTGATGACCCAGCTTTGCAGCGCTTCGTCGAACGCGGCGGCGTCGATCTGCGCCAGAGAAAACCGCCAGACCTTGCGCTCGCGGCCATCCATGCTTTCGATCTGCAGCATTTCGTCGAGTGAGAACTCGAAGGCATGCAGGCCGTCGATTTCCAGCATGCTGTGGGAGGTCAGTGCGGTTTGCAGCGCTGAGCGCAGGGTGTCTGATGATGAGGTCATGGCAGTGATTCGCGTAGGTGAAAGGGCGAATGATAGGCCAAAAGATGCCCCCGCGGCGTGCGCCCTCATCGTGCGCGAGCGTTCAGCCTGAACCCGTGATGCCGGGTTCAGGCCGATGCGGTGATCAATCCTGCACCGCTTCTTTCGCGTAATAACGCTTCGGAATGCCCCAGACAATCAGAGCGATCGCCAGCACACTCACGGCAAACAACGCGAACAGCGCCGGGGTTGCGGTGCCGGTCAGGTCTTTGATGCGCCCGACCATGAACGGCGCAATGATGCCGCCCAATTGGCCCAGCGAGTTGATCAGGGCGATGCCGGCCGCCGCAGCGATGCCACTCAAAAACCGCGGCGGAATGGTCCAGAAGATCGGCATCCAGGCCACGATGCCGGTCATGATGATGGTCATGCCGATCATCAGCGGCAGCAGCTGGCCTGGAAACAGCGCACAAACCAGATAACCGCCGGCGGTCAGCGTCGCGCAGCTCGCCATGTGCCAGCGACGTTCACTGTGACGGTCGGAACTGGCACCGATCAACAAGTTGCCGATCACGGCGCCCACATACGGAATCACCGTCAGCAAACCGATGTTTATGGTGTCGGTCACGCCCGCGCTCTTGATCAGTTGCGGCATCCAGAACAGCAGACCGGTCAGGGCCATGACCAGGCACAGATAGATCGCCGACATGACGTAGGTGGTCGGGTGCTTCCAGATGTCTTTGACCTTCTGCGGCGTTGCTGGCGCGCTTTCTTTGGCCATGCGCGCAAGCACCACGTTTTTCTCCTCGGCGGTGAGCCAGGTGGCGTCCTCGATACGGTCCTTGACCAGCCAGAACACCACGACGCCCAGCAGCACCGAAGGAATGCCTTCGAGCAGAAACAGCCAGCGCCAGCCCGCCATGCCCATCACGCCGTCGAAGTGTCCCAGGATCAGCCCGGCAATCGGACCGCCGACGATGCCGCACAAGGGGATGGAGCTTTTGAAGTAGGAATTGACCCGCGCGCGGCGTGAGCTCGGGTACCACTGGGTGAAGAAATACAGCACGCCGGGGACGAACCCCGCTTCCATCACACCGATCAGAAAACGCAGGGTGTAGAACCAGAACTCGGTCTGCACGAACATCATGCACGCCGACGCAATGCCCCAGGACACCATGATCCGCGCGATCCAGATGCGCGCGCCGATCCTGTGCAGCAGAACGTTGCTGGGGACTTCGAAAAGGAAATAGCCGACGAAAAACAGACTGGCGCCCAAGCCGTAGACTGTTTCGCTGAAACCCAGGTCGCTGGCCATCTGCAGCTTGGCGAAGCTGATGTTGACCCGGTCAAGGTAGGCGAACAGGAAACAACAGATGAACAACGGCACGATGCGCCAGCTCACCTTGCGGTAGATGCTGTCCTCGATCACATCGGCGTCGAGCCGTTCCAGCGGTATGGCATTGGCGGTCATGGGGCGCACCTCGTTTGTTTTTATGTGGGTGTCGGGTGGGTTGCAGTGATTCGTGGTTGAGCTCAATGCGGTGATCGTTCCCCGCGCTGCGTGGGAACGATCACATCGGGTCAGCCGATGGCGGCGATGGTATTCACCCCGTCCACCAGTCGCAGGATCCCCAGCGGATTGGCGTTTTTCAAGGCGTCGGGCAGTGCGCTGTCGGGGTAGTTCTGGAAGCACACCGGCCGCAGATACCGATCGATCGCCAGCGTACCGACCGAGGTGCCTCGGGCGTCGGACGTTGCCGGGTATGGGCCGCCATGGACCATCGAGTCCACCACTTCAACGCCGGTCGGATAACCATTGATGAGGATGCGCCCGACCTTTTGCTCCAGCAGGCCAGTCAATTCGCCGAAACGGGCCATGTCATCACCATCCACCAGCAGGGTCGCAGTGAGCTGACCATGAAGGCCCAGGAGTGCTTCGGTGAGCTGTGCCTGGTCGGCGACCTCTACGATGATCGAGGTAGGGCCGAACACTTCCTCCTGCAACAGTTCGTCGCCATCCAGCAACAGACTGACATCTGCCTTGAACAGCTGAGGATGGGCCTGATCGCCCGCCTGCTCGGCGCCGGCCAGATGCTCGATGCCCGCGTGTGCGTGCAGGGCCTTCAGACCGCGAACGTAACTGCTCAGCGTGCCGGCATTGAGCATCGTCTGCGGTGGCTGATCGTCGATCTGTGCCGCCAGGCGTTTCTGGAATTGATCGAAAGCAGGCGAGCGCAGGCCGATGATCAGACCGGGATTGGTGCAGAACTGCCCGCAGCCCTGAACGATCGAGGCCGCCAGCTCCGACGCGATTCGCTCGCCGCGCAGCCCAAGCGCCTGCGGCAGGATGATGACCGGGTTGATGCTCGACATCTCGGCAAACACCGGGATCGGCTGAGGACGCGCGGCGGCCATGTCGCACAGCGCACGACCGCCCTTGAGCGACCCGGTGAAACCGACCGCCTGAATCGCCGGGTGCTTGACCAGCCACTCGCCGACACCGCCGCCATAAATCATGTTGAACACGCCCTTGGGCATGCCGGTTTTATCGGCGGCACGCAACAGCGCATCGGCGACCTGCTCGGCCGTCGCCATGTGACCGCTGTGGGCCTTGAACACCACCGGACATCCGGCCGCCAGCGCCGAGGCGGTATCGCCACCTGCCGTGGAAAATGCCAGCGGGAAGTTGCTGGCGCCGAACACCGCAACCGGACCGAGGCCGATGCGGTACTGACGCAGGTCCGGGCGCGGCGCGGGCTTGCGGTCGGGCAACGGCAGGTCGATGCGTGCGCCGTAGAAATCGCCCCGTCGCAGCACCTTGGCAAACAGGCGCATCTGCCCGGTCACGCGGCCACGCTCGCCCTGAATCCGGGCGGTGGGCAGCGCGGTTTCGCGGCAGACCGTGGCGATGAACTCATCGCCCAGCGCGTCCAGTTCATCGGCGATGGCGTCGAGAAACTGCGCGCGGCGCTCTGCGCTGAGCGAGCGATAGGCGGGATAAGCCGACGCTGCGGCTTTGGCGGCAGCATCCACTTCTTCGACGGTGGCCTGATAAAAATCGTGGGGCAGGTTTTCGCCAGTGCTGGCGTCGACGCTGTAGACGATGATCGTGCCGGCAGCGCTGCGCGTGCCGCCGATGTAGTTGTGGCCAAGAATCTGGGTCATGAAAAGTACTCCGGTAGCGTGTGATGCTGGCCACGGGCTGTGAGAGCGAGGCTTGCCCCGCGATCTGGCGAGCAGCGGCCGCGAAACCAGCCGACACGCCGTGCCGGAAACACCGCGTTTCCCGGCAGACCGCGGGACAAGCCTCGCTCCCACGCCCTTTGGGCAGAAGCGGATCGAGTGGTCGGTCAGAGCTGCTTGATGCCGCCGGGCTGGAACACGCCCTCGGCAGGCGCGATACCGTTCACCAACGGCGCCCCGAATTCACGCTGGCTGATCTCGAACTTGTCCCCCGGCTGCGTCTTGATGCCATCGGCGAACGACAGCGTCGCCGTGCCGAAAAAGTGCACGTGCACATCGCCCGGACGCAGGAACTGGGCATATTTGAAGTGGTGATACTCAAGGTTTTCCAGGCTATGGCACATGTTGGCTTCGCCGCTGAGGAATTCTTTCTCCCACAACACCTGACCGTCCCGAAGGATGCGGCTGGTGCCCGCCAGATTCTGCGGCAGGTCACCCACGCGCAGCTCTGGCCCGAACGAGCAGGCGCGCAGTTTGGAATGTGCCAGATAAAGGTAGTTCTTGCGCTCCATGACGTGGTCGGAGAATTCGTTGCCGATGGCAAATCCGAGTCGATAGGGCTGGCCGTCGTGACCGATCACGTACAGCCCGCTCAGCTCTGGCTCTTCGCCTGCGTCTTCGGAAAAAGGCGGCTGCGGGAACGACTGGCCCGGGCGGATGACAATGCTGCCGTCGCCCTTGTAGAACCACTCCGGTTGCACACCCGCCTGCCCCGCCGCCGGTTTGCCGCCCTCAAGGCCCCACTTGAAGATGCGCATGGTGTCGGTCATGGCCGACTCGTCATTGCCATGCTGGTGCATTTTGTCCCGGGCCGATGCGCTGCCCAGATGGGTCAGGCCTGTGCCGCTGACCAGCACGTGCGCGGGGTCCGGATGATCGAGCGGCGGCAGGATCTGCAGATCGGCACGCAGCTGGGAATAATCGTGGTTGTCGCCCAGACCGAGGCTGTCGACCTGTTCGGCCAGGGAGATTTTCTTGTCGATGGCCGCCAGCGCCAGATCACGCGTACTGGTCGCGCCCTGGATTTCACGTACCAGCGCACCGTCCACCAGACCGACACGACGCTGACCATTGCCCAGCTCGAACTGTACTAAATGCATGGAATGTCTCCTTTTCAGATGGTGTGCACGGTCTCTCTAGGAGCGCGCGCTTGCTCGCGATAGCTTTTTGCCTGAGACATTTTCATGCCTGACTCAACGCCTTCGCGGGCAAGCGCGCCCCTACACAGGCCGCTTTAACGAGAGCCGCGCGCGCTGGCGGCGAATTTCGATTCGGGCAAGACGTGCTTGCGTTCCAGCACGCGGTACACGACGCCGGTCAGAATCAATCCGCAGACCATGACGCCCGAGAGGAAATACAGGCCGGTGGCCAGATTGCCCGTGAGTTCTTTGAGCCAGCCGATCACGAACGGGCCGATGTAGCCGCCCAGGTTGCCCACCGAGTTGATCAGGGCAATGCCGGCCGCGGCGCTGGCGCCTGCGAAGAAACGTCCCGGCAGTGTCCAGAACACCGCCGTGCAGGAAAACAGCGAGAAGGCCACCAGACACAGCGCCGCCAGTTGCAGGACTGGCGTGCCGAGGAAAGCGCTGAGGAACAGCCCGATCGCGCCAATCACATACAGAAATGCCAGATGACCATAGCGATCATTGAGGCGGTCCGAGCTGCGCGGCACGATCAGCAGGCCGACGATGCCGAAGATGTAAGGCACCGCAGACACGAAGCCGGTCACCAGATCGCTGCCGCCAAATTGCTTGATCAGCGTCGGCAGCCACAGGCCCAGTCCGTAAATGCTCAGCGTCACCGGCAGGTAGAACAGCGCCAGCAACAGCACGCGCTTGTCCTTGAGTGCATGCAGCGGGTTGCCGTGGCGAGTCTGGCCGTACTCTTCCAGGTCCTTTTTGAGTTCACCGGCGAGCCAGTCCTTTTCGACCGGGTCCATCCACTTCACATCCTTGGGACCGTCAGGCAGCCAGCGCAGCACCGGCCAGGTCAGCAGAATCGCCGGCGCGCCGATGCACAGGAACAGCCATTGCCAGCCGTGCAGGCCGGCAACGCCCTCCATGCCCAGCAGGCCACCGGAAATCGGGCCGGTGATCATCATGGCGATGGGTTGGGAAAGGATGAACAGGCCAAGGATCTTGCCGCGATGGCGAACCGGGAACCACTGGGTGATGTAGTACAGCACGCCCGGGAAGAAGCCCGCTTCGGCCGCGCCCAGCAGAAAGCGCATGACATAGAAGCTGGTCGGGCCCTGGACGAACGCCATGCCCATGGTGATCGCGCCCCAGGTGATCATGATCCGCGCGAACCAGCGCCGGGCGCCGAAGCGTTCGAGCATCAGGTTGCTGGGAATTTCGAGCAGGAAGTAGCCGATGAAAAACAGACCGGCGCCCATGCCATAAGCCGCATCGCCGATGCCGACGTCCGCGCCCATGTGCAGCTTGGCAAAGCCCACAGCAGAGCGATCGACGTAGGCGATCAGGTACAACAGGATCAAAAACGGAATGAGTTTCAGGGTGATGCGACGAATAAGCCTGAGTTCCTGGCTCATGTAAGCGGTCTCCACGTTGTTTTTGTTATGGAAGCTTCGGGGATCGCCTCTGTCGTCGTGTGCGCCGTGCTGCTATGAATGGCCTGACAGGGTCGTCCCTCGACTGGAGACGACTATATAGTAATACTATTTAAGGTTACAACTCTTCCACTCGGACGATTTTCGGCCTATTTTAGTCAGCACGCGAAGCCTTTAGTCTTACAATAAGAGTGCTGATTTATGTCTGATTCCTCATCTGATACCAACAAGAAACCAACCCTTCGTTCGGCCCAATGGTTCGGTACCGCTGACAAGAACGGCTTTATGTACCGCAGCTGGATGAAGAACCAGGGCATCGCCGACCACCAGTTCCAGGGCAAGCCGATCATCGGCATCTGCAACACCTGGTCCGAACTCACCCCCTGCAACGCCCACTTCCGGACCATCGCCGAGCACGTCAAACGAGGCGTGATCGAAGCCGGTGGCTTCCCTGTCGAATTCCCGGTGTTTTCCAACGGCGAATCGAACCTGCGTCCAACCGCAATGCTGACCCGCAACCTGGCCAGCATGGACGTGGAAGAAGCAATTCGTGGTAACCCTATCGACGGCGTCGTGCTGTTGACCGGTTGTGACAAAACCACCCCTGCCCTGCTGATGGGCGCCGCGAGTTGCGACGTCCCGGCCATCGTCGTCACCGGCGGGCCGATGCTCAACGGCAAGCACAAGGGCAAGGACATCGGCGCCGGCACTATCGTCTGGCAGATGCACGAATCCTATAAGGCAGGCCAGATCAGCCTGGACGAATTCCTTTCCGCCGAAGCCGGCATGTCGCGCTCGGCCGGGACCTGCAACACCATGGGCACGGCGTCGACCATGGCCTGCATGGCCGAAGCGCTGGGCACGTCGCTGCCGCACAACGCCGCGATCCCCGCTGTGGATTCCCGTCGCTACGTGCTGGCACACATGTCCGGCATGCGCGCCGTGCAGATGGTCAATGAAGACCTGCGCCTGTCGAAGATCCTGACCAGGGAAGCCTTCGAAAACGCCATTCGCGTGAACGCCGCCATCGGCGGTTCGACCAACGCGGTGATTCACCTCAAGGCCATCGCCGGCCGGATCGGCGTCGATCTGGAACTGGACGACTGGACCCGCATCGGTCGCGGCACGCCGACGCTGGTGGACCTGCAGCCTTCGGGACGCTTCCTGATGGAAGAGTTCTATTACGCCGGTGGCCTGCCCGCGGTGCTTCGCCGTCTGGGCGAAAACAACCTGATCCCCAATCCCGAAGCACTGACCGTGAACGGCAAGACGCTGTGGGAAAACGTGCAGAACTCGCCGATCTACGGCGATGACGAAGTGATCCGGGCGATCGACAATCCGCTGGTCGCCGATGGTGGCATCTGCGTGCTGCGCGGCAACCTTGCGCCACTGGGCGCAGTGCTCAAGCCTTCCGCCGCGACGCCCGCGCTGATGAAACATCGGGGCCGCGCAGTGGTGTTCGAGAACTTCGACATGTACAAGGCACGCATCAACGATCCGGACCTGGACGTCGACGCCGACAGCATTCTGGTGATGAAGAACTGCGGACCGAAGGGTTATCCGGGCATGGCTGAAGTCGGCAACATGGGCTTGCCGGCCAAGCTGCTGGCGCAAGGCGTGACGGACATGGTGCGGATTTCCGATGCGCGCATGAGCGGCACGGCGTACGGCACGGTGGTGCTGCACGTGGCGCCGGAAGCCGCGGCAGGCGGCCCTCTGGCCGTGGTGCGCGAAGGTGACTTCATCGAACTCGACTGCTCGACGGGCCGATTGCATCTGGATGTTTCTGAGCAAGAGCTGTCGGCGCGTCTGGCCGACTGGCAAGCGCCACAGCAACTGCTGGTAGGAGGTTATCGTCAGCTGTACATCGATCACGTCATGCAGGCGGATCAGGGCTGCGACTTCGACTTCCTGGTCGGCATGCGTGGGTCGGAAGTGCCTCGGCATTCGCATTGATGCAGATCTGAGCAACGCCACTGACCTGTAGCAGCGCGCTTGCCCGCGATTGTGTCGTATCAGTCAATGCATCAGTGCCTGACAGAACGCATCGCGGGCAAGCGCGCTCCTACAGGTTGAGCGCGGCCAGATCGCAAACATTCTGCCAATGCTATGATGCGCGGCATTCACCGCTCAGGATCGCTCCCCGCCCCATGGATTACCGTAAGCCCTCCGACCGTAAAAGCATGCATTCGCGCATTGTCCAAGACATCGGCATGCAGATCGTTTCAGGCCGTTTCAAACCTGACGACAAGCTTCCTGCCGAAGCCCTGCTCTGCGAAGAATATGCGGTCAGTCGGCCAGTGCTGCGCGAAGCCACTCGCGTGCTGGTCGCCAAAGGGCTGGTCTATTCGCGACCCCGCGTCGGCACGGTGGTCAAGCCCCGCCGTGAGTGGCACATCCTCGACCCCGACGTGTTGCACTGGTTGATGCAAAGCTCGCCCCAGAACGAGTTTTTCACCCTGTTGACCAGCGTGCGCAGCATCATCGAACCGGCGGCCGCAGCCCTGGCCGCGCAGCACGCGACGCCGGACGAGATCGCTGCCATCGGCGAAGCCTACGAGCGCATGGCGGCGGCACCGACCGTCGAGGACGTGCTGCAACCGGATCTGGATTTCCACAGTCGCATCGCCGACGCGACCCATAACGATCTGCTGGCGCACCTGTGCAACATGCTTTCACTGGCCCTGCGCGAGGCGCTCAAGCACTCCAACAAACGCCCGAATCTGCATGAGCTCGCGTTGCCGCGGCATCGGGCGATTCTCACCGCCATCGAAAACCGCGACGCCCTCGGTGCCCATCACGCCACGCTTGTGCAGCTGGATGATGCGCGCAATGCGCTGAACGTGGTGCTGGGGCAAAGCCTGAAGCTGTAGCGCCGCAAAAACACGCGTGCAGTCAGCGGACCGGTTTTAGCCCGCAAGCGTCTGATCGGTTGTCGACCTCAGCGAAGCGCCCCGCATTTCAGGGCAGGTAGATGCTGAACAGGCCTCCGCCCAGTTCGCCGCCGTTGGCAATTTCAATATGACCGTGCACGCCCTGGCGCTGGTGCTGGCGTGCGATGTTCGCTGCGAAATACAACCCCAGACCGGTACTGCCGCTGCTTTGATTGATGCCCAGCACATAGTCGCTCTGCTGTTCGATCATGTGCTCGGGGAAGCCCGGGCCGTCGTCGTTGACCGTGATGACCAATTGCTCGCCGATTTGCCCTGCCTTGATCAGCACCTCACCGCGCGCGTAGCGGATAGCGTTGATGACCACATTGGAAATCACCGACCCCACCAGCTCGCGGTCGAAGAAACCCGGCAGGCCGAAGTCGTCAACCTCGAAACGGGCAGCGATCCCGCGACTGTCGAGCACCTCTTGATGCAGCGCCAGCTGAGCTTCGATGAAGTCGTCCAGCTCGTGATAATCCGGCCGCAACGGCAGCTGATTGACGCCCAGTTTGTACAGCCCGAGCAGTTGCACGAGCATGCCGTTCAGGTGCGCGAATTCGTAGTCGATCACGCCTTGCTCCGGCGTGCCGCGCTGAGCGTCAGGCAACTGCCGGATCCACTGCCCGTGCGCCTGAATCAGCGACGCCAGCGAATTTTTCATGTCGTGGACGGTGGAGGCGATCACCATCGAAAAGTCGAGCCCCGGTTGCTGATCCGTCATTCGCCGAATGCCCTGAGTCGCAGTTTCTGATATCGGTCGTATCGAGGGTCGGTGTCGGGCATTTTCCCGACCATCTTCAGACTGTTCTGACACTCTTGCAGGCTGGCCGTGTCCAGGTTCTGCACGCCCATGTGCAGCAGCGACTGAGCCATGTTCAAGGCGATACTGATGTTCTTCGGTTGCAGCGCCAGCGCCTGACGGAACATGTCCTGGGCTTCCCCCAGTTTGCCCGCGCGGTAGCTGCGAATGCCCTGCATATTGAGATCGACCGCGGCCTTGCCGGCGCTGAGGATTTCCGGGTCATCGGTCTGTTTGGCGATGCTTTGCATCACGGTCGGATCATCGCCGTAGATTTCCGCACAGCTTTTCAGTACGCCGGCGCCAGCCGCTTCCTGGCCCAGCTGCTTGAGCTGCGACGCCACGGCAAGCGCGGCGTCGGCACTGAGAAACTGCTCCATGCCTTCCAGCCGCGCCATCGCCTGCTCGGTCAGCTTGGCGGCCATTTCCGGATCCGACGACGCCACGCTGGTCGCCTTCATCAGGCGTGCACGCACTTGCAGGCCGGCATCGTTGGTGTGTTCCTTGGCGACTTCGCTCAGGGTCTGGTTGATCTCCACGCGGGTGCGCGCATCCAGACCGCGCTCGCCGCCGCGACTGATCAAGGCCTGCGCCAGGCCCAGATTGGTTTCAGGGTCCTTGAAGCGGGAAAACTGCCCCTGCGAGACCGCCTGACGATAGGCCTTGGACGCGCCGTCGAAGTCCTGGTTTTCCAGGGCCAGCTTGCCCAGCAAACGCTGGCGGCGCACGGCATATGGCGACAGCCGCACGGCCTCTTCGAGCATCTTTTGCGCACGGCGGTTATCACCGCTGGCCATCAATACGTCTGCCAGACCGTCGAACAACACGGGCATGGTGTTGAACGTGCGGATCGCCTCTTCGTAAACCGTCTGCGCCTCGGCATTGCGACCGCGCTTGAACAGCAGCTTGCCGAGCGCGGCGAATGCCCAAGGCTGCGGGCGGTCAGCGAGGATCGACTTGAGAAACGCTTCCAGCGGCTCGTGCTGATTGAGATCACGCAGCGCATCGGCTTTGTAGCGCAGACAGAGCGGCGCGAAACGAGGGTCCTGTTTGGTCAGGTTCACGCACGCCGCCAGCACTTCGGCGGGCTTGCCGCGGTCAAGCGCTTGCAGGATCGGTTTGAGCAGATTTTTGCGCTGAACGATCTTTTCCAGCCGCTGAGCCAGACTGGCGCGATTGAAGGGCTTGGTCAGATAGGCATCCGGCTCCCACTCCAGCGCACTCATGACCATGGCCTGGCTGTTTTCCGCCGTGACCATGACGAAGACACTTTCGTGGCTGATCAGCTTGTCGGTCATCAGGTCTTCAAGCACCTGCTGGCCGTTTTTCTTGCCGTCACCCAGATTGAAGTCGTGCAGGATAAAGTCGTAGCGCTTCTGCGAGCACATCTTCAGCGCTTGCTCACCGGTGTCAGCGGTATCCACTTCCTTGACGCCCAATTCACGCAGCATCGACCTGACCGAGCTACGGAAATCGGAGAAATCATCGACGATCAGAAAGCTTTTTTGGTTCCACGCCAGCATCGAGATTCCTGTCACGGGAGTAAAAATAGCCCGAAGGCGTTACACGAAAGATCGGCCAGCCAGCGCCCGTTTTTTGCGGTGCCGATGATAGCCAACATCAATTTGCCATCAAGCTATTTCACGCTAGCCAGGGCCTTTTTGCATGCGGCATGACGCCGCTCGTCCGGGTTATCGGCGGCACGACGGTAAAGCTTAGGTGATGAGCAAGGGAAAAAGCGATGCAACCACGGTGCCAGCACGCCTTCAGGTGCCTCGACTGATCCATCCGATCGACCCTGGAGAGCGGTGGTCGAGAATGACGTAACACCTTGATCGTGGATCCAAAATCCTCGAAAACGACGTCAAATGACGACGTTTATCGTATGCGTATCAAAACGTGTAAAGTCCGTGACCCGCTCGCCGATACGCAGGCAATGCGGCACACAACTGATCTCAGCCGCCATGCCCTCCTCCCTGCCCGAGTACTGTCCATGTCCTGGCTGATCAATCTGAAATTGAAGTCCAAGCTCCTCTCGGCATTCTGCCTGTGCGCGCTGATCACTGTGGTCGTGGGCGTGTTGGGACAAACCGGCATCTCGCGTCTGTATGAATTGTTCGACGAAACAGTCAGCAACAACCTGCTCTCGATCACCAAGGTCGATTCCGTGAAAGCGAACGTGATTGCCACCAACCGCGACTTCTTCAAAGTCATCGGCCTGAGCGCGATCAAGGCCAGCCCCGACGAGATCAATTCGGCGCTGCAGTCGTTCAAGGAAAACCAGGTTCAGGCCGAAGCCGATTTCAAGGTGTATCGCGGCACGCCGCTGCAGCCAGATGAAAAAGCAGCGGGTGACGACTTCGAGCGCGACTGGGCCGCTTATATCAGCGCCGCGCAGAATACCCTTGCGGTGATCCAGACCGGCGACATCGAACAAGCCAGCAGGCTCGCCGCCAGCAGCGTGACGCCCAGCTATCGCAAGACCATGGGCGAGCTGAAAATCATCATCGAATCCAATGCCCGTCAGGCCAATGAAGCGACGCAAGCGGGCGTCGACACCAACCGCCGCGTGACCTTGATTCTGACCATCGGCTCGATCATCGCCGTGATCTGCGCCATCGCCCTGGGCCTGCTGGTCACGCGCATGATTACCCGGCCGATCTACCAGTCCGTTGAAAGCGCCGCGCGCGTTGCCAGCGGCGATCTGACCCAGTCAATCGCCATCGGTGGCCAAGACGAAACCGGGCAACTGCTTCAGGCGCTGTCGCACATGCAAGGCAGCCTGAAAGGCACCGTGCAGCAGATCGCCAGCGCATCGGATCAACTGGCTTCCGCCGCTGAGGAATTGACTGTGGTCACTGACGACAGCACCCGAGGCCTGCTGCGCCAGAACGACGAAATTCAGCAGGCGGCCACGGCCGTGAACCAGATGACGGCAGCCGTCGAAGAAGTGGCGCGCAATGCCGCCAGCGCATCGCAGGTTTCCGCGCAAACGGCCGAGGACGCACTCAAGGGTCAGCAGCAAGTGCAACAAGCTGTGTCGGCGATGAACAGCATGACCGTGGAAATCAACGATTCGACCCAACGCGTCGAGGCATTGGCCGGGCAGATTCGGGACATCACCAAAGTCTTGGACGTGATCCGTGGCATCGCCGAACAGACCAACCTACTGGCACTCAACGCCGCCATCGAAGCCGCTCGCGCAGGCGAGCAAGGTCGCGGTTTTGCGGTCGTCGCCGACGAAGTTCGCGCCCTCGCCCACCGCACTCAGGTGTCCACCGGCGAGATCGAGTCGATGATCTCCCAAGTGCGCAACGGTGCCGACGAAGCCGTGCAGGCGATGGGCAAGAGTCAGTCGATTGCAGTGAACACTCAGTCGCTTGCCACCGAGGCGGGCCGGGCGCTGGAGCGCATCAGCGAAGGCGTCAGCCAGATCAACGAGCGCAATCTGGTGATTGCCAGCGCCGCCGAAGAACAGGCCCAGGTCGCCCGGGAAGTGGACCGCAACCTGGTCAATATTCAGGACCTGTCGGCACAGACCTCCGCCGGCGCCAACCAGACCAGCGCCTCGAGTCAGGAGCTGTCGCGCCTGGCGGTGTCGTTCAACACGATGGTCGGCAAGTTCACCTTGTAACTCCTGCACGGAGCCGGTCAGAAGACCGGTTTTTCCGGTAAATGCTGTGCAATGGCCACATGAGACAAATTGGCGTATTGACTAAATCGTCCTGTGATTTGTCGTAAATCACATTTCGGGTACAATCGCCGCCCCGCCGCAGACACCCTTGGACCTGATGACCGAGTCCTGTGGCGATTGATGTTTACTCAAGCTGCTGAATCCAATGATCGAATAAAAAGCCAGCACCGAGGGACATAGAACTGGAGGTCGACCGATTCACTGGCCTCCTGACCCTTCCTCCGCGTCTTCCGAGAGCGAAGCCTGTCTGACGTTTGCGCCCCACCCGGCGCCAGCTGTAACAGGACGTTGCGCAACGAATGCTGCAGGCGGATAACTTTCTATCTATTGGATGACTCAATGTTCAAGAAAACGAGCAAGGCCCTGCTGGGTCTGGCGATTTCGGCGACCTTCCTGCAAGCCCACGCTGCCGAGAGCAAAAAAGTCGACGTGCTGTTGATCGGCGGCGGCATCATGAGTTCGACCCTGGGTGTCTGGCTCAACGAGCTGGAACCGGGCTGGTCGATGGAAATGGTCGAGCGTCTGGACGCCGTCGCCGAAGAAAGCTCCAACGGCTGGAACAACGCCGGTACCGGTCACTCCGGCCTGGCCGAGCTGAACTACACGCCTGAAGACAAAGACGGCAAGGTCAACATCTCCAAGGCCATCGAAATCAACGAAGCCTTCCAGGTGACCCGTCAGTTCCTGTCCTGGCAAGTGCGCCAGAGCGTCCTGAAAAACCCGCCTTCGTTCATCAATACCACTCCGCACATGAGCTTCGTGTGGGGCGATGACAACATCAAATTCCTGAAAAAGCGTTACGACGCGCTGCAAGCCAGCCCGCTGTTCCGCCCGATGCAATACTCCGAAGACCCGGCGCAGATCGCCAAGTGGGTCCCGCTGATGATGGAAGGTCGCGACCCGAGCCAGAAGCTGGCGACCACCTGGACGCCGATCGGCACCGACGTCAACTGGGGTGAAGTCACCCGTCAGTATGTGTCCTACCTGCAGACCCGCCCGAACTTCGACCTTAAGCTGTCCAGCGAAGTCAACGACATCACCCGTAACGAAGACGGCTCCTGGCACGTTGAATACAAGAACCTGAAAGACGGCACCACTTCTGGTACCGATGCCAAGTTCCTGTTCATCGGCGCAGGTGGCGGTGCGTTGAAGCTGCTGCAGAAATCCGGCATTCCGGAAGCGCAGGAATACGCAGGCTTCCCGGTCGGCGGCTCGTTCCTGGTGACCGAGAACCCGACCGTTGCCATGCAGCACATGGCCAAGGCCTACGGCATTGCCTCCACCGGCGCGCCGCCCATGTCGGTGCCGCATCTGGACACCCGCGTACTCGACGGCAAACGCGTCATCCTGTTTGGCCCGTTCGCGACTTTCTCCACCAAGTTCCTGAAAGAAGGTTCCTACCTGGACCTGTTCAGCAGCATGACCACCCACAACTTCTGGCCGATGACCAAAGTGGGTATCGAGCAGTACCCGCTGGTTGAATACCTCGCAGGTCAGTTGATGTTGTCCGATGACGATCGCTTCAAAGCGCTGCAGGAATACTTCCCGCACGCCAAGAAAGAAGACTGGCGCCTGTGGCAAGCCGGTCAGCGTGTACAGATCATCAAGCGCGACGCAGACAAAGGCGGCGTGCTGAAACTGGGTACTGAGGTCGTTTCTTCAAAGGACGGCAGCATCGCCGCTCTGCTGGGCGCTTCGCCAGGTGCGTCGACCGCTGCACCGATCATGCTGAACGTCCTGGAGAAGATCTTCAAAACCCAGGTCGCGACGCCAGAGTGGCAAGCGAAAATCCGCCAGATCGTGCCGAGCTATGGCACCAAGCTGAACGATTCGCCCGCTGCGGTTCAGCAGGAGTGGAACTACACCGCAGAAGTGCTGCAACTGGGCAAGCCTCCGGTCATCGACCAGAGCGTCGGCACCAGCACCGAGCCATCCAAGCCGGCCGAAAGCAAGCCTGCGAACGACATGGCGCTGTAATCCACGCCTGATCGCCCTGCGCCGGCAACCGTCGCAGGGAGTTCAATAAAAAGCCCCGCCAGAGCAATCTGCGCGGGGCTTTTTATTTCAGCGCACAGGCATTAGCGCACCACGTCGAGAAGCGAGAATCGAGGAGGAATTTAAGGGGGGCATTCAGAATGGTGTCCCAGGCGGGGTTCGAACCTGCAACCTTCCCCTTAGGAGGGGGATGCTCTATCCAATTGAGCTACTGAGACACTGATGCTGACACTCTGAATGGCGCCAGCAGGACGGCGTGCATGTTAACGGCAAGCCATTGTTTTGTCATGTCGTCATTGGCTTTTTAGGCTGTAGTCCGCCGGACGTTTGACGAGGCCAAAAATCGCGTCATGCAAATTGCAATGCGGCAGAATGCCCTCATTGCAAAACGCAACCTACACCGCCGCCATTACCTTGATAAGCCATTGATTTAAAAGCATTTTTATTCTTAAAATGTTTGGCATGCAGACTGCATTATCCCTTCTCGCGCATTCCCCCCTTCAAAATCAATTTCAAGCGAAGGTACCCGAGATGAACATGACCCTCACTTTGCTGAACGCCGCCGCGCTCATCGCAATCGTCGCTTTCCATTTTCAGGATGATGGAAGCAAGGCTGAGAGTGTCGCCGTTCAGGCTCAACCGCATTACCTGGTGAAACAGGCACCTCGTTTTGCAGCAATGCCCGCTCATAATTCGCAGGCGATGCTCGCCAACGACAGTGACGAAGCCATTCCAGTGGACCGCTCCGAACGTTGGGTATTCTGATTCGTTGATCTGAACCGGGTTTGCCAGCAAAATTTTTTCTAGAGAACAGCCATGTCCAAAGCAGCGTTATCCTTTCTTATCCTCGCCATTATGGCCGTCGCCGTCGATCAACTGCTTCCAGCTTCCACGGAAACGCTCTCCACTGCGGCTAAAGCAGCTGCCGGGGTGTTCGCGGTCTTGTTCGTCGCAGCGCTGTTCGTAGGCCGGCGCATCAAGTTCGACCCGGTGCTGCGTCAGGCGAAGCCCTGAGCGAACGCTCGTTAGCCCTCCTGCATACCGCTTCAGACGTACCTCACAGATCCGAAACCTGGCGACTCGCGCACGTCGTCAATGGCCGTTTCCGGCGAAAGAAAGACCCTTCGTCTCTTTCTTGCCAGCCTTCTCGATATTTCTCGCATCGCCCTCTACGCTGAAGACAGATAGCCATCACGGCGCAAACCCGCGTCCTCTGCGGCTGTCGCGCAGGTAGATGGGCGTTGGGAACTTTGCAAACCAGAACGCATTTCTGATAATTGGTGCTGGCTAAAAGCCTTTATCTAGTTCAATATTTGTCACAGATTTGACGCCAAGGATCCGACGGATTGATGCATGATGACGGACCTTTATGCTGGTTGGTTGAACATTTTGCCAAAACGACAGTCAGACAGTGACATCTCGCGGCCTAATGCAAGAACCGCCTCCCTCTTTGAACTAAATCGGTTAAATATATGAGCCCTATGAAACAGGCCAATTATTCCAGTCGCACAGCTGACAAGTTCGTTGTCCGTCTCCCGGAAGGTATGCGCGAGCGTATTGCGGAAGTCGCCAAACAGCATCACCGCAGCATGAACTCGGAAATCATTGCGCGTCTTGAGCAAAGCCTGATTCAGGAAGGCGCTCTGGGCGACGAGCCAAGCCTGCGTCTGGACAGCCCGGAGCTTTCGCTGCACGAACGCGAGCTGCTGCAACGCTTCCGCCAGCTGGCGCACCGTCAACAGAATGCCCTGGTTTCGCTTATCGCTCACGACACCAGCCTGGCCAACGACGACGAATAAGTCGCGCAGCCAGAGACTTAAAAGCCAGCCTCGAGCTGGCTTTTTTGTGCCCGCTTTATTGATGGCTTAGTTCACGCCCCATAGAAACGAAAAAACCGCCTTGAAGGCGGTTTTCCTGAAGTAGCACGTTAAAGCAGAAACAATGTAGCCAGACCCAAAAAGATGAAGAAACCGCCGCTGTCGGTCATCGCAGTGATCATTACACTGGAACCCATCGCAGGATCTCTGCCAAGACGAGCCAGCGTCATCGGGATCAACACCCCCATGAAGGCTGCGAGCAGGAGGTTGAGCGTCATCGCGGCGGTCATCACGACCCCCAGTGACCAGCTGTGATACAGCAGGTATGCGACAACCCCGATCACTCCGCCCCAGATGATTCCGTTGACCAGCGCGACGCCCAGCTCCTTGCGCATCAAGCGTGACGTATTCCCGGTGCTGACCTGATCGAGCGCCATGGCGCGAACGATCATGGTGATGGTCTGGTTACCGGAGTTGCCCCCGATTCCCGCGACGATAGGCATCAGCGCCGCCAGCGCCACCAGCTTCTCGATCGAGCCTTCGAACAGCCCGATCACGCGCGAGGCGATGAACGCAGTGATCAGGTTCACGGCCAGCCAGGACCAGCGGTTACGCAGCGACCGCCAGACCGAAGCGAAGATGTCTTCTTCCTCGCGCAGACCGGCCATATTCAGGACTTCGGTTTCGCTCTCTTCACGAATGAGGTCAACCATTTCGTCGATGGTCAGACGGCCGATGAGCTTGCCGTTCTTGTCCACCACCGGCGAGGAAATAAGGTCGTAACGTTCAAACGCCTGTGCGGCCTCGTAGGCATCGCCATCCGGATGAAAGCTGACCGGATCGCTGGCCATGACTTCGGAAACCTGTTTTTCCGGGTCATTGACCAAAAGACGCTTGATGGGCAGCACGCCTTTCAGCACGCCGTCGTAATCAACCACAAACAGTTTATCGGTGTGGCCCGGCAGCTCCTTCAGGCGCCGCAGGTAACGCAGAACGACTTCCAGGCTGACGTCTTCGCGGATGGTCACCATCTCGAAGTCCATCAGCGCACCGACCTGATCCTCATCGTATGAAAGCGCCGAGCGCACGCGTTCGCGCTGCTGGCTGTCGAGGGCCTCCATGAGTTCGTGCACGACATCGCGCGGCAACTCCGGCGCCAGGTCGGCCAGCTCATCGGCGTCCATTTCCTTGGCAGCCGCGAGCAGCTCGTGATCGTCCATGTCGGCGATCAGGGTTTCACGCACCGAGTCGGATACTTCGAGAAGGATGTCGCCGTCACGCTCGGCTTTGACCAATTGCCAGACCGTCAGGCGGTCTTCAACAGGAAGCGCTTCGAGAATATAGGCAACGTCGGCGGAGTGCAGGTCATCGAGCTTGCGTTGCAACTCGACAAGGTTCTGCCGGTGAACGAGGTTTTCAACACGATCCTGGTGCTGGCCTTCCTGCCGATGAGTCAGGTCTTCGACGATGCGCTGACGCTGCAGCAGATCGATGACTTGAGCAAGGCGATCCTGAAGGCTGTCCTGCGTTTTTTTTACTTCAATTTCGGTCATAGGCGAACTCCACTCCCAGCAGTGGAACACGCCGGAAGATCAATCAGTCGATTCGTGATTGGTACAGCTTAATTCTGAGTTGCTACTGGGTAAGTCCATGGAGGTATTCCACAAGCCCCGGCGGGGCTGACGGGCGCAATCATACACCGCTTGCCGGGGCTTAAGGTTAAAAATTCAACGCGGAACAATCGCTTGCAACACAATGTTAACCATTGTCCGAGTCGCTACTGCTACGACGTCACATCCAGAGAAGAAAACACGCTCGCCGACGAATTCCCCCTTGGCTAACCTGCCCTCCCCTCGGCCAAGGAAGACGCCTCATGCCATTCCGAAATCCCAGACCCGTCCTCGCATTGCTGTTGCTTGCGCCCTCGATGAGCATGGCCGCAACGGTGAATCGATGTCAGGACGCCAGCGGCAACATCACCTTCACCTCGGCCAGCTGCCCTCCCGGTCATACGCGTGAATTGCAGGACGCCCGCGCCCCGCTGACCGGGACTGTTCCGACAGCAACCGAGATAATGTCGGGACCGAAGCCACAGCCACAGCCGCAGCGAGAACTGGTCATCGTCGGACAGCGCGATGACGGATGTGGAAACGTGTTGAGCGCTGATCAGCGTCGCAAGGCGATTATCAACCAGCAGACGCCACCGGGCATGACCAAAAGAGACGTTGAGAGCCTTTTGGGCAAACCCGACAAGATCATCGGCCGCAATGCCGAAGTGCGTTACGTGTACGAAGAGAAGAAAGGACGCAGCCGGCACATCACATTCGATGAAAGCGGTTGCGTAAAAGGTAAACGCTGAAAAGCAAAAAGCCCGCATTTGCATGCGGGCTTTTCGTTTTATGGTGCACTCGACAGGATTCGAACCTGTGACCGCTCGGTTCGTAGCCGAGTACTCTATCCAGCTGAGCTACGAGTGCATGTGGCGCTTGATAAACCAGATCACCTCTGGTTGCTGCATTTTACTTCTGGAAGTGAGTGGTACTTCCGAAGACCTGTTGAAGCCAGGCTCTTTCTTAAAGCAGTTGTTCGTATCACTACCAACAACGCTTAAATGGTGCACTCGACAGGATTCGAACCTGTGACCGCTCGGTTCGTAGCCGAGTACT
>NZ_JARVSK010000037.1:0-74821 GCF_030209235.1 Pseudomonas sp. efr-133-TYG-103a
AATACGTGAGCAAAACGGCCTGAAAACCGTTGTTTGCAACCATAGAATCTCCCACATTTTTTGCACCGTGCCATGGCCTGATGCACCGGGTTGCCAGCTCTTGCACAATGACTTAATTGGTTTGTCGCCCCGAAAAAAAACCCAACCCATCACCCCCAGCGCGCCAGAACCTCGGGCAGTTGCGTCAAACTGCTGATCTGCGCGTCAGGCAATGCGTCCGCCTCCCACGCCTTGCCGCCCGGGTTGTACCAGATCGCGCGCAAGCCCGCTTGTTGCGCCCCGGCGATGTCATCACCTGGGTGATCGCCTACATGCACGGCATGGCGCGGGTCGGCATTGCCGCGCTTGAGCGCTTCGAGAAACGGCGCCGGGTCCGGTTTGCCGATGCCCAGATCCTCCGCACAGAGCGCGAAGGCGAAATAATCGGCCAGACCCAATCGGCGCACGTCGGCGTTGCCATTGGTTACAACGCCCAAGGTGTAGGACTTGGCAAGGATCTCCAGCGTCGGCACGACTTCCGGGAAGATATCCAGCTGGTGACGCCCCTGCAGAAACACTTCGAAACCCTGATCCGCCAGGTCCTGGGCCTCTGCGTGGGCATATCCGGCGTCTTCCAGCGCGTGGAACAGCACGCGGCGTCGCAGTGCGCTGATGCGATGCTTGAAGCCTGGGTCAGCCTCCACCAGCCGAGAACGGATTTCCCACAAGTGCTCAACAGGCACCGGTCCCAGTTTCGGCGCGTTTTCGGCCAGCCACTCACGCAGCATGGTCTCGGCGCCGACAATCGCCGGTGCGGTTTCCCACAGCGTGTCGTCCAGATCGAACGTGATCAGCTTAATGCTCATTGTCAGAAGAACCTTTGCGTTTGGCCCTTGGGTGGGCGCTGTCATACACCGTGGCCAGGTGCTGGAAGTCCAAGTGGGTGTAGATCTGGGTCGTTGCGATGTCGGCGTGCCCGAGCAGTTCCTGCACGGCACGCAGGTCCTGCGAGGACTCCAGCAGGTGGCTGGCAAAAGAATGACGCAGCATATGCGGGTGCAGGTTTTGCCCAAGCTCGCGCTCGCCTGCCGCCTTGACACGCAGTTGAATCGAGCGCGGCCCCAGGCGCCGGCCTTGCTGACTGATGAATACCGCATCGTCCTGAGGATTGGCCAGCGCTCGCAGCTTCAGCCATTCTTCCAACGCTTCCCGGGCCTTGCTGCCGACCGGCAGCACTCGCGTCTTGCTGCCTTTGCCGAGCACCTGAACGAGGCCGTCGGCCAGATCGAGCTGCTCGCAATTCAGTCCTGTCAGCTCGGACAGGCGCAGCCCGGAGGAGTAAAACAGTTCGAGAATCGCCTGATCGCGCCGCGCAAGGAAATCATCTTCCACGCCACCTTCCAGCAACTGAAGCGTGCGGTCGGCGTCGAGTGTCTTGGGCAGCCTGCGTTCGCCTTTGGGCGGCGACAGGCCGTTGGCCGGATCGTGATCGCAAATGCCTTCGCGGTTCAGATAGTGATAAAAGCCCCGCACCGCAGACAGCAGGCGCGCCAGACTGCGCGAAGACTGGCCTTGCTGATGCAGGCGCGCAACCAGGCTGCGCATGGCCTGAATATCCAGCGCCTTCCAGCTGTCGATGTGATGTTTTTCGCAAAACGCCAGAACCTTGTTCAGGTCCCGGCGATAAGCCTCAAGCGTATGTCCCGACACTTGGCGCTCACTGCGCAAGTGCGTGCAGTAAGCATCCAGCTGCCGTTCCATGACTAGCGAACCGAGCGCAGCGAATTGGTGAAACGCGGCAGCAGACGGCTCAACACGTCAGCGATGTAGCTGAGGAACAGCGTGCCCACCGAGCTTTTATAGTGCTGCGGATCGCGGCTGCCGATGGCGAGCACGCCGTGCAGACCTTGATGGCTGAGGGCTGCGATCGCGGTCGAGCCGACTTCCTTGCTCTGTTCGCTGCCGAACAGGAATTCCAGCTCATGCTCGCGCAGTGCGCCGCTGACGGTTTTGCCACCGGAGATCAATCCGCCGATGGCTTTCTGGGCATCGGCGCCGGTTACCCAGCGGCCGACCGTCATCGGGTTGTCGCTGAACAGAATCAGGCTGACGAAGGGCACCTGAAACTCCTGGCGAAGGCTGTCTTCCACAGCGATGACGATTTCTTCCAGGCTGGTGGCGTCCATCAGGTCGAGGATCAGGCGGCGGGTTTTCTCGAACAGGCGATCGTTGTCCCTCGCCACGTCCATCAATTGCGACAGCCGATGGCGCATCTCGATGTTGCGCTCGCGCAGCAGTTTCAGCTGCCGCTCAACCAGCGAAACCGTGTCCCCACGCTGATGCGGGATGCGCATGCTGGTGAGCAACTCGTCGTGCTCGGCGAAAAAGTCCGGGTGTTGCTGCAGCCAGGCCGCGACTGCCTCGGCTTCAAGGGCAGGCACTGCTTTGTCAGCGTCAGGAACGCCGGGCGTGTCGGTTGAAGTCTGAGGCTGGTCGGTCATTGGATATGCTCACTCATAGACGTACTTGGCCTTCGTAAACCCGAACGGCCGGGCCTGTCATCACCACCGGATGACCGGGGCCGGCCCACTCGATGGACAGGCGCCCGCCGGGCAGGTCGATCAACAGGGGTGAATCCATCCAGCCCTGACTGATCGCGGCGACCGCGGCAGCGCAGGCGCCAGTGCCACAGGCCTGGGTTTCCCCGGCGCCGCGCTCCCAGACGCGCAACTGCGCGCGCTGACGATCGACGACATGAAGGAAGCCGACGTTCACCCGTGCGGGAAAACGTGGATGGTTTTCGATCTTGGGGCCCAGGGCGTGTACCGGCGCATTGTTGATGTCGTAAACGCGCAGGACCGCATGGGGATTGCCCATCGATACGGCCGCTAGCTCGATGCGTTCGCCCTCGACGTCCAGCGTGTAGCTGGTCGCCTGTTGCGGTGCATCGAATGGGATGTCGGCAGGGACCAGACGTGGCGCACCCATGTCGACGCTGATCTGGCCGTCGTTGCGGACGTCCAGCTCGATGATGCCGCTTTTGGTCTCGACGCGAATCTGCTTCTTGGCGGTCAGGCGTTTGTCTAGCACGAACCGGGCAAAGCAGCGCGCGCCGTTGCCGCACTGCTCGACTTCGGAGCCGTCGGAATTGAAGATTCTGTAACGGAAATCGACGTCCGGGTTGCTCGGCGCCTCAACCAGCAAAAGCTGATCGAAGCCGATCCCGGTGTGGCGATCGCCCCATTGCTTGGCATGCTTGGGCAGGATGTGCGCGTGCTGGCTCACAAGGTCCAGCACCATGAAGTCGTTGCCCAGCCCATGCATCTTGGTAAAACGCAGCAGCATGGGATTACTCCGGCAGCAGGCTTTCGCCGGCAAACAGCTCAGTCACGGTTTCGCGACGACGCACTTCAAAGGCTTGATCGCCATCGACCAACACCTCAGCGGTACGGCCGCGGGTGTTGTAGTTGGAGCTCATGACGAAGCCATAGGCGCCAGCGGAGTTCACGGTCAGAAGATCGCCTTCGGCCAGCGCCAGTTCGCGTTCCTTGGCCAGAAAGTCGCCGGTTTCGCAGATCGGGCCGACGATGTCGTAGGCACGAGCTGCTCCGTCGCGCGGCTTGACGGCCTTCACATCCATCCACGCCTGATACAGCGCGGGCCGGATCAGGTCGTTCATGGCCGCGTCGACAATGGCGAAATCCTTGTGCTCTGTGTGCTTGAGGTACTCGATGCGGGTCAGCAGCACGCCGGCATTGGCGACAATGAAGCGGCCTGGCTCGAACATCAGCGCCAGATCGCGGCCTTCCAGACGCTCGCGCACGGCCTTGATGTAATCGCCGGCCAGCGGCGGCTCCTCATCGCGATAACGTACGCCCAGACCACCGCCCAGATCGAGGTGGCGCAGCTGGATGCCGCATTCGCTCAGGCGATCGACCAGATCGAGCAGGCGATCCAGCGCGTCAACGAATGGCGACAGCGTGGTGAGCTGAGAGCCGATGTGGCAATCGACGCCGATGACTTCCAGGTTCGGCAGCTGAGCTGCGCGGATGTACACGTCTTCGGCGTCGGCAATGGCGATACCGAACTTGTTTTCTTTGAGGCCGGTGGAAATGTAAGGGTGCGTACCGGCGTCGACGTCCGGGTTGACGCGCAGGGAAATCGGCGCGCGCACGCCCATTTCGGCGGCTACCACTTGCAGGCGTTCCAGCTCGTCGGTGGATTCGACGTTGAAGCAGTGCACGCCGACTTCTAGGGCGCGGCGCATGTCATCGCGGGTCTTGCCGACGCCGGAGAACACGATTTTGTCTGCCTGACCACCTGCGGCCAGCACGCGCTCCAGCTCGCCACGGGAAACAATGTCGAATCCGGCGCCCAGACGCGCCAGCACATTGAGAACGCCCAGATTGGAGTTGGCTTTGACTGCGAAGCAGACCAGGTGCGGCATGCCACTCAGAGCATCCGCATAAGCGCGGTATTGCGCCTCGATATGGGCGCGGGAGTAGACATAGGTCGGCGTACCGAAGCGCTCGGCAATGGCAGACAATGCAACTCCCTCCGCGAACAGCTCACCGTCGCGGTAGTTGAAGGCGTCCATGGCTGATTCCTAGTAAGTCGAGGTCTGGTGCTTGTGCAAGTGCGATTTGGTCTGGCTGCTGCCATCGGACGAATCATCGTCGGGCAGGTACAGCGGACCTTTTTGACCGCAGGCAGAGACCAGGCACGCGACAGCGAGGAGCGCGGCCAGGGAGGAAATCAGGCGCTTCATGGCGAAATCCTTTGTATAAGCATTAATTGCGCCCGAGTATACCGGCCACCCGTGAGATTGCCTATGCGCCACAGTTCCCGTCCGGCGGGGCTTTGACGCAATTGCTGGATATGCGTGCTGCCAGCGAGCGGATTTTTGGCGCAGGGCACGGCAGTTGGGCGGGTATGCTTTGCAATTGCCGGGAAGCGACCGTATCTTGCGTCGCTGCGCCATCCGTAGACACTTTCGAGGTTCCTGCAATGAGTTTGACCGAAGCCCGCTTTCACGACCTGGTAGATGCCACCCAAGAAAAGCTCGAGGACATCTTCGACGAGAGCGATCTGGATCTGGACCTTGAGAGTTCGGCCGGTGTGCTGACCGTGAAATTCGAGAACGGCACTCAGTTCATCTTCAGTCGTCAGGAGCCTCTGCGTCAGCTGTGGCTGGCGGCCGTGGCCGGCGGTTTCCATTTCGATTACGACGAAGAAGAGAAACGCTGGGTGTGCGACAAGAGCGAAGAGTTGCTCGGCGAGATGCTGCATCGCCTGGCCTTGAAGCAGGCCGGGGTCGAAATCGAGTTCGACGCTGTCGACGGTCACTCCGACGGAAACCGATAGTGAGCGGTACTGCCCCTGTCAAAGCGCCCAAGCCTTTGTACAGCAATGTCAGCCCGGCGGTGCCGTCGCCCTGCATCAGCGTCTGCCGGCTGGATGAACAGAAGGTGTGCACAGGCTGTTTGCGTCACGTCGAGGACATCCGGGAATGGCGCGCGGCCACGGACGAGCGCAGACGAGAGATTGTGCAGCTGGCCGATCAGCGTCGGGCGCAACGCTGAATCTTTCGGATGAATTCGCCCCCCTGTAGGCGTGAGCTTGCTCGCGAAGACTGACTTTGGCCTCTGAACATCTATTGGATGCGCCGGCCTCTCGCGAGCAAGCTCGCTCCTACAAGGTCTTGTCAGACCTGATACCGAATCGAGCGCCCCTCAAGCCTCATCCATCGCTTCGTTCAGCGATTTTTCCAACTCCGCCTTGTAGCGCAGGAACAGAATCGTCTGCCCGCGCGTATCGCCCAGTATTCCTGAAAGATCCAGATCCGTGATGTAACAGCGATAACGTTGCGGCTCGCGGCGCTGCTCGAGGATTTGTCGTGCCACGACGCTGAACAACTGCTCGCCGAATTCGAGCTCGGAATATTCCATTCCATCGCAGTACAGCGTCACGCTGACCTGACCGGGCGATGCTTCCTCGATGATTGCCTGAACGTCATAAAACGGTTTGTCAGTAGGCGTCACCGGCGTCAGTCGCTGCTCGATGCGCCGCGCCCTTGCGCCACCATCAGGAGAAATCCGGTAATACAGCGTCTCCAGTGATGAAGGCTCCAGCGGGTTGTCCAGCGGCAGCAGGGCGCCGCGCCGATACATCAACGACTGCAGAAAGCGCTGCAGCGGCATGAGCAGGCTGGGTTCGTCGTGGTAAGGCAAGCGTTGATGCCACAGCGCGTTGTGTTCATCGAGCACATACAGGTCGGCGTGCGGCTCGTTGATCCGGAAGAACACCTGGATGCACTCAGGCTGGCCATGGGGAATGATCAGCGACAGATCCGAGTCGTCCAGTGCCTGCGGATCGAGATGAATCGGGCTGTACGCGGGCAGTTCCTCGCCCAGATAGTCGTAAAGAGCAGTCAGGCTGTCGAGTGCAACGTGGCTGATCTGGCCTGGAACCATCTCCAGCACGTGATAGTGCTGCTGGACTTGAATGAGATAACGGTGATTCAGGCGACGCTCGAGCAACAGTTGCGCGGTGCTGACCAGTTCTTCGACCCGCTGGGCAATCGCCTGCGCCCGGTTGTGACAGAAACAGCGCACGCGGATGACCGGTTTGTTGCCAGTTGCCGGCAGGCTGTTGAGCAGTTCGGTCAGGCAGTCGAGCAGCGCGTGCGGGCCGTCGAAACGGTTGACCAGCACTTCATTCCAGCTGTTGAGCGTGATCTGGTCGAAGGTCAGCACCAGATTTTCGCGCACACCGGCGTAACTGAGTGAATCAGTGCGTTCGGTGGTCATCAGGATGTTCAGGTCCTTGTGGTGCTTGAGCGGATCGACGCCGACATTGACCAGCAACAGAATCTCACTCGGCACGCTGGGCTTGAGCAGCGCAACTTCGTCGACCATGCCCAATGGCAGGGCGATTGACTGCTGCAGCGCACCCTGCAGGTTGAACAGCTCGAATTCGCTCAGGTCGCTGGCGCCGGGATGCAGCGCCAGTCGCGTACTGCTGTCGATGATGTTGTTGCGATGACACCAGGTCAGTAATTCAAGCAGTTCGCGGCTGCGCTTGATCGGCGCGAAAGCCTCCCACTCGTGCACGCCGAGGTTGCCGTTGTACAAGCCCCACTGATATTTGCCGGGTTCGCGCTTGTTCGGCGATTGCACCAGCGTCAACGTGTCCTCGGCAAGGTCGGGTGCGATGCCCGGATTGACGAACTCGACCTTGCCCGCCTTGCGCTCGAACGCAGCGTACAGGCGACGTCCCAGCACATTCAGGTCACGCTTGTTGATCGAGCTGGCGGCATTCTGCGTGCGGGCAAATTGAGTCAGGAACCGATAGCTGTAGTTGAGCTCGCCCACCAGGGCCCGACGCTCGCTGGAGACCTGGCGCACTTTCCACTGGCTGCGGCTGTCGAGCAGGGCGAGCTGACGCTCGTCCCATTGCCACTCCTTCACCAGGCGCTCCAGCAACGAGCGTTGCCAACTGGCGTTGCGCAACCGCGAGGCGCCAGTGAGCTTTTTGTTCACCTTCAGGTACAGGCTGCGACGCACCAGCTCAAGTCGTTCCGGCTCGCCCCGGGCGATGAGGTATTCCTCGATCCGCCGATACACCATCATGTAGGGGTCGAGCTCGTCGAGGTCGACCCGGTTGGCGAATACCTGCTTCTTCAGCCGCATGCTCAGACACTGCACCTGTGGGTGCTCGCTGGCATAGACCTCGGTCAGCAGGAGTTTGAGCACTGACTTGTAGGGCGATTCGATGCCTTTGAACAGCTGCCAGAGTCCCGCGCCGATGAATTCTCCCGGCGGGATATGCGACATGTTTCCCAGGTCGAGGACTTCATCGGCCCGGATGAAACGCTTGGACAGCAGCGTATGGGTGTATTCGGCGTAGCGGGCTTCTTCATACACCGGCACCAGCCACCACATGGGCGTGCGCCCGGCGAGCCAGATCGCGGTCCGATAAAACTCGTCGAGCAGCAGATAGTGCTGAGTCGTGCCGCAGTCTTCGCCGCTGAGCTGCGCGTCGCGCTCGCCGAGGACGAATCGCTGAGGGTCGATCAGGAAAAAATGCGCTTCGGCGCCTTGCGTGGCGGCCCAGGTTTCCAGCGCCTGGCATTTTTTGCGCAGCTCCTGGACGTCTTCGGCCGACAACGCCGAGTCGTGGCAGATCCATACGTCCATATCGCTTTGATCGGCTTGCGCCAGCGTGCCAAGGCTGCCCATCAGAAAAATGCCGTAGATCGGTTGAGGCGGATTGCCTCGACGCGGTTTGTAGGAAAAAGACCGGGTCAGCCGCTGGGCTTCTGCCAACGCGTGGGCATCGGGTTCATAGTGAGAAACGCCCGCCGGCGTGGCGCTCGACACATAGCCGGGCAGCAGCGGGTGATTGACGTGAAAAAACAGCGGCAGCAGCGTCAGCACGCTTTGCTGGCGCGTGGACAGTCCGTCGTTGGCGCGACTCAGTCGCCCTTCGTTAAGGGTCAGAAAGCGGTTGCGCAGCTGGCTGAGAACCTTGCGGTCAATGCCCTCATCCAGGTCAGGGCGAATTTCGAAACTACGCGTCATCGCGACTCGAAGCCGGCGAGCGGCACTACTTGGGGTGGCGAATAGGACGACAGTAAATAAAGAAGGGGCAGCATCGGGCTTCGGGGCTCAGGTGGCTGCGTGTCTTTTTTCTGGCGCCATAATTTTATCGGCGCAGCATCTTACAAAAGAAGGGTTCGCGAAACCTTTATTTCACGCTTCCTGGCGAAGGTTTCGCGAGCGGCGATATCAAGCCGCTTCCTGACTCACGGCGAGAATGGTCAACAGTGATTGGGCGTGCTCAGCGGCGTCCAGTCCGAGACTGGTCAGATAGCCTCCGTCGACCTGAGT
Source organism: Pseudomonas sp. efr-133-TYG-103a (assembly GCF_030209235.1). Lineage (NCBI taxonomy): Bacteria > Pseudomonadati > Pseudomonadota > Gammaproteobacteria > Pseudomonadales > Pseudomonadaceae > Pseudomonas > Pseudomonas sp. efr-133-TYG-103a. The sequence goes on from NZ_JARVSK010000037.1 coordinate 8,871, forward strand.
GGTCAGGCCTTTTTCAAAAAGTCGTTTGGCGGCCGCGATGGCCGAGGGCGCAGCGACGTGGTGGACCTTCAAACCCTCCTGGGTATTGCTCAGATTGAACAGTGACAGGATTTCCAGTTCAGCAACCAATTCCGGGGTAAACGACATAGGTGCTCCAGACTTTTTCTAATTGAATGACGCGGCGAAGGAATCGCAGACATGACGGCCCCGTGGTCAAGCGGCAGCGAGGCATCTGGAGTGTAGTAAGCGTCTGGAGGTTTTGCAGAAAGTATCTGGCCGGTCGTCAGATCACGCCGAAAGATGATCGCCGCAGCTCGGAATAATGGGTTGATGCGGATCGTTGGGAGTGAGCCAACTGTCTCCAGCGCCCCCTTCGACCTACGGCGTAACACCCAATGCCTTCCCGGCTAAAGCCGGTCCTACGAAAAACTCGCGGCGTCTGTAGACCGGCTTCAGCCGGGAAGAGGCCGGTGCAGGCGGTGGAGAGGTAACGTCTGGAACTCAGTCTTCGCGAGCGAGGTCGCTCCCACAGGTTTTGGGGGCGGCCCCGAAATCTGCAGCGCTACAAATCCCGGTGGGAGTGAGCTTGCTCACGAAGAGGCCGGTACATCCACAGCCTCTGCAGCATCTGTGCACCAGACTTTGCGAGCACAGGGGATCGGGCAAGCCATATAAAGGGGCGGGGCGTTACTCGTCTTCTTCCAGCTTCACGCCTGGCGGCAGTTCTGGCAGCGCGCGCAGGGCTTGTTCGTACCACTCGGTGTTGAACGGACGGTCCTCTTCCAGGATGCCGTCGATTTCCACCGCCAGCACGTGAGCCATCATCACCAGGATTTCCTCGCGCGGGTAGCCGACCAGTGTCAGCTTATTGAACGTGGCCTTGGCCGCTGGAGGGTTATCGCTTTCGATCTGGTTTTCGATGGCCTGGATCAGGGTCGACTCAGCGAACTCTTCTTCGTCGTTTTCGATCTTGTCGCTCATGATGTTCTCGATGTCCTGACAATGAGGGCCGCTCGATGAGAGCGGCCCGTTTGATGGGGCTTAGCGGCTGGCGAGCAACTGCTGGCCGCGGCCCACGGCAGCCTTGACCTGGGCCGGCGCCGTGCCGCCGATGTGGTTACGCGCGTTGACCGAACCTTCGAGGGTCAGAACGGCGAACACATCCTGTTCGATTTGATCGCTGAATTGGCGCAGCTCGTCCAGCGTCATCTCGGCCAGATCCTTACCGGTCTGCACGCCGTATTTCACGGCATGGCCAACGATCTCGTGGCAATCGCGGAATGGCAGGCCGCGGCGAACCAGGTAATCCGCCAGGTCGGTCGCAGTGGAGAAGCCGCGCAGCGCAGCTTCGCGCATGATCGCGTGCTTGGGCTTGATCGCCGGGATCATGTCGGCAAACGCGCGCAACGAATCGCGCAGCGTGTCGGCGGCGTCGAACAGTGGTTCCTTGTCTTCCTGATTGTCCTTGTTGTAGGCCAGAGGCTGGCCTTTCATCAGGGTCAGCAGGCCCATCAGCGCGCCGAATACGCGGCCGCTCTTGCCGCGCACCAGCTCCGGAACGTCCGGGTTTTTCTTTTGCGGCATGATCGAGCTGCCGGTGCAGAAGCGATCCGGCAGATCAATGAACTGAAATTGCGCGCTGGTCCACAGCACCAGCTCTTCGGAAAAACGCGACAGGTGCATCATTGCGACGCTGGCGGCGGAGCAGAATTCGATGGCGAAGTCGCGATCGGACACGCTGTCCAGCGAGTTGCCGCCAACCGCTTCGAAGCCCAGCAACTGACACGTCAGCTCACGATCGATCGGGTAGGTCGTGCCAGCCAGCGCAGCGCTGCCCAGTGGCATGCGGTTGGTGCGCTTGCGGCAGTCGACCAGACGCTCGTAATCACGGCTGAGCATTTCGAACCAGGCGAGCATGTGATGGCCGAAGGTTACCGGTTGCGCGGTCTGCAGGTGCGTGAAGCCCGGCATGATGGTTTCGGCTTCGCGCTCGGCCAGGCCCAGCAGACCTTCTTGAAGGCGGGTGATCTCGGCCAAGATCAGATCGATTTCATCGCGCAGCCACAGACGAATGTCGGTTGCGACCTGATCGTTGCGGCTACGGCCGGTGTGCAGCTTTTTACCGGTGATGCCGATGCGGTCGGTCAGACGCGCCTCGATGTTCATGTGCACATCTTCCAGATCCACACGCCAGTCGAACGTACCGGCTTCGATTTCGCTCTGAATAGTCTTCAGGCCGTCGATGATGGTGTCGCGTTCGGCATCGGTCAGCACGCCGACTTTTGCCAGCATCGTAGCGTGGGCAACGGAGCCCATGATGTCGTGGCGATAAAGGCGCTGATCGAAAGTGACGGAGGCGGTGAAGCGTGCGACGAAGGCGTCGACGGGTTCACTGAAGCGGCCGCCCCAGGACTGGTTGGTCTTGTCGGTGCTCATGGATTCGCTCGCTGCTCTACTGGTTACTGTGCTGATGAAAGTGGCGTGGCCGATTTAAAAGGCGCGGGCGATGATAACAGCATTGCCGGTTTTTTATTCCGGGCTGCTTGCCCGAACGGGGACGAGCGCGGAGACTCTGAATCATGCAAATCGAGCGCAATACACCGGGCCAGAGCGCCTCGCCCGGCAAAGAGTTCTTCCTGCCGGAACTGTGCCTGCCGCAGGCGCTGCTGGTGCTGGTCGTGCTGGCCGAACTGCTGGTGCTGGTTCTGGTGCTCATCGAGCCCATGCGTCCCGACTTCAATTGGGTGCGACTGGCGTTGATCTCGATGTTCGTGCAATGGATCGTGCTGCTCTCCGCCGCCTTGCTCTGCGGATTGCGGCCCTGGCTGGCGCGTCTGAGGGCCGGCGTTGCAGGCGCTATCGGCTGTCTGCTGGTGGTCGCGGTGACGCTGGCCTGCACGGCGGTCACCGATTACTGTCAGGTGTCGCCAGCCACGTCTCTGGATGGCGTGATCGAGCGCTATATTCGCTATTCATTGATTGCGCTGATCATGTCTGCGCTGATGTTGCGCTACTTTTATCTGCAGAGTCAGTGGCGCAAGCAGCAACAGGCCGAGTTGCGGGCGCGGATCGAGTCGTTGCAGGCGCGGATCCGGCCGCACTTTCTGTTCAATACGCTCAATAGTATCGCCAGTCTGGTCACCAGCGATCCGGCGAAGGCCGAGCAGGCGGTGCTGGACCTTTCCGACCTGTTTCGCGCCAGTCTGGGCAAGCCCGGAAGCCTGACGACGTGGGGCGAAGAACTTGAGTTGGCCAAACGATATCTATCGATTGAGCAATATCGACTTGGCGAGCGTCTACAGTTGGACTGGGACGTCAGTGCAATTCCCGACGATTTGCCGATTCCCCAGCTAACCTTGCAGCCATTACTTGAAAACGCGTTGATTTACGGTATCGCGCCCCGTGTCGAAGGAGGCGTGGTCAGAGTCGAGGCGGACTACGAACGGGGAGTATTCATATTGCGTGTCAGTAATCCCTACGACGAGGTCGCTCTGCGACAGACTTCAAACGGCACCCAGCAGGCATTGGCAAATATCGGCGCCCGGATCACGGCACTTTTTGGACCTCACGCGAGTCTGAGCGTGGAGCGCCGTGACGGTCGTCACTTCACCTGTCTACGCTATCCTTGTGCGAGACTCACGCAGGAAGCCAGAGCAATATGAATGTCCTGATCGTTGATGACGAACCCCTAGCCCGCGATCGCCTGAGCCGTATGGTTGGAGATCTTGAGGGTTATCGGGTCCTTGAACCCAGCGCCACCAATGGCGAAGAAGCCTTGACGCTGATCGATAGTCTGAAGCCCGATGTGGTGTTACTCGATATCCGCATGCCGGGGCTGGATGGGCTGCAAGTCGCAGCCAAATTGTGCGAGCGTGATACGCCGCCTGCCGTGGTGTTCTGCACCGCGCATGACGAGTTTGCTTTGGAGGCCTTCCAGGTCAGTGCGGTGGGCTATCTGGTCAAACCGGTGCGTCCGGAAAACCTTCTCGAAGCCCTTCGCAAGGCCGAGCGGCCCAATCGTGTGCAGCTTGCAGCGATGACCCGTCCGGCTGCCGAAAGCGGTAATGGTCCGCGCAGCCACATCAGTGCCCGGACCCGCAAAGGCATCGAGCTGATCCCGCTGGATCATGTGATCTATTTCATTGCCGATCACAAGTACGTGACCCTGCGTCATGAGGACGGCGAAGTGTTGCTCGATGAGCCGCTCAAAGCGCTGGAAGATGAATTCGGTGACCGTTTCGTGCGAATTCACCGCAATGCACTGGTGGCCCGCGACCGTATCGAACGTTTGCAACGCACGCCGCTTGGGCATTTCCAGCTGTTCCTCAAAGGTTTGAACGGTGACGCGCTGATCGTCAGTCGCAGGCACGTGGCGGGCGTGCGCAAAATGATGCAGCAACTTTGACCGATCGCTTACCACTGTAGGAGTGCGCTTGCCTGGGATTGCGAAGTATCTCAGACAAGACTCTCGACTGAGACGATGCGCTCGCGGGCAAGCGCGCCCCTGCAGGGAAATCCGACAGGCCCGGCGAGCGACACGCCGCCGCATGGCGTCCATCCCGTGATTGAGATCATGATGCGTGCAGATTGAATACAGTCATTCGGCCCTGTGAGGCCGAGCTGTTATTATCCGCCGCATTCACTCAGTACGGATTGATTCATGTCTTCTCGCGAGATCCGCATCGCCACCCGCAAAAGCGCGCTTGCCCTCTGGCAGGCCGAGTACGTCAAGGCCCGGCTGGAGCAGGCCCATCCTGGGCTTGTCGTCACGCTGGTGCCGATGGTCAGCCGTGGCGATAAACTGCTCGACTCGCCGTTGTCGAAAATCGGCGGCAAGGGTCTGTTCGTCAAGGAGCTGGAAACCGCGCTGATCGAGCACGAAGCCGATATCGCCGTGCATTCGATGAAAGACGTGCCGATGGATTTCCCGCAGGGGCTGGGTCTTTTCTGCATCTGCGAACGCGAAGACCCGCGCGATGCCTTCGTTTCCAATACCTTTGCCAGCCTCGATGAGCTGCCCGCCGGCAGTGTGGTGGGTACATCGAGCTTGCGCCGTCAGGCCCAGTTGTTGGCCCGGCGCCCGGATTTGAAGATCCATTTCCTTCGCGGCAACGTCAACACGCGTCTGGCCAAGCTGGATGCCGGCGAGTACGACGCAATCATTCTCGCGGCTGCCGGCCTGATCCGTCTGGGATTCGAAGACCGGATCACCGCCCCCATCAGCATCGAACACAGCCTTCCCGCCGGCGGGCAAGGCGCCGTCGGCATCGAGTGCCGCAGCGTTGATGTTGAGCTGCACGCGTTGCTCGCTCCGCTGCATCATGCCGACACCGCCATGCGGGTGACCGCCGAGCGTGCGCTGAACAAACACCTCAACGGCGGATGCCAGGTGCCGATCGCCTGCTACGCCGTGTTGGAGAACGATCAGCTATGGCTGCGCGGACTGGTTGGCGACCCGAGCGGCAGCGTGTTGCTGCGCGCTGAAGCCCGCGCTCCTCACGTCGACGCTCAGGCGTTGGGTGTTCAAGTTGCCGAGGAGTTGCTGGCGCAGGGCGCCGCGAAGATCCTCAAGGCGGTCTACGGCGAGGCGGACGAAGAGTGAAGGGTTGGCGCCTGCTGTTGACCCGGCCGGCAGAAGAATCAAAAGCCGTCGCCGACGTGCTGGCCGAGCAGGGCGTGTTCAGCTCCAGCCTGCCGCTGCTTGAGATCGAACCGCTGCCGGTGTCTGAAGAAAGTCGCTCGATCATCTACAACCTTGCCACTTACTGTGCAGTGATTGTCGTCAGTAAACCCGCTGCCCGGCTTGGGCTTGAGAGGGTCGATGAAGTCTGGCCGCAGCCACCCATGCAAAAGTGGTTCACCGTCGGTGCGGCCACGGCGCAGATCCTCGACGACTATGGCTTGCAAGTGTTCTTCCCCGAGCACGGCGACGACAGCGAAGCGCTGCTTGAGCTGGCGCAGCTGGAACAGGCCATTTCCGGCTACGACCCTAGAGTGCTGATCATGCGCGGCGAAGATGGCCGAGAGCTGTTGGCTGAGCGCTTGCGCGAGCGAGGTGCTACTGTCGATTATCTGCCACTGTATCGCCGAAACCTGCCGCTTTACCCGGCTTCGACGCTGGTGCACAGAGTTGCGGCGGAACGCTTGAACGGGCTGGTGGTCAGCAGTGGACAGGGTTTTGAGCATCTGCGTGAAATGGCGGGCGACGCCTGGCCTTTGCTTTCGCAGTTGCCGTTATTCGTACCGAGCCCCCGGGTCGCTGAACTGGCACGTGCTGCCGGCGCTTCGACCGTAGTGGACTGCCGTGGCGCCAGCGCTTCGGCCTTGCTGGCAGCATTGCGGGAAACGCCCGCGCCTGCCTCACAGGCGTAATGATCGACGAGTCGGATTACGCGATTACGCCCAAATGCAAAGGATGGATACGTGAGCGAAACAGTCTTGCCAAAAGATGACGTTGAACCGGTACTGGCCCACTCTGAGCCGGTGCCTGATCCAGCGCACAAACAACCGTCCAGCCGCCGCAGCAGTAATGGTCTGGCAATCCTGGCCGTCTTGCTCGGCGCAGCAGGCGTCGCCGTTGGAGGCTGGAGCGTCTGGCAGCTGCGCGCGATTCAGGCCGGCAGCCAGCAGCAGTCTGGCCAGTTGCAGGACATCGGGTCGCAAACCCAGATACTCAAGCAGAGCGAACAGCAACTGTCGGCACGACTGGCGCAACTGCCGCCGGCTGAAGAGCTGGAAGACCGGCGCCGGCTGGTCACGCAGTTGCAGGGTGATCAGCAGCGTCTGAGCCAGCGTCTGGAGACAGTGCTGGGCGCGAGCCGCAAGGACTGGCGTCTGGCCGAAGCCGAGCATTTACTGCGTCTGGCGACGCTGCGCCTGTCTGCGTTGCAAGACATCAACAGCGCGCAGGCGCTGGTTCAGGGCGCCGACGAGATCCTGCGCGAACAAGACGATCCAGGCGCATTTGCCGCCCGCGAGCAGTTGGCCAAGAGCCTCGCGGCGCTGCGCAGCGTCGATCAACCGGACCGCACGGGGTTGTTCCTGCAACTGGCTGCCTTGCGCGATCAGGTTGGCGAGTTGAATGCCCTGGCTCCTGAATACAAAGACAAGGGCGACTCCCTGTTCGGCCTCACTGACGGCAGCGAAGACAGCTACTGGGCGAAGTGGTGGGACAAGATCTCTCAGTACGTGCGCATTGATTTTCATGCCGATCGCAACATTCGCCCTCTGTTGGCGGGCCAGAGCCTGACCCAGGTACGACTGGCGCTGAGCCTTGCGCTGGAGCAGGCGCAGTGGGCAGCCTTGAACGGAGAAGCGCCGGTTTACAGTAAAGCGATTGCCGAAGCGCGGAGCGTGCTGGATACCAACTTCAACCGCGACAACCCGCAAAGCAAGGTCGTTGGCCAGCGCCTCGACGAGTTGGCCGGCAAACCCGTGTCTGTTGTCACGCCCGACCTGAGTCAAAGTCTCAGTGCGGTTCAGGCCTATCTGCAGCAGCGCCACTCGCCGGTCGGTGGTGCGCTGGACGGCCAGGCTGACGGGGCGCAGTCGGGGAGTCGCCCATGAAGCGCGCCTATGTGATCGTCTTCGTACTGATCGTGGTCGCGGCGCTGATCGGTCTCGCCATTTCGCATCATGCCGGGTACGTGCTGATTGCTTACGACACGTTCCGCTACGAATCCAGCCTCTGGGCTGCGCTCGCCTTGCTCGTCGCGATCGGCTTCATTATCTGGTTCGTTCGCGGCCTGATCCGGCTGCTGACGACCTCCGGTGGCGTAGTCAATCCATGGTCCCGTCGTAACCGCAGCCGCCGTGTGCAGATCGCGATCGAGCAGGGCCAGATGGATCTTGCCGAAGGTCGCTGGGCCAGTGCGCAACGGCACCTGCATCGTGCTGCCGAAGCTGACAGCCAGCCGCTCTTGTATTACCTCGGCGCTGCCCGCGCGGCAAACGAACAGGGCCGTTATGAGGAGAGTGACAACCTGCTGGAACGCGCGCTCGAACGTCAGCCGCAAGCCGAGCTGGCAATCGCGTTGAATCATGCACAACTGCAACTTGATCGCGGCGACAGTGAGGGTGCTCTGGCGACCTTGCAGGCCATGCAGGAACGTCACCCGCACAACCCGCAAGTGTTGCGTCAGTTGCAGCGGCTTTATCGTCAGCGCGGCGAGTGGTCCGAGCTGATCCGCCTGATGCCGGAGCTGCGCAAAGACAAAGTGCTGCCCGCCCAGGAGCTGGCCGAACTCGAGAAGCGTGCCTGGGGTGAGAACCTTTCGCTGGCGGCCTATCGCGGGGCGGAAGGCGAGGCGGGCGCTGCCGGATTGCCCGCGTTGGAGAAGGCCTGGCAGCAGCTGTCGTCCGCCCAGCGTCAGGAGCCTGCGTTGGTTCTGGCCTACGCCGAGCAACTGCGTCGCCATGGGGCCGAGGTTCAGGCCGAAGAAGTGCTGCGCAACTCGCTCAAACGTGAGTACAGCAGCCATCTGGCGCGTCTCTATGGGCTGGTCCGCGGCAGTGATCCCGGCAAGCAATTGCAGACCGCAGAAGGTTGGCTGAAGAACCATTCCGACGATCCAGGACTGTTACTGACCCTTGGACGGCTGTGCCTGCAGAGCAGTCTGTGGGGCAAGGCGCGGGACTATCTCGAGAGCAGCCTGAGGTTGCAGCGCAATCCTGAAGCGTGTGCCGAACTGGCGCGCCTTCTTGGGCAGCTGGGTGAAACGGATCGCAGCAATCAGTTGTTTCAGGAAGGCCTCGGATTACTGGATGAGCGTTTACTGGCAAGACCGTTGCCGGCATTGACCAGCGTCTGATCGAGCGGGTCGGCTTCGCAGAACTTAAGGCCCCATCAGGGGCCTTTTCTGTTTTGCTTTGTTGGAGATGTGGGAAGTTTCCTAATGTTCTGTAGGGCTTTAGAATGCGTTCCGCGATGCCGGTATAACGTCTTAGGGCGAGCGTCGGGATTTCCCTACACGAACTAAGAAATATCCTCCGCTGGTTGCCTTGAAAGCGACTCTCGCTTTCCTCTACCGTAGCCGCCTTCGTCTTTTGTTACGGATTTTCCATGCATCTGGCTCGCACGCGCTCCCTGTTCTTTCTGGCGTTTCTGGCCTGTGCATCGATTACAGGAGCGGTTGTCTATCTCGGCTCCACATTGACCTTCGCGCCTTGTCCGCTGTGCGCTCTGCAACGCGCGCTGCTGATGACCTTCGCGGGCGTTTGCCTGATCGCCGCCTGTCATGCGCCAGCTCGCACTGGTTTGCGAATCTATTCCGCCACGCTCCTGCTGCTTTCACTGATCGGTGCATCAGTTGCCGCCCGGCAAGTCTGGTTACAAGCATCGCCTCCGGAAAACATGTCGGCGTGTCTGGAGAACCTTCGCTACTTGCTGGATACGCAACCGTACGCGAAGGTTCTTTCCCTGGTGCTGGCTGGCAATGCAGGGTGTTCTGAAATCACCTGGTCGTTGTTTGGCATCAGCCTGCCGGAGTGGAGTCTGCTGGCGTTTGCGGGCATGAGCCTGTTCGCGCTGTACTGCCTTTTCATCAAGTTTCGTCGATTCGGACCAATGGAATCGGGCAGCTCTGATTAAACACTTGTATGAACTTTCTCTCCTGCGTACCTTGAAGGCCTAGTCATGCGGGCATAATCTGGGCCGCACGCATCATCGGAATAATGCTGCCATCGACGGTTTTTCTGAGCCGGTTTTCATACGCATCGGCCGGATCGCCAAGCGATTCAAGGCAGCATGCCCCTGAAGGGAAGAGAGAACATCATGCTGGAAAGTTGTCAGAATGCTCAGGAACGCTGGGGCGGAGTTCACAAGCTGATCGATCGCTGGCTGCAAGAACGCAACGAGCTGATCAAAGCCTACGATGTGCTTGGTGCAGAGCCAGAAGCGTTGTCTGAAACTCGCAAGCAGCTGCAGGAGTTCTGCGGCACATTGGTCGATTACGTATCGGCCGGTCATTTCGAAATCTACGAGCAGTTGACGGGCGAAGCCAAGGCTTTCAACGATCAGCGCGGTCTCGAACTCGCAGACACCCTCTATCCCCGAATCGACGTCATCACTGAAAAGCTGCTGGCGTTCAATGATCTGTGCGATGAAGGGAAATGCGTGGCAGAGAAATTCAAAGAATTGGGCGGCTTGCTGCATGAGCGCTTCGAGCTGGAAGACTGCCTGATCGAAGTGTTGCATACCGCACACAAAGACAAGCTGGCTGTTCAGGCCTGACCCCGTTCAGGTCGCAAAAAAGGGTGCCTCGGGGCACCCTTTTTTATGGCCTTGCGCACAGCGGCTCTCCACTGATGCGTGCCCGAATCCGACGTTATTGGGACACTGCGATCAGCTCGATCTCGAACACCAGCGGCGTGTAGGGATCAATCAGGTCGCCTGCGCCCTCAGCGCCGTAGGCCTGGGCCGACGGAATCACCAGACGCCACTTGGCGCCTACGGGCATGTCCACCAGCGCGGTGGTCCAGCCGGCGATTACGCTGTCCAGTCGAAACCATTGCGGCTGCTGGCTCTGGTCGAAGATGGTGCCGTCAGGCAGCTTGCCGACGTACTTGACCTGAACACGACCATTGATGTCAGGCTTCGGACCGTTACCGGGCGCCAGCTCGGTCATCAGGATTCCGTCGGCCAGCTGACGGACGCCAGGCTTGGCTTTTTCGGCCTCCATGAATCGACGTTCTTCCTTCAGCGCCGCCTCGGTCTGTGGCTCGGACTGCCCGGAATTTTCAGCCTGAGCGAGCGCGGCATCGTGGTCACTGAGGATCTGTTCCATGCGTTCCGGCTTGATCGCCAAAGGCTTGTTCTGATAGGCCTGCTGCAGACCTTCGATCAGCGCAGGCAATTGCAGATCCGGCGCTTCCTGACGCAGACGTTCGCCAAGACTGGCGCCCAGGCTGTACGCCAGGTCGTGTGCGTTATCGGACGGCGGGGCATCGGTCGCGTGAGCAAAGGGTACCAAGAGGAACAACGACATAAACAGGTAGCGCGACATGAATGCTCTCCGGCCTGGGAAGTGAGCGATTATGCCAGCGCCGCGCGCCGAATGTGATGGGGAATGCAGCGATTTTGCCCGAACTGCAACAGACCGGAAATTGCAGTGTCAAGATGCCCTAGCGGCGGTGCGGGCAGAGGTCTAGTATGAGCCGCATTCAAATCAGCCAGGAGGTAAGTCATGTCGGCCACCAAGAAGCCAGTAAACACTCCGTTGCATTTGCTCCAACAACTTTCGGGCAGTCTGCTTGAGCACCTTGAAAATGCCTGTTCTCAAGCGCTCGCAGACGCTGAAAAATTGCTCGCCAAGCTGGAAAAGCAACGCGGCAAAGCCCAGGAAAAACTGCATAAATCCCGCATCAAATTGCAAGACTCTGCCAACGCCGGTAAAGCCAAGGCTCAGACCAAAGCCAAGGGCAGCGTTGCTGAGCTTGAGACCCTGCTCGATGCATTGAAAGATCGTCAGACCGAAACCCGCGCCTACATCCTCAACCTCAAGCGTGACGCGCAGGAAAGCCTGAAGCTCGCGCAGGGCGTGGGTCGCGTGAAAGAAGCCGTTGGCAAAGCGCTGAGTGATCGCGCGGCCAAAGCTGCCACCGAGAAGACTGCCGCCAAGGCTGCTGTCAAAGCATCCAGCAAGCCGGCCGGCAAAACGACGGTCGCCAAACCCGCTGTCAAAACTGCAGCTGCCAAGCCTGCTGCCAAGCCTGCTGCCAAAGCCCCGGTAAAAGCCTCTGCCAAGGCTGTTGTGAAACCTGCCGCCAAGGCGCCGGTGAAAACCGCTGCCGCCAAACCTGCCGCAAGCAAGGCGCCGGTTGCCGCAAAACCAGCCGTCAAAGCTGCAAGCAAGCCAGCTGCGAAACCCGCTGTGAAGGCGCCGGTCGCGGCGAAAACTCCAGTCAAGACCGCGGCCGCCAAGCCCGCCGCGACTGCCAAGCCAGCCGTTAAACCTGCTGCGAAAACCGCTGCTGCCAAGCCTGCGGCGAAAGCACCTGCTGCAAAACCTGCGGCTACCAAAGCGCCTGCCAAATCTGCCACTGCCAAGCCTGCTGCCAAAGCGACTCCGGCTGCCAAGCCAGCGGCCGCCAAACCTGCTGCTGCAAAACCTGCCGCCACCAAAGCCGCCAGCAAGCCTGCAACAGCCAAGCCGACAGCGGCAAAGCCTGCCGCTGCCAAGCCTGCAGCGAAACCTGCGGCCAAGCCTGCGACGCCGGCTTCCGCCAAGCCCGCTGCTCCAGCACCGGTAGCGCCCGCATCGACTACCGCCCCAGCGGCACCTGCCACTCCTGCAGCGACGCCGTCGACGGGTTCGACCTCGAACAGCGCTTCTTAAGCAATCTCCGTCCCGGCGCGCAGCAAAACATGAAGCGCGTCGGGATTTTCGTTCGCCGCTCGCCCTGCGAGCGCCGCCAGCCAGGCGCCTGTCTGGCTCGGTCCGTCTTCCGGCCAGTCTTTGGTCAAGCGTTCGAGCCTCACCAGCAGCTCGCGCTCGGCATCCAGCTCAAGCGTTTTAACCCTTTCGCGCAGTGCCTTGAGTTCCTCATCGTTCGCTGAGTCGGCCTTCCAGCGTGTACGAACCGCCCGCAATGGGCCCACCACCTGATCGTGCCACGGGGTCGCCAATTGTCCGATTTCCTCGGCGCGTCGCTGATCGAACGGAACGCCACGTTGATCCATCCAGACGCCACACAGCAGCGCACAAACGTTGGCGCCGCTGGCCTGCAGCGTCAGGCAGGCTTGCTCGACACCCGCTCGGGCATAGAAATCCAGGGTGAAACTCCAAAGGTCGCAAGGCATAGTCATCTACCTGTTCTGGACGAAGCTGGTAGACTCCGCCGCCATTATGATCAGACTTCAAAGCCTTACCTTACAGCGTGGTCCGCAACGTCTGCTAGAAGACGCCGAGCTGACGCTGCACGCCGGCCAGAAAGCCGGCTTGATCGGCGCGAATGGCGCCGGTAAATCCAGCCTGTTCGCACTGTTGCGGGGTGAGCTGTCTCCCGACAACGGTGATTGCTCGCTGCCTGCAGACTGGCGCATCGCGCACATGCGTCAGGAGGTCGACACCCTTGACCGTCTGGCTGTGGACTATGTGCTCGACGGCGATCTGCGTTTGCGTCAGGTGCAGCGTGATCTTGCGGCAGCCGAGGCCGCGCACGACGGCGCGGCTCAGGCGCGATTGCATTCGGAGCTCGACAGCGCGGACGGCTACACCGCTGACGCAAGGGCCCGCAAGTTGCTGGCCGGTCTGGGCTTTACCAATGAGCAGATGGAACGGCAGGTAGGAGACTTCTCCGGCGGCTGGCGGATGCGTCTGAACCTGGCGCAAGCCTTGATGTGCCCATCGGACCTGCTGCTGCTCGATGAGCCAACCAACCACCTGGATCTCGACGCCATTCTGTGGCTTGAGGACTGGCTCAAGAGCTATCCCGGAACACTCTTGCTGATCTCCCACGACCGGGATTTTCTCGACGCTGTGGTCGATCACGTCGCCCATGTCGAGCAAAAGAAAATCACGCTTTATCGCGGCGGTTACAGCGCCTTCGAGCGCGCCCGTGCCGAGCGTCTGGCGCAGCAGCAACAGGCGTATGAGAAGCAGCAGGCGCAGCGCGCGCACATGGAAAAATTCATTGCGCGCTTCAAGGCCCAAGCCACCAAGGCTCGTCAGGCGCAGAGCCGTATCAAGGCGCTGGAACGCATGGAAGAGCTGTCGGCAGCGCATGTCGATTCGCCATTCGATTTCACCTTCCGCGAGTCCGACAAGATTTCCAGCCCGTTGCTGGATTTGTCTGATGCGCGCCTGGGCTATGGCGAAAAAGCCATCCTGCAGAAGGTCAAGCTGCAGCTCACGCCGGGCGCTCGCATTGGTTTGCTGGGCCCGAACGGCGCCGGTAAATCCACGTTGATCAAGAACCTTGCTGGCGAGCTTGAGCCGTTGAGCGGCCGCCTGGTTCGTGGTGAGAACACAGTCGTCGGTTATTTCGCCCAGCATCAACTGGATTCACTTGATGCCAAGGCCAGCCCGCTGCTGCACCTGCAGCGTATTGCGCCGACCGAGCGGGAGCAGACGCTGCGTGATTTCCTGGGTGGCTTCGATTTTCGCGGCGCTCGGCTGGATGAGCCGGTCCTGAATTTCTCGGGTGGCGAAAAGGCCCGGCTGGCGTTGGCGCTCATCGCCTGGGACAAGCCGAACCTGTTGCTGCTCGACGAGCCCACCAACCACCTCGATCTGGAGATGCGCCTGGCGCTGACCATGGCGCTGCAAGAGTTCAGCGGCGCGGTGCTGGTGGTCTCTCACGATCGCCACCTGCTCAAGAGCACGACCGATAATTTCCTGCTGGTCGCCGATGGCGTCGTACAGGAATTCGACGGTGATCTGGATGATTACGCTCGCTGGCTGGTGGATTATCGCTTGCGCAACGCGCCGGTGAGCACATCGCCGGTCAATGCCGACAAGACCGACAAGAAGGCCCAGCGTCAGCAGGCGGCTGCCCTGCGCCAACAACTGGCGCCGCACAAGCGCGAAGCCGAGAAGCTGGAGAAAGAGCTGGGGACGCTTCACGAAAAGCTGGCGAAGATTGAGTCCGCGTTGGGCGACAGCGCCATTTATGAAGCGGCCAACAAGGACAAGCTACGCGATCTGCTTGCGGATCAGGCGAAGCTCAAGGTCCGTGAGTCCGAGCTTGAAGAAGCCTGGATGGAAGCCCTGGAGTTGCTCGAATCGATGCAGGCCGAGCTGGAAGCACTGTCCTGATGGAATCGCTGGCACTGCCTGTTCCTGCTTATTGGATCGAGCCGATTCTGGTCGGCCTGCAGATTCTGTTGATTCTGCTCGTCGGCTACACGCTGCAGCGCATCGTCGCGCGTTTTCTGACGGGGTTGGCCGAGCGCTATCCGCTGTTACCGCCAGAGCTGTTGGTGATGCTGCGCGGCGGCCTTCGCTGGTTGATCATGGGCACTGCGTTCGTTGCGGTGCTGGGCCGCCTGGGGGTTTCGGCCTCGGTGTTGTGGGCGGCGCTGTCCGGCTTCGTCGCGGTCGCCGCCGTCGCGTTTTTCGCGATGTGGAGTGTGTTGTCCAACCTGCTCTGTGCGGTGTTCATCTTTACGATGGGGCCGTTCAGGATCGGGGATATGGTCGAGCTGGTCGACACCACGGACAAACCCGGCATCAAAGGGCGCGTCACCGCGATCAACCTGATGTTCACCACATTGGTCGAGCCCGCTGAATTGGGCGGCACATTGGTGCAGGTGCCCAACAGTCAGTTTTTCCAGAAATCGATCCGCCGCTGGCGCGGCAATGACGGCACTCCGATCATCTCCGGTGAAAAGCGCGCGGGCGAACACGCGCAGCGCTAACGACCTGCACAGCTGCCTGCGAAGTCACAGCAACAGTTAGAAATAAATGGTTTTTGAATCGCATAAACCTTAGGTTAAGCGAAGATTTTCGTCGCCGAGGTGCATATGTCGCTTGAAACATGGCTGGCTTTCTTTGCAGCTTGCTGGGTCATCAGCCTTTCGCCGGGTGCCGGTGCCATTGCATCGATGTCCAGTGGTCTGCAATACGGATTCTGGCGCGGCTACTGGAACGCGCTGGGTCTTCAACTGGCGCTCATCGTTCAGATCGCAGTCATCGCCGCTGGCCTGGGCGCGGTGTTGGCGACCTCCGCGCTGGCGTTCACGCTGATCAAATGGTTCGGTGTGGCCTACCTGGTCTATCTGGGCGTGAAGCAATGGCGCGCGCTGCCGGGCGACCTGTCAGACGACTCGGCGGTTCGCCCGATCGGCAAGCCTCTGGCGTTGGTGGCGCGAGGTTTTCTGGTCAACATCAGCAACCCTAAGGCGCTGGTGTTCATGCTCGCGATCCTGCCTCAGTTCATTGATACCCACCTGTCACTGATGCCCCAATACCTGACCATCATGGCGACAATGGTCAGCGTTGATCTGATCGTGATGGCCGGCTACACGGGGCTTGCCTCGAAGGTCCTGCGCCTGTTGAAAACCCCCAAGCAGCAACGGCGCATGAACCGCACCTTTGCCGGATTGTTCGTCAGCGCCGCGGCGTTCCTCGCGACATTGCACCGCGCGTGATTGATCGCTCGGTGGTCTGACTGAGTGGGAGTGAGCCAGCTCGCTCCCACAGCGCTTCGCAGATTCCTTACGATTTAACGCAGAATCTTCGGTGCCTCATCGCGGGGCAGGCTGCTGCGCGGTGCAGGTTGGTCTTGCGAGTACTCCACCTCGCCGCGCAATTGCTCGCTGAGCTGGCGCGCGACGTCCATACCGATCGACTTCGACACTTCACGGACCACACGGCCACGATTGGGCGAGACGCGTACGTCGTTGCCGTTGACCAACCTGGTGTCCTGCGCCTCGCCCATCGCGGTAAATGCCGAGGTGATTTCGTAGGTCCGGGTATTGATCAGGCTGAAATCACCCACCAGTGTCAGTCCCAACACCGCCGAGTGGCTGTTGGTGCTGGCGATTTCGTTGATGTTCTGTCGAAAGTCGATGTCCGATACGGTTCCGAACAGAACGTAGTCAGCCCCTTTGAAGTTGCCGTTCTTGATACGTTTGATGATGTCGTGAACATCCTCTCTGGAGCTCGCCGTGTAGGGCGCGCCCTGCACCAGCTGGAACAGGCCGGACTTGAGAATCTGGCCCTTGATGTCGCCGCTGAATTGTCGCAGCTCACCCTGTTCGATGTACGTGTTGCGCGATTCGTACTCGCTGTAGTTCGCCGAGCCGTTCGCGCTGTAGGTGTTGGCCTGGAACCTGGTTTGCGCCGAAACAGTGTGGATGTATTCCTCCACACGCTGTTCGAAGGCCAGGTCAGTGACTGCCAATCTGGGCGCTCCTTGTGCCTCCATCGCGCACAGCAGCGCGAGAACGCCGATCCATGCACGCATCATCATCGCTCCGTGGTCTTGCGGATTTCTTTTTCGTCCATCCATTCGGCCAGCCCGGTCTCAACGTCGACCAACTGCAGGCTGAATTTGTAGAAGACGTCCTTGTAGTCGCTGCTGCGCTTGACGATCGAGCTGATCGAGCCTTCAAGACGATATCTGGCGGCGACCATGTTGCCGGTTTTACTGACTGTCGACTGCTTGTACAGGCCGCTCTGGTTTTGCAGCTTCAACTGATCGATCTGGCTTTGCATGTCCGTGTTGTCGCTGGCAAAACGGGCAGCACCAGACTTCATGAGCTGAGTCTTGATTGAGGTGGTGATCTCACGGGTGTCGATGTATTCGCTGGTCTTGTTCTTCACGTCGTAGACTTGCACCACCGGGCGACCCTGGAGGGTGCCGGACTGGGCGAGAGAGCGGGTCATGCTTTCGGCGATCATTTGCAGATCGGTCGAGCCGAACTCATTGGTCACGGTTTCGATGGCCTTGGTGTCACCGTAGCTGATGTTCTTGCTGCCCAGTACGGGTGAATTGTTGGCGCAACCGGCGGTGAGCACGGCCAGCGCGGCGAGGAGCGAAAAGCGGAATGTCAGCATGCAGGGAATCTCGTGAACTGAACGAAGCGGTATCGATCAAGGGGTTTTGACTTCAAGCCGGAAGTCCGTGGCCTTCGGCAAGGGAGCGACAGCGGGCAGGAAACTGCTCTGAGAGCCGTACAGCACAACGCTCTTCCAGACATCCGGCTCGGCGACCGGGAAACCGTCATTACCCAGCCAGGCAAATCGGTAATACATCGTCTTGTTGTAACGGCTGGTGTTCTGGAGTGACACGTTGACGGTCAGGTAGCCGTTTTCACGTGCGACGCGCATCGCGCCTATCTCGATGTTTTTAAGGCTGCCCATGGCAACGACCTTGCTGGCCGCACTGCCGGGGGCCGGCGGCGGCGGTGTGGCGCAGCCGGCGAGCAAGGCCAGCACCATCAGGCCGAACGATTTGCAACGCATGGAGATTCTCCGTTCACGGTTTGTTAATGGCCACGGCCTGCGGCAGGTCTGTGGGCATTACCCGAGCAGCCAGACCGCTGGCGTAGACCTGATTGCCGATGGCGCGAAGTGTGACGACCTGATATGGGCGATCAATGTCGAGGCGCACGTGCGTGCCGCCGACTGTCGATGGCAGTACGAGGTTATGTTCACCGGGCTTCAGGCGCAGGCGTGCGACCAGCGTCTGGTCCGGCAGCGTGCGCCATGTGCGGGTGTCTGCGCCCTCGGTGATCGCCGATGCTATCCCCACGGCAAGGCCAGCCAGCGGGTTCACCTCATTCAGTTTCTTCTGCGCGACACCGCGGCTGACCGCGCGTACCGTCGTGCGCACGATGATGCCGGGCATGTCGTCGCGTAATGCACGGCGGGACATGGCGGTGGTGCTGTTGAGTGCGGTCAGGTTGATTTGCTGTCCGTCGAGACCGATCTGATTGAAGAACGGCGTCGAGGTGTCAGCTCTGATTACCGGGAATGAGAGCGCAGTGATCACAACGTTATTGTCGATCGGCAGGGGAAGCGGGATGCGGATCGAGTCCCGGGCAGGGGCAAAACCACTCTGCACGACAATCAGAACTTCGCTGTTTGCGTCGGCGTTGCCGTGCTTGCTGCCGGCCGCGTCGAGATTCAGCAGCGCCTGTTCCAGCAGTGGAGTGCCCGGCCGCAGTTCCGCAGCTTGACGATAGCCGGGCGCAGCAAGGTCTTTTTCACCCAGCGCTTCGTAGACAAAGCCGGCAAGGTAATGGCTGAACGCACTCTGATAGCTGTTCTTCAGGCTTACCACTTCCGGTGCATCCAGAGACTCGACCGGATAGCCCTTCAAGTCCTTGAGTTGCGTCGTCACGCCGTGGTTTTGCGCTTCATCCTCACGCTTGAGGTAGGCCTTGTCGTGCAGTTCAGCGATGAGCGCCTCGCGCTCGTGGGTTTTCTTTATTTCGGTACGGGCGCCATCGAAGTCGTTCTGGGCCAGCCTGTTCAGGGCCATCTGCGTCGTCAGCATGACCTTTTCATAGTCGTAGCCTTCGTAGCGGCGAACCTTGTCGTTAATCAGAAGACTGCCGAAACCGGCCAGGTATTTGCTGCTGTCGAGCCTGACCGCGTCTTCCCATGCGATGACGGTCTGGTCCGCTCGGCTCCAGGCTGTCTGGCTGCCGATCAGATCGCCCCTGGAACGCAACAGCTCGCCTTTTTCGAAGTAATAGAGCAGGTCTTTTTCGTCGCCGGTGTTGTTCTTTTCCAGCAAGGCGAGCGCGCCGTCCACGTTGCCGCTGCTCAGTTGCTGGTTGGTCTGCTGCAACTCGGTGTCATAGCTGCGAAACGCCGCACAGCCGGTCAGGGTCAGGATCACGATCAGGCTGAATAGGGTGAGGGCGCGGCGAAGCATCAAATCGATCCTTGAAAAGGCCGGCCCGATAGAAGGGCGGCGCTACAATCCGTTTCAGAAGGCGTGCACCTTCAAACAAACACGAGCGCCGCTGGAGGGCCTCGTCGTGGGGCGGGGATTATAGAGAGCGTGCCAGCTAAAACAATGGCTATTTGATATCTCACGACTGTTTCGGAAACGTCCGACCCGCTGATCTGAGTTCTTCGCACGGCTGTCTCAAAGGCTCAGGAATCAGCCTGCCCGCCAGAGAATCCATTGTTTCTGCATGAGGTGAAGCAAAGCTTGAGTGCCGACGCTGCGGCAGGAACAATGGCCGCTTCCAGCCCCGTAAGTCGAGCCAGGCCGCTTTCCGACAGTGCTTGCTGACGTTGTCAGGGCCGAGTTGGCGGCAACGTAATACCGAGTGATCCCTCAGCAAGATGGCTGCGGGATGTTTTCAAATGTGATCGTGGAGTATGAGTCATGCGCGTCTGGATCGATGCCGACGCCTGCCCGAAGGCGGCCAAGGACCAGGTCATCAAATTCGCCCTCAAGCGGCAGTTCGAGGTCGTGCTGGTGGCGGGTCAAAGTCAGATCAAGCCGAGCTTCACCCTGGTCAGGCTGATCGTCGTGCCCAGCGGGCCTGATGCTGCCGATGATTATCTGGTGGAACATGCCGTGCCGGGCGAGCTGGTGATCTGCAGCGACGTGCCGCTGGCTGACCGCCTGGTGAAAAAGGGCGTGTCGGCTCTGGACCCCCGAGGCAAGGAGTTCGATGCACAGAACATGGGCGAGCGGCTTGCCGTGCGCAACCTGTTCACTGATCTGCGCGAGCAAGGGCAAGCGAGCGGCGGGCAGGGCGCTTACGGCGACCGGGAAAAACAGGCGTTCGCCAATTCACTGGACAGGATTCTGACCCGACTCGCCCGCGGCTGAGCGGCTTGCTCGCTGATCGCCGCAGCGCGGCTTGCCCTGAGTGCTGAACTGCAGCGGTCAGCGATCAGGCGATGCGCGAATCAGGCGGTGACCTGTTCTTCGTTTTCCTGAACCAATTCCAGTATGCGGTCCACCAGCTTGTTGATGCCGGACGCCGCTTCGCCGATCGACTTGGCGACCATGTACGCGGGCGTACTCACCAGCTTGCGGTCTCTGTCTTCGACGATGTCGCTGACCTCGCATTCCTGATGGGTGCCGCCCATTCGGGTAATCGCCGCAGCGGTGTCGGCGTCGTTGCCGATGGTGCAGGTGACGCCCGGGCCATAGATTTTCGCGGCCAGTGCCGGTGATACGCAGATCAGACCCACAGGTTTGCCCGCTTCGGCAAAAGCCTCCGCCATGGCCAGCACCTGTGCCTGTACCTTGCAGCCAGCGCCTTGTGCGGCGAAGTCCGACAGGTTTTTCGCAGCGCCGAAGCCGCCAGGGATGATCAGCGCGTCGAATTCGGTGATGTCGGCTTCGCGAATGTCTTCGATGGCGCCGCGAGCGATGCGCGCCGACTCAACCAGCACATTGCGCGTTTCGGGCATTTCCTCACCCGTCAGATGATTGATGACGTGATGCTGCGCGATGTTGGGTGCAAAGCATTTCACCTGAGCGCCGCGTTGGTCCAGGCGCAGCAGGGTGAGCACGCTTTCATGAATTTCCGCGCCGTCGTAGACGCCGCAGCCGGAAAGAATAACGGCAACTTTTTTGCTCATGCGTGTGCTCCCTCTCTTGGGCGATCCGGTGCGTATCAGGGCGCCGGTTCTGTCGTTTTCCATGGCGCTGCGCAATCCAGCCGCGTCGCCAACGATGTCGACAAATGTCTACTAATTTGTCATTCGGTGCCATAGGGTTTTGCCCGGAGCACGCCTAGTCTTCGATGTTTCGTCGTCAGGTGACGTTGATGAATTTCATTCTGTACGCGGTGCCCTTTTTCTTCGTACTGATCGCAGTTGAGCTGCTTGCGGACCGTTGGCGAAAGGTCAGCAATTACCGAGTCGCAGACGCAATCAACAGCCTCAGTACCGGTGTCCTGTCGACCACGACCGGGCTGCTGACCAAGGGCGTCGGGCTTGTTTCCTACGCCTTCGCCCTGGAGCATCTGGCGTTGTGGCAGTTGCCGGCGCAAAGCGTGTGGGTCTGGGTTTTTGCGTTCGTGGCTTATGACCTCTGTTACTACTGGCTGCATCGAATGGGGCACGAGCGGAATATCCTCTGGGCCGCTCACTCGGTGCATCACCAGAGCGAGGACTACAACCTCTCCACTGCCTTGCGGCAGACCAGCACGGGTTTCCTGCTGAGTTGGATCTTCTACCTGCCGCTGGCCGTGATCGGTGTGCCGCTGGTGGTGTTCGTCGCGGTGGCATCGCTCAACTTGCTGTATCAATTCTGGGTGCATACCCGGCACATTCCCAAGCTTGGCTGGTTCGAGCAGGTTTTCGTCACGCCGTCCAATCATCGAGCCCACCATGCGCAGAACCTTATCTACATGGATCGCAACTATGGCGGGGTGTTCATTGTTTGGGACCGGCTGTTCGGCACATTCCAGGAGGAACTGGACAGTGATCCTCCGGTTTTCGGCGTGACCACGCCATTGCGCAGCTGGAATCCGATATGGGCAAACCTGCAGTTCTATGCTCGGCTGGCTTCGGACGCGCGCCACACCGCATCGTGGAAAGACAAGCTGAGGATCTGGTTCATGCGCACCGGTTGGCGGCCAGCGGATGTGGCGCAAATGCATCCGATCGAAAAGCCCGACCTCGGTCAGTTCTGCAAATACGAGGTGCCGATAAGCCTCGCCCGACAGCTGTATGTGGGCGTGCAGTTTTCGCTGTACACGTTGCTCGGCAGCTATCTGCTGTCCAATGGCGAAACGCTGCCATCACCTGCGTTGGTGCTCGGTTGGGGCTGGGTGGCATTCGGTTTGTGTGTTTTCGGCGCTGCGCTGGAGGACAGGCCGTCTGCGATGAAGCTGGAAGGGTTGAGGCTGGCAGCGAATCTGCCACTGATGGCTGTGGCGCCCGTGGTGGGCCTTTGGCAAGTCAGTGCGCTCGGCTGGGTGATGACGCTGGCTTACACGGCGCTGAGCGCGGCCGCGCTGCATGGCGCCCGAGTGCGCATCACTCGTCTGGAGGGTTCTTGACGTCGGCATTCGCCGCAACGGCGAGCCTGGCTTCTTTGGCGATTCGCGCGTTCTTGATGCGGCGCCGAATCCAGAGCAGCACGCCAATGACCAACAACAGGCCCAGCACCCACAGCTCGTATTTCTTGACGTTGCCCAACAGGCCTTCAAGCACGGCGCCGAATTTGTAGGCGGCTGCGCCCAGTGCCGCTGCCCAGACCGCCGCGCCGATACCATTGAGAAGCAGATAACGGCCTGGCGGATAGCCTGAAAGGCCAATGGCGACCGGCATGACGGTGCGCAGGCCGTACACAAAACGGAAACTCAGCACCCAGATGTCGGGATGACGACGAATATGTTCCAGCGCGCGATCGCCCAGCAATTGCCAGCGTGGCTTGCGTGCCAGAAGCTTGCGGCCATGCTTGCGTCCCATGAAGTACCAGAGCTGGTCGCCTGCGTAACTGCCAAAAAAGGCGACGACGACCACCAGGTTGATGTCCATGTAACCACGGAACGCAAGAAATCCGGCGAGAACCAGAATGGTCTCACCTTCGAAAAAGGTCCCGAGGAAAAGGGCGAAGTAGCCAAATTCTTGTAAAAAATGCTGGAGCATCATGTAGGTGCTGGCGAAATGAACGCGCAGCCTAACTCGCCGAAGACATTCAGGAAAGTGTGGAAATGTGTCTCCTCGTTAAAGTTTCCTACAGGCTTGAGGGAATGATCGTCTGGAAAGCAGGTTTGAGTCCTGCAAGATAAGTCGGGATCATAGCTGTCACACAAGCGTCATACTCCCAGCTTATAAATGTCACGCTTGCCCGTATGCATGGGCCCGGGAGCATTCCGTGCGCGTTGCCCTAATCCCCCGATCACCGCCTTTCGAATCGTCAGGCCACGCCGATCTGTTCTGCCGAACGGTTCCAAGGAACCTGCTTTCGGCGCAAACGCCTTGTTTCCTCCGATCATCGGCTCACCTCAAGGATTCGGCCGAGCAACCACTCGTCGCACTGCCGATGGCCCGTTTGGGGTTGCAGGCCGCGCAGAAATGCGTAGCGTGGGGAGTCATCGCGCGTACTTCGTCCCTTGGGCAGGCCCACCCCGTTTTTACGTTCGTGCCGCTGACTGCCCGATCCTGGCGTCACCCTGCTGATGGCGTGACCGGACCGGGGCGCTGGACGTCACCATCGTTGTGGCGCACACGGCACGTCGATCGGATTCGCCGTTTGCGCGGCCCAACTGTTACAAGGCCAATTGCCTTACAGGATTATTCATGAGCACCGAAGGATCTACCGAAGCAGCAGTTGAACTTGACCCCCAGGCCATGACGCAGGAAATCACTGCCGTGGTCGAACCGAGCATCGAAGTGCTGCCTGCCATCGAGCCGCATCCTCCCGCCGCGCCAGCCGTGGTGATTCCCAATCTGGATGACAGCAGCCTCTACATTCATCGCGAGCTGTCGCAGCTGCAGTTCAACATTCGTGTGCTGGAGCAGGCGCTGGACGAGTCCTATCCGCTGCTCGAGCGGCTCAAGTTCCTGCTGATCTTTTCCAGCAATCTGGATGAGTTCTTCGAAATCCGTGTAGCGGGCCTGAAGAAGCAGATTACATTCGCCCGCGAGCAGGCTGGGGCCGATGGTCTGCAGCCGCATCAGGCGCTGGCGCGTATCAGCGAGCTGGTGCACGGGCATGTCGATCGCCAGTACGCGATCCTCAATGACATCCTGCTGCCTGAGCTGGAAAAACATCAGGTGCGCTTCATTCGTCGCCGGGCCTGGACGACCAAGCTGAAAACCTGGGTGCGGCGCTATTTCCGCGATGAGATTGCGCCGATCATTACGCCCATCGGCCTGGATCCGACGCACCCGTTCCCGTTGCTGGTGAACAAGTCGCTGAACTTCATCGTCGAGCTGGAAGGTATCGACGCGTTCGGTCGCGACTCGGGCCTTGCAATCATTCCGGCGCCCCGCTTGCTGCCGCGCATCATCAAGGTGCCGGAAGACGTCGGTGGTCCTGGCGATAATTATGTGTTCCTGTCGTCGATGATCCACGCTCACGCCGATGACTTGTTCCAGGGCATGAAGGTCAAGGGCTGCTATCAGTTCCGCCTGACCCGCAACGCCGATCTGGCGCTGGACTCCGAAGACGTCGAAGACCTGGCCCGCGCGCTGCGTGGCGAGTTGTTTTCCCGGCGTTATGGCGACGCCGTGCGCCTGGAAGTGGCCGATACCTGTCCCAAGCACCTCTCGGACTATCTGCTCAAGCAATTCAACCTCAGTGAAACCGAGTTATATCAGGTCAATGGTCCGGTGAACCTGACCCGGCTGTTCAGCATCACCGGTCTGGACAGCCATCCGGAGCTGCAGAACGCGCCGTTCACGCCGGCGATTCCCAAGCTTTTGCAGAACAGCGAGAACATCTTCAACGTCATCAGCAAGCAGGATATTTTGCTGCTGCACCCGTTCGAGTCGTTCACGCCGGTGGTCGACCTGCTGCGTCAGGCCGCGAAGGACCCTCACGTTCTGGCCGTGCGCCAGACGCTCTATCGTAGCGGCGCCAACTCGGAGATCGTCGATGCGCTGGTGGACGCTGCGCGAAACGGCAAGGAAGTCACTGCCGTCATCGAGCTGCGCGCGCGTTTCGATGAAGAGTCCAACCTGCAGCTCGCCAGTCGTCTGCAAGCAGCTGGCGCGGTGGTGATTTACGGCGTCGTCGGTTTCAAGACCCACGCGAAGATGATGCTGATCCTGCGCCGTGAGGCCGGCGAGATCGTGCGTTATGCGCATCTGGGTACGGGCAACTACCACGCGGGCAACGCGCGCCTGTACACCGACTACAGCCTTCTGACCTCCGATGATGCGTTGTGTGAGGACGTCGGCAAGCTGTTCAGTCAGCTGATCGGCATGGGCAAGACGCTGCGCATGAAAAAACTGCTGCACGCCCCATTCACGCTCAAGAAAGGCATGCTCGACATGATCGCCCGCGAGACGCAGTTCGCGGCCGAGGGCAAGCCTGCGCACATCATCGCCAAGTTCAACTCGCTGACCGATCCGAAGATCATTCGGGCGCTGTACAAGGCCAGTCAGACCGGTGTGAAAATTGATCTGGTCGTGCGCGGCATGTGCTGTCTGCGTCCTGGCGTGCCGGGCGTCTCCCATAACATTCAGGTGCGCTCGATCGTCGGCCGCTTCCTTGAGCACACGCGGGTGTTTTATTTCCTCAATGGCGGCGACGAGCAGATGTTCCTGTCCAGTGCCGACTGGATGGAGCGCAACCTCGACAAGCGTGTGGAGACTTGCTTCCCGGTCGAGGGCAAGAAGCTGATCCTGCGGGTCAAGAAGGAACTGGAAGGCTATCTGACCGATAACACCCACGCCTGGCTGCTGCAACCGGACGGGCGCTACATCCGCAGCACGCCGACCGGCAACCAGAACGCCCGCAACGTGCAGGCGATGCTGCTCGAGAAGTTGAGCAACCCAGTCCTCAGCGTACGCTGAGGACGATACCGACTCGGGTCAGCCACTCCGCTTCCAGGGCGAAGTCGGCCTGAGTCAGTTGGTTGTTTTCCAGCCAGCCATCGGGGAACAGGATGTCCAGATGGTTACCGTTGGCAGTCAGCACAGGTTGCGGCATCTCTTGGGTGCCGCGAATGTGATGGAACAGAATCGCGAAGCGCAGCAACACGCACAGGCGAATCAGCTTCACGCCTTCACCGCCGAACTCGGCAAACTTGTCCTTGGGGATATTGCGACGGTGTCCGCGCACCAGTAGCGCCAGCATCTGCTGGTCTTCGCGCGAAAATCCCGCCAGATCCGAATGCTCGATCAAGTAAGCGCCGTGCTTGTGGTAGTGATAATGGGCGATGTCCAGCCCCACTTCATGCACCTTGGCGGCCCATCGCAGCAGTTCGCGATACAGATCGTCTTCCAGCTCCCAGGCCTTGGCCACCTGCTCCAGCGCGGACAACGCTTTGCGCTCGACGCGTTCGGCTTGTTTCAGGTCGACGTGGTAGCGATCCATGAGCGAGCTGAGCGTGCGCTCGCGGACGTCTTCATGGTGATGACGCCCAAGCAGGTCATACAACACGCCTTCACGCAGCGCACCTTCACAATGATCCATGCGGTTGAGTTCAAGCGCGTCGAAAATCGCTTCCAGAATCGCCAGACCCGCCGGGAAGATTGCGCGACGGTCCGGCTTGATGCCGTCGAAGTCGATTTTGTCGACCTCGCCCAGCTTCATCAGCTTGCGTTTGAGCCAGGCAAGGCCGTCCGCATTGACTTCGCCGTTGCCATGTCCGCCGGCCTTGAGCGCCAGGCCGATGGCCCGAATGGTGCCCGACGAGCCGATGGCTTCATCCCAGGTCAGGCGGTGCAGGGCGTGCTCGATGCTCATGATCTCCAGCCGCGCTGCCGTGTACGCCTGGGCGTACCGAGCCGGAGTGATCTTGCCGTCTTTGAAGTAACGTTGGGTAAAGCTTACGCAACCCATCTGCAGACTCTCGCGCAGCAGCGGTTCGAAGCGTTGCCCGATGATGAATTCGGTACTGCCGCCACCGATGTCGGCCACCAGACGTTTGCCCGGCGTGTCCGCCAAGGTGTGAGACACACCCAGATAGATGAGGCGTGCTTCTTCGCGGCCAGAGATGACTTCAACCGGATGCCCGAGGATTTCTTCGGCGCGATGAATGAATTCGTTGCGGTTACGAGCCTCGCGCAGGGCGTTGGTGCCGACGATCCGTACGGCGCCGGGCGGCATACCGTTGATCAGTTGGGCAAAACGCTTGAGGCAATCGAGCCCGCGCTGCATGGATTCTTCGTTGAGGCGGCGCTCATCGTCGATCCCGGCGGCCAGCTGCACTTTTTCGCCCAGCCGCTCAAGGATGCGTATCTCACCTTGGTGGGCTTTGGCGACGACCATATGAAAGCTGTTGGAGCCCAGGTCGATCGCGGCGATCAGCGAGAGGTTTTTGGCTGTTGAGTGCGGCATGGTCAAAAGATCTCGGTCGATAACCCCGACATCGTGCCACGATCCATCACTGCCGCCAAACCGACAACACCTCGCCGACACTGTTGCACGGCATGTACGACCGGCATCAGCCGGGAAGAGGCCGTGTGCGCCATCGATTTGCGGTGGGGCGACTGACGCCTTCCCGGCTAAAGCCAGTCCTACAGAGCGCGCGCGTAGGTCGATATGTAGGACCGGCTTCAGCCGGGAAGAGGTCAGTACGTGCGCCATCGATTTGCGGTGGGGTCACTGACGCCTTCCCGGCTAAAGCCAGTCCTACAGAGCGCGCGCGTAGGTCGATATGTAGGACCGGCTTCAGCCGGGAAGAGGCCGGTATGTACGCCGTCAGTTATCGGCTGGCTGCAAACATCAGCCGCCCGAAGTCACGCCTGCTCAACCGACCCAATGAAATTCGCCAGCTCAGGCGTCTTCGGGTTGGCCATCAATTCCCGTGGGTCGCCCACCTCGTGCACCTTGCCTTGGTGCATGAACACCAGCTTGTCGCCGACCTCGCGGGCGAAGCGCATTTCGTGGGTCACCATGATCAGGGTCATGCCGTCCTTGGCCAGCTGACGCACGACGCTGAGCACCTCGTTGACCAACTCCGGGTCCAGAGCCGAGGTGATCTCGTCGCACAGCAACACCTTCGGCGACATGGCCAGCGCGCGAGCGATCGCCACGCGTTGCTGCTGCCCGCCTGACAGACGGTCAGGGAACGCGTCGAATTTCTCGCCCAGCCCAACGCGATCGAGCATTTCCCTGGCCAGCCGGGCGGCTTCAGCCTTGGACACCTTCTTCACGACTTGCGGCGCCAGCATGACGTTCTCGCCCACCGTCAGGTGAGGAAACAGGTTGAATTGCTGAAAGACCATCCCGACCTTCTGCCGCAGGGTGCGCAGGTCGGCACGGGCTGCGTCGAGGTACTCGCCGTCGACCTCGATCACGCCGTCGTTGATCGACTCCAGCCCATTGAGCGTGCGCAGCAGCGTGCTCTTGCCCGAGCCGCTGCGACCGATGATCGCCACGACCTGACCTTCCTCGACGCTCAGGTCGATCCCTTTGAGGACGTGGTGGTCGCCATAATATTTGTGCAGGGCGGAAATTCTAAGCAGAGGCATGAAGTCTCCTTTCCAGGTAGCGCGCGCTGAGTGACAACGGGTAGCAAAGCAGGAAGTAGCCCAAGGCAACGAAGCCGTAGACCATGAAAGGCTGGAACGTGGCGTTGGCCAGCATGCCGCCGGTTTTGGTCAGCTCGGTAAAGCCGATGATCGAGGTCACGGCGGTGCCCTTGACGACCTGCACCGAGAAGCCGACCGTTGGCGCGACCGCAATGCGCAGCGCTTGCGGGAGGATCACGTAGCGCAGTTGCTCCAGAGGCGTCAGCGCGAGGCTCGCGGACGCTTCCCACTGACCGTTGGAGATCGACTCGACGCAGCCACGCCAGATCTCCGCCAGATAGGCACTGGTGAACAGCGTCAGTGCAAGCGCTGCGGCGAACCACGGTGAAATGTCGACGCCCATTAGCGCAACACCGAAGAACACCAGAAACAGCTGCATCAGCAGCGGCGTGCCTTGAAACAATTCTATATAGCCACGCGCGACGCTGCGCCAGAACGAGGTGCTGGAAATGCGCATCGTCATGACCAGCAGACCAATCACGCTGCCGCCGATGAACGCCACCAGCGACAGGGCCAGCGTCCATTGCAGGCCCGTGAGCAGATTGCGCACGATGTCCCATAGAGTGAAATCCATCAGCGACTCCTCGCGATGTAACGTCGGCCGACCCACGCCAGCAACTGGCGGATGAGCAGCGCCATGGCCAGATAAATCAGAGTGGTGACGATGTAGGTCTCGAAGGCGCGGAAATTACGCGACTGGATGAAGTTGGCAGCGAAGCTGAGCTCCTCCGTCGCGATTTGCGAGCAGACCGCCGAACCCAGCATGACGATGATGATCTGGCTGCTCAGTGCGGGCCAGACCTTGCCAAGGGCGGGGATCAGCACCACGTGACGGAAGGTTTCGTAACGGGTCATCGCCAGCGCAGCCGATGCTTCGAGCTGACCGCGTGATATCGCTTGAATGCCGGCGCGGATGATTTCCGTCGAATACGCGCCCAGGTTGATCACCATCGCCAGCACCGCGGCCTGCCACTCGGAAATCTGCAGCCCGAGCGAGGGCAGGCCGAAGAAGATGAAGAACAGCTGCACCAGAAACGGCGTGTTGCGTATCAGCTCGACGTAAACCCCGAAAAGCGCCGAGAACGGCTGAATCTTCCAGGCCCTGACGATCGCGCCGACGACGCCGACGCTTACGCCCAACAGCGTTCCGATGGCAGTCAATTCCAGTGTGAACAGCGCCCCGCGCAACAGAAGATCGGCGTTTTGCAGGACCGGAACGAAGTCGAACTGATAAGCCATCTAAATGCCTCGAATCAGGTGGGGTGGCTGGAGAACGGCGATCAGAGATCAGCAGGCAGCGGCTGCTTGAGCCAGGTCTGCGAGTTCTTTTCCAGCGCGCCGTCTTTCTTCGCCGCTTCAAGGATTTCGTTGACCTTGGCCAGCAGTTCCGGCTGACCTTTGTTGACACCGACATACACCGGCGAATCCTTGAGCTTGACCTTCAGGGCCGGGATACGCTTCGGATTCTTCTCGCTGATGGCAACCATCACCACGTTGCCGCTGGCGATCAGGTCAGTCTGGTTGGCCAGATAAGCTGCAATGGTGGAGTTGTTGTCTTCGAAGCGCTTGATCGTGGCTTCCTTGGGCGCAACGGCGGTCAGCTCGATGTCTTCGATGGCGCCGCGGGTCACGCTGATGGTCTTGCCTTTCAAGTCGTCCACGCCGTTGATGGAAGCATCAGGCGGACCGAATACCGCCAGGTAGAAGGGCGCGTAGGCTCGGGAAAAATCGATGACTTTTTCACGATCCGGGTTCTTGCCGAGGCTGGAGATCACCAGATCGACCTTGCCGGTGGTCAGGAACGGAATGCGGTTAGTGCTGTTGACTGGCGTCAGCTCAAGCTTGACCTTCAATTGATCGGCGATCAGCTGTGCGGTGTCGATGTCCAGCCCGCGTGGCTTCATGTCAGGGCCGACCGAACCAAACGGCGGGAAATCCTGAGGAACGGCGACCTTGAGTGTGCCGCGCGCAGTCACATCGTCCAGGCCATTGGCCTGAGCGGGGGCCTGGCCGAGCATCAGGCTGGCAAACAGGGCAGCAAGCAGAGCGTTGTAACGCTTGGTCATGTGACGTCTCCGGATCGATCGTATGGTTAGCGGATGCCGAACGTCATTTGCACAGCCCATGCCACCCACACGGACGCGACCACGGAATGCGGGCTGTGGCGCCAAAGCGGTCTAACTGGTCTGAACAGTCGATCAATGGTTCGCCCTCCTTTGGCGCGCCGCAAAGCCCCGGCGCCCCTTGCTTGGGCGTGACTTGCCGAATCCGGCGGATGACTATAAAAGAGGAATTTCCAACGGTTATCGCCTCCGGACAGCCATGCATCCGAGTCCCATTGCAGTACCCGAAGCAGCCTTTCAGGCGATCCGCAAATTGATCGCCGAGCAGGGCTACGCGCCCGGCGACAGCCTGCCATCGCAGCGGGATCTGGCGGTTCGCCTCGGCGTGAGTCGTGCCTCGTTGCGAGAGGCCTTGTCGTCTTTGAGTGCGTTGGGCGTTGTCAGTGTGCAGCCCGGGAAAGGCGTATTCGTGCAGGCCGTTTCTGAACCAGAACAGCGCACGAGCGGTTTTTCATGGCCGTATGCCGCCCATGCGTCGCCTTCAGAAACCTTCCAGTTGCGCTACGCGCTCGAAGGCTTCGCCGCGGGCCTTGCCGCGGTGACATTGACGGCCGATGAGCGCGATGTGCTTGAAGACAATGTGGAGGCCATGCGTCTGGAGCTGAAAGCGGGCGACTTCGATTGCGCCGCCCGGCTCGATTTCGATTTTCACCGACGCATTTTGATCGCCAGCGGCAACCAGGCGATTCTCAGCATCATTACTGCGAGCGCAGACATTTTTCTCGAGAGCCAGAAACTGCCCTTCATTCGCGCGGGCAGGGCCATGGAAACCTGGCAGGAGCATCGCAAAATCCTCCGCGCGCTGGCCCGAAACGCCTCAGGTCCGGCGCAGAAAGCGATGCAGGAGCATATAAGAGGTGCGGCGCTGCGTACCGGAATCGTATTCGTCGCGCCTTCTGCATGAAGGATCATGCCCCTAGGGCGGGCGAGCCGTGTATGGGCGCCCCCGTCACTTCAATAAAGCTAGTCATCGATGTTCATAGCAAGAGACAATCGCCCGCGCCTTCCTGTCACGGCGTGACACAGTTATGATGGTCCACGTTTTTTTGCCTATGACCTCGGAGAAATCTCATGAGTAGCGACCTTATCAAACACGTCAGCGACGCGAGCTTCGAAGCCGATGTCCTGAAGGCACAAGGCCCTGTGCTGGTTGATTACTGGGCTGAGTGGTGTGGCCCGTGCAAAATGATCGCTCCGGTTCTGGACGACATCGCCGGCACCTACGAAGGCAAGCTGACCATTGCCAAGCTGAACATTGACGAAAACCAGGAAACTCCGGCCAAGCACGGCGTTCGTGGCATTCCGACCCTGATGCTGTTCAAGGACGGTGAAGTGGCTGCCACCAAGGTCGGCGCTCTGTCCAAGTCTCAGTTGCAAGCGTTTCTGGACGCCAACATCTGATGGCGCTAAAGCCCCGCAAACAGCGGGGCTTTTTTCTGGCGTTGCACTAGACGCTTGGAAAATCAAGTGGTACATTCGGCCCCGCAACGGCTTCTCCGTTGCCCCCTGCTAGCCGTCGCCGACGCTCTCCTTTCGATTTGTACGCGATCCTGTCGCCTTCTCTGCGGCGCGGCCTCATTAAGCCAAAAGCTTAATTTCCCCCTCCATACATGATTACGTCATTCCTATATGAACCTGACTGAACTCAAGCAAAAGCCTATTACCGATCTGCTCGAAATGGCCGAACAGATGGGCATAGAAAATATGGCCCGTTCGCGCAAGCAGGATGTGATCTTCTCCCTGCTGAAAAAGCACGCTAAAAGCGGCGAGGAAATCTCGGGTGATGGCGTGCTGGAGATCCTCCAGGATGGCTTCGGCTTCCTCCGCTCTGCAGACGCCTCCTACCTCGCCGGCCCAGACGACATCTACGTCTCGCCGAGCCAGATCCGCCGCTTCAACCTTCGCACGGGCGACACCATTGTCGGCAAGATCCGCCCGCCGAAAGAAGGCGAGCGTTACTTCGCACTGCTCAAGGTCGACACCATCAACTTCGACCGTCCAGAAAACGCGAAGAACAAGATTCTGTTTGAAAACCTGACGCCGCTGTTCCCGACCGTGCGCATGAAGATGGAAGCCGGTAACGGTTCCACCGAAGACCTCACCGGTCGCGTGATCGACCTCTGCGCCCCGATCGGTAAGGGTCAGCGTGGTCTGATCGTTGCTCCGCCAAAGGCGGGCAAGACCATCATGCTGCAGAACATCGCGTCGAACATCACCCGTAACAACCCTGAAGTCCATCTGATCGTTCTGCTGATCGATGAGCGTCCGGAAGAAGTGACCGAAATGCAGCGCACCGTGCGCGGCGAAGTGGTCGCCTCCACGTTCGACGAGCCACCTACCCGTCACGTGCAAGTCGCCGAAATGGTGATCGAGAAGGCCAAGCGTCTTGTCGAGCACAAGAAGGACGTGGTCATCCTGCTCGACTCCATCACTCGTCTGGCGCGCGCTTACAACACCGTCATCCCGAGCTCCGGCAAGGTACTGACCGGTGGTGTCGACGCCCACGCACTGGAAAAACCAAAGCGTTTCTTCGGTGCGGCTCGTAACATCGAAGAAGGCGGCTCGCTGACCATCATCGCTACCGCGCTGGTTGAAACCGGCTCGAAGATGGACGAAGTGATCTACGAAGAGTTCAAAGGCACCGGCAACATGGAGCTGCCTCTGGATCGCAAGATCGCTGAAAAGCGCGTCTTCCCGGCCATCAACATCAACCGTTCCGGCACGCGCCGTGAAGAGTTGCTGACCGCCGATGACGAGCTGCAGCGCATGTGGATTCTGCGCAAGCTGCTGCATCCGATGGATGAAGTGGCCGCCATCGAATTCCTGGTCGACAAGCTGAAACAGACCAAGACCAACGATGAGTTCTTCCTGTCGATGAAGCGCAAGTAAAGCGCCTCACCGAACCGGCTATAAAAAAATGGTGTCCCTTGGGGCACCATTTTTTTAGTTTTCATTCGCACATCAGGAGACAGGGAGCGTCATGCATACGTTTGGCAACCGTCGTGACATCGACGGGCTGAGGGCTCTGGCCGTAATACCGGTCGTGCTCTTTCATTTCGGCCTTGGTTTCAGCGGAGGGTTCGTCGGTGTAGACGTATTCTTCGTCATTTCCGGCTATCTGATCACCTCCATCATTTTTCGTGAAATCAGCGCGGGGCGTTTCAGCTTCGTCGATTTCTGGGCAAGACGTGCGCGTCGTATCCTGCCGGCGCTCAGCGTGGTGTTGCTGGCCTGCCTTGTCGTGGGCTGGCTGTTACTGACCCCGAAGGATCTCTCGCAGTTGGGAAGGGCGGTTCGTTATCAGGCCACCTTCATGTCCAACATCCTGTTCATGAGGCAGGACGGTTATTTCAATCCGGCCTCGGATTTCAAGCCGCTGCTGCATACCTGGTCGCTGTCGGTCGAAGAGCAGTACTACGTGTTCTTCCCGATGCTCATGGTCCTGCTCACCCGCTTCCTCAAGCATTGGCGCATGGTCCTCGGCGGCCTTTTGCTGCTGTCCTTCGGCCTGAATGTCTGGATTATCAATCGCAACCCCGACGCTGCGTTTTTCCTGCTGCCGATGCGCGCCTGGGAGCTGCTGTGTGGCGCGATGCTCGCGGTCGTCCCGGCAACCTCCACTAGATTGCGACCTTGGGTCTATGAGGCGGTCAGCGGTCTGGGGCTATTGTCGGTGCTGTATGCGATGTTCGCTCTGGACAAGTTCACGCCGTTTCCCGGCAAGGCTGCGCTGCTGCCGGTACTGGGCGCAGCAGCAATGATCTGGGCCAACGGTCATCGCAGCACGTTAGTGGGCCGCGTGCTCAGCCATCCGGCGCTGGTGGGTGTCGGGCTGATTTCCTACTCGCTGTATCTGTGGCACTGGCCGGTTTTCGTTTATGCGAATGCGATATCGGTAGACGCGATGGTCTGGAGTGAGTCGGTGCTCTGGATTGCATTAAGCGTGGTGCTGGCCCTCCTGAGCTGGAAGTTTGTCGAGCTGCCGTTCCGCGACAGGCGTGTGCTGGCCACTCGTAAATCGATATTGGTCGGCGGGCTGGCGGCGATTGTCGTGTTAGGCACTGCCGGGCAGGTCATCCGCTCGGCCGATGGCGTACCGGACAGGCTGTCCGGGCTTGCCAAGGCGTATGCCGACTCACGCGAGTGGCAGGCAGGTCAGTTGCAGTGCCTGATGGACAGCGACAGCAAAGAGCCGATGAAAGTGTGCCGTTTCGGTCCCGAGTCGCACGATACCCCTGAACAGCTGGTGTGGGGCGACAGCCATGCGGCACACCTGCTTCCTGCGATCAAGTCGGACGCAGAACTGTACAACCAGCCGGTCTGGCTCATATCGCTGTCCGGGTGCCCGCCGATTCCGGGCAAGGTTTCTCGAAAACAATGCGCGGACTTCAACAAGCGGGTGGCGAGCCTGATTCAGGAAAAGCGCATCCACGACGTGGTCCTTGCCGCGCGCTGGAGTCTGTACCTTTACGGTGCCGAGGACGGCGACATGCGCAACGCGATCTATAAGCACGAGAGCCGCGAGGTTGCCGAGCAGCGCGTGTCAGCGCAGATTCGCGAGACCGTCGCCAGCATTCGTCAGACCGGCGCCCAGGTATGGCTGGTCAAGGAAGTGCCTTTGCAGCGTCAAGGGACCATCGCGCGGCTGAGCAGCCTGGCGATGGTAGGGCGATCGGCGGCAGACGTTGGTCGCCCGATCACCGATCACCTGGCTCGACAGCGCTTCATCAGTGAGTTGTTCGCCGGCCTCAGCGCGGCCGATCCTGATGTGCATGTGCTGGACCCTGCACCCATCCTGTGTCCGGACGGCATCTGTCGGGCTGCACTCAATGGAGTTTCCCAATACAAGGACGAAGATCACCTGTCCGACCATGGCGGGGAGCGCATGAAGCCGCTGCTGGCGCCGGTTTTCCTTGGTGAAAACACGCTTCGGGGCGGCTGATTGCGTGTTCGACAGCTGCTGTCGGCCGCCAGAGCAGGTAGGATGTGCATCTATTTGTTAAGTGGCCGGGTTAATGAAATTCAAGGATCTACGGGATTTCGTGCAGCAGCTTGAGCAGCGCGGAGAGTTGAAACGCATCCAGGTACCGATTTCCCCTGTGCTGGAGATGACCGAAGTATGCGACCGGACCTTGCGTAACAAGGGTCCGGCACTGCTGTTCGAGAACCCGACCGGCTATGACATT
Source organism: Pseudomonas sp. efr-133-TYG-103a (assembly GCF_030209235.1). Lineage (NCBI taxonomy): Bacteria > Pseudomonadati > Pseudomonadota > Gammaproteobacteria > Pseudomonadales > Pseudomonadaceae > Pseudomonas > Pseudomonas sp. efr-133-TYG-103a. The sequence goes on from NZ_JARVSK010000037.1 coordinate 44,766, forward strand.
CCGGTACTTGGCAACCTCTTCGGCACGCCCGAGCGTGTCGCGATGGGGATGGGCGCCGAATCCACCGAAGAGCTGCGGGAAATCGGCAAGTTGCTGGCCTTCCTCAAAGAGCCCGAGCCTCCGAAAGGCCTGAAAGACGCCTGGTCGAAGTTGCCGATCTTCAAGAAAGTCATCTCCATGGCGCCGAAGGTCGTCAAGGACGCGCCGTGTCAGGAAGTGGTCATCGAAGGCGATGACGTCGACCTGGGCATGCTTCCCGTCCAGACGTGCTGGCCGGGAGATGTCGGTCCCTTGATCACCTGGGGGCTGACCGTCACCAAAGGCCCGAACAAAGAACGCCAGAATCTGGGTATCTACCGTCAGCAGGTCATCGGCCGCAACAAAGTGATCATGCGCTGGCTGAGCCATCGTGGCGGCGCGCTGGACTTCAAAGAGTGGTGCGATAAGCATCCGGGTCAGCCATTCCCTGTCTCCGTGGCCTTGGGCGCAGACCCTGCGACCATTCTCGGCGCCGTCACGCCGGTGCCTGACAGCCTGTCCGAGTACGCGTTCGCCGGTTTGCTGCGCGGCAATCGGACCGAACTGATCAAATGCCGTGGCAACGATCTTCAAGTGCCGTCCAGCGCCGAGATCGTCCTCGAGGGCGTGATTCACCCCGGCGAAATGGCTGACGAGGGTCCTTATGGCGACCATACCGGCTATTACAACGAGGTCGACAGCTTCCCGGTGTTCACCGTCGAGCGCATCACTCACCGCATCAAGCCGATTTACCACAGCACTTACACCGGCCGTCCACCGGATGAGCCCGCGATTCTGGGTGTGGCGCTGAACGAAGTGTTCGTGCCGATCCTCCAGAAGCAGTTTCCGGAAATCACTGATTTCTATCTGCCGCCAGAGGGTTGCTCGTATCGCATGGCGGTCGTGACCATGAAGAAGCAGTATCCCGGCCATGCCAAGCGCGTGATGTTGGGTGTCTGGTCGTTTTTGCGACAGTTCATGTACACCAAGTTCGTTATCGTCACCGATGACGACATCAATGCTCGTGACTGGAATGACGTCATCTGGGCGATTACCACGCGCATGGACCCCAAGCGCGATACGGTGATGATCGACAACACGCCTATCGATTACCTCGACTTCGCCTCGCCGGTCTCCGGCCTGGGTTCGAAAATGGGACTCGATGCCACCCATAAATGGCCAGGCGAGACCACCCGGGAATGGGGGCGCACCATCGTCAAAGACGACGCCGTCACTCGCCGGATCGATGACATCTGGAATCAGCTGGGAATAGATTGATGCGCGTAACCTTGCAGCCGTCGGGCGCAGTAATCGAAACGTTGCCTGGCGAGCGGATCCTCGACGCCGCTCAGCGCCTGGGCTACGAATGCCCGCAAAGCTGTCGCAACGGCAATTGCCATATCTGCTCGGCACTGCTGGTCGAAGGCCGCGTGCTGCAGGCGGGCGAAGTCCTTGAGCACGGCGAAATCTACACCTGCCTGGCGGTGCCGCAGGCGGACTGCGTGGTCCTCTGGGACAGCGTTCTGGCCCTTGGTGAATTGCCGGTGCGCACGTTCGCCTGTCAGGTCAGCGAGTGTGTCGAGGTGGGCGGCGATGTCTGGCGTGTCATGCTGCGTGCACCAGCGGGTAAGCCGCCGCGCTATCACGCGGGTCAGTATTTGATGATCGAGCGGGACGACGGCGAGAAGTCGGCGTTTTCCATGGCATCGGCGCCTGAGAGCGGTCGCGATCTTGAGTTTCACGTGCTGGCGAGAGAAGCCAGCGCTCAGAATCTGATCAAGCAGTTGCAACGCGAGGGCATGGCGCGCGTCGAGCTGCCCTTTGGCGATACGCACCTGGGCGAGCTCCCGGACGGTCCACTGGTACTGATCGCCGCCGGCACCGGCATGGGGCAGATGCACAGTTTGATCGAGCACTGCCGGGCCAAAGGTTTTCCGTATCCGGTGCATGTTTATTGGGGCGTTCGCCGTCCGGAAGACTTTTACGAGCTCAAGCACTGGGATGAGTGGAAGACGCTGCCCAACTTGCACCTGCACAAGATCGTCAGTGATCTGTGTGGCTGGGAAGGACGCTGCGGGATGCTGCACGAAGCTGTGTGCGAGGATTTCAAGGACCTCAAGTCGATCTACGTCTACGCCAGCGGTTCGCCGGCGATGGTCTATTCCACGCTCGATGCGCTGGTGCTGGCCGGAATGGATGCGCATCAGATGCGTGCTGACGTGTTCGCCTACGCGCCGCGCGCCTGACCGTCCGCCCGATGGCGGCAGCCGTGGAGAGCTAATTGCATCAGAATAGGTGCGGGGTCGGTTTTTCGGCGTCACGGCCCGCACGTTGCTCGCAACAGTGTCTGATTGTTGATTCGCTGTTGCGTGAGCCGCTTTAAGCAGTACTTTGCACTACGCTGGCGTCATATTGGCCAGCGGGGGAGCCAGATGGGGAATCAAATCAATAGCTTGGTGGAAGCTGTACACGACGGCCTCGGGTTGTCATATCCACCCGTTATCGACCTTGGGCCTAAACTGACCCGCGAACAACTTCTCGCCTCCATGCATGCCACCATGAGCCGCCACAAGGGCGGGCCTGTCTGGCTGTTCGCTTACGGCTCGTTGATCTGGCGTCCGGAATGCTCCGCCGTGGAGCGTCAGCGCGGCCGCGTGCATGGTTATCACCGCGGCCTCTACCTCTGGTCCCACGAGCATCGTGGCACCCCGGAGCAGCCCGGTCTGGTCTTCGGTCTTGATCGCGGCGGTTCGTGCAGCGGCTTCGCCTATCGCTTGCCGGAAGAGAACATCGAGGAATCGTTGCTGGCTTTGTGGCAGCGAGAAATGCCGTTCCCGTCCTATCGTCCTCATTGGCTCAGTTGCCGCCTGGAGGATGGCACCAAGGTGCAAGCGCTCGGATTCGTGCTGGAGCGTCACCTGCCCAGCTACGCAGGAAATCTGCCGGACAGCGTGCTGACCCAAGTGCTGGCAAGCGCCAGCGGCCGCTATGGCACGACGTGGGAGTACGTTGAACAGACCATCCACGCCTTGCGCAGCCATGCAATGCCGGACTTGAGCCTGGAAGAGCGGTTCAAACGGTGCAAACCGATATTGCTGGCGGTTTAACAGCTGGTCGCGAACGCTGTTTTCATGCCAAGGCGATGCGGGAGTTTCGCCCGTCGGCTTGATAAGCGTTGAAGCCTATCAAGCCGTTCTTCCGGACGTTTTACGCCGCGGCCTCACGCGACTGACTCGCCACGCGTGTGTGCTTGAGTGTCGGCGCCAGGAACACGATCGACAGCACGCACGCAGCCACCAGCATGATGAAGCCGCCGTCCCAGCCGAAGTGGTCCACGGTGTAACCCATCAAAGCACTCGCAGCCACCGAACCACCCAGATAACCGAACAGCCCTGTGAAGCCCGCCGCAGTGCCTGCCGCCTTTTTAGGAGCGAGCTCCAGCGCTTGCAGGCCGACCAGCATGACCGGTCCATAAATGAGAAAGCCGATGGAGATCAATGCAACCATGTCGATGGTCGGGTTACCCGGCGGGTTGAGCCAGTAAACCAGAGTGGCGACAGTCACCAACAGCATGAACACAATGCCGGTCAGGCCGCGATTGCCCCGGAATATTTTGTCCGACATCCAGCCGCACAACAGCGTGCCGGGGATGCCTGCCCACTCGTAGAAAAAGTACGCCCAGGACGTCGTGTCTACCGTGAAGTGCTTGGCTTCCTTGAGGTAGGTCGGTGCCCAGTCCAGCACGCCGTAGCGCAGCAGGTAAACGAACACGTTAGCCAGCGCGATATACCAGAGCATCTTGTTGCGCAGCACGTATTTGACGAAGATTTCCTTGGCGCTGAATTCTTCCTCGTGGCTCGCATCGTAGCCTTCCGGGTAGTCATTCTTGTACTCCTCAACCGGCGGCAAGCCGACTGATTGCGGGGTGTCGCGCATGGTGATGAAGGCAAACAGTGCGACGAACAAGGCCACCGCTGCAGGGACGTAGAACGCCGCATGCCAGTCGTTGGTCCAGCCCAGGCCCAGCAGGAACAGCGGACCGATCAGACCGCCGCCCACGTTGTGGGCCACGTTCCATACCGACACCACGCCGCCGCGCTCTTTCTGCGACCACCAGTGCACCATGGTCCGGCCACTCGGCGGCCAACCCATGCCCTGAGCCCAGCCGTTGATGAACAGCAGAATGAACATGATGGTCACGCTCGACGTCGCCCAAGGCGCGAAGCCGAAGACGAACATGACCAGCGCGGAAATCAGCAAGCCGAACGGCAAGAAATAGCGCGGATTGGAGCGGTCGGACACCAGCCCCATCAGAAACTTCGACAGGCCGTATGCGATGGCAATGGCCGAAATCGCCACACCCAGCTCACCACGCGTATAGCCCTGATCGATCAGATAAGGCATTGCCAGCGAGAAGTTTTTGCGCAGCAGGTAATAGCCCGCGTAGCCGAAGAAAATACCGGCGAAGATCTGCCAGCGCAGGCGACGGTAGGTTTTATCGACGCGCTCGGCAGGCAGCGGAGCCTGATGCGCGGCTGGGCGGAAGAAGGCAAACATCGAGACACTCCAGTTTTTGTATTGTTATGCGAAAGTGAATATTACATTTTCATTACAGAAAATAGGAAGGCTTCTCATCGGGAAATCTCCCGATTTCAGGCGCGTTGGCGTGTTGGATTACGAACATGGCGCGGATGTGTAACTGGGTGTTCGGCGTTTAGGATCGGTCCTACTTGCGTACAGGAAGCGATAACCTTAACCGGGCGTCAGGGAGCGCCTACCATCGCCGCCGTCTGCCGAAAGGTGTCTGGATGTTGAGGAAGCTGTGCGGTTATTTGCGTTCATTCTGTTGTTGCTTTGCGCCTTGGAAGTTCATGCACGGGAGGCATTGACTGCCGTATATGCCCCCAAGCCCGAGTTTCCTCCCGATTTGGCAGAAGCTCGTTACGCCGGCAAGGTCCGGGTCAGCCTCACCGTGGGGCCGAGCGGCACCGTGCAGGCCACACGTGTCGTCGAGAGCGGGCATCCCGAGCTGGCCCTTGCCGTCCAACGGGCAGTGGTGCAATGGCGATTCAAACCCTGGAACGCGCAGAGCAGCGGACCCAATAAAGAGGAATTCATGGTACTGGTCCTGTTCGGCGCTCGCGGCATCGAACCTTTCTCGCGCGAGATCACGGTCGGCCTGAACCAGACGCTCTGCGCGTACCTGAACCATGAGATCAAGGCCAGCAAACGAGATTTTCCCGAGGCGCAGCTGAGCGACGTTGACGTCTTCTGGTACATGGCTGAATTTCTTGCCAGCGACTACGTGGCGTCGAGAGTGCCCGATGAAAACCAGCGCAATGCGTTACTCGTGCAATTCAAGAAGTCGATTCCACAAGTCGCCACCCTCTGTCGGCGCAAGCCGAACAGCCGCTATGCCGATCATTTGCCCGAGGCCATTCGCAGGTTGATGCTGAACCTGGCGACAGATGAGAACGCCCGGTCAGAAGTAGGAAGTGTGAGGTTGACTGAGGATGTTTTGATTGGAAATATCCATGCTTAGGTTCAGGCGCTGGCGTTGATAAATAAATAAGCGCTCAACGTACGGTATACGCAGGTGTTGCCAACGAAGGCGCTTATTTCATGTTTTGCTCATCTCCCCTGTTGGGGCAGGCGAAACGGAGATCAGATCTACGTTTCGCTAATGGCAAGTGTTACTAGGCAAGCCTTTATCGGGCCATCTGGACGGTATCCTCAGGAGTCTTCAGATAAGGGCTGATTGCAGAGGCATACTCAATCACCGCAGCATCGATGCTCTGTTTAAGTACCAATGTTGCGCGGTCAATCTCCGCCATCGCTGCAGGACCTGGCATGAATGCGATTTTAACCACTGAGGTGTTTATAGCGGTCTCGCTAAGAGAAGGCTCAATGGTGAACGCTGCTTCAAGAGGTTGCTCCGTTATCAAAGGGACTAATTCCAGCGTAAATCGGGCTTCCTGTAGTGCAGCTTCCTGTGCCTTCTGTTCTGCTAACGCTTGCGCCGCAGCATACGCCTGTTGCTCCGCAAGCTGTCGGGCGGCTGATTTCGCCGCCTCTTCGGCTTGATGTTGAGCCAATTGACGGGCAGCTTCATCTGCCATACGTTGAGCATGCATACGTGCTGCCTCTTCAGCCTGACGTTGGGCTAGCTTCCGGGCTGTTTCTTCTGCTTGGCGTTGGGCAATTCGAGCTGCATGCACTGCTCTTTCATGCGCCTCCTGCTCAAGGTTTGCCTGCAAGGGCGCAAGGTTATCCATGAAAATCTGCAAAGATTTGACGATCTCGTGAGTAACCCAGCGCGAAAATGGTTGATGAGCAGGACCGCTGAGAAGTGAGAGGTCGTTAGATTGCAGCATGTCGGAAATCAAGCTGGCCATTTCGCCATGTGGCGGCAAAGGCTCAAACCGTGCTCGCTTCTGCGCGATCAGGTCATGCGCGATTGCTCGGTGATGTGTGACGAGCAGGAGAGGCGCCATACCAGCGGTATGCCCGGCGCGGGCAATCAGCTCTGAGCGAACGGCATTAGGCAACAGATTAAGTTGATGAGTGACTTCGTACATGTATAAGACTTCCTTGTTTGTATGGTTATATTTGACGTGTCGGGTTAATCATCTTCACGCTTGAATCCAGGCTTGCCATTCGCCGCTCGCCATTGTTTCACCTCTTTCAGTATACCTTTCGGGCTGTCCTCTTGGCCCTCCTTGGGATAGAAGATAACGTCCGATCCTTCCGGATGTTCTGTAACCTTTTTGAAATGTTCGACAAATTTTTCTACTCGCTTACCGAAATCGCGACCCTTTAAATTATCAGGGTTAGCCATCATCGCTTCCAAAAAGGCCAAGAATTCGCTTTCAGTATACTCTTCTATCGTGTCTTTAAAGAGATTCATGCTGGGTTTTTCCATGGTAAGTGATGTGAGCGCTAGGGGTCATTATAACCATATTGGAAAAGTCGTACACTTCGCCACCTTTTGCTACTTCTTCAATATGATGTATCTCAAATTTTTTGCGCCCGCCGCGCTGATCTGCTTCCTTAGCAAATGGCGCGTCCCCGTTCAACATTAGGCTGAGATTTTGTTTAGAAAAATCCCCGCTAAGGATCGTATCAGTGGCAACTTCTGCCCAAATGGCTTCTCGCATTTTATTAAAGTCTGAAAAACGTTGACCTCTCAGTCTGTCTGCAATTTGTGAAGGGATAGGAGCTCCTTGTGTATTTGTGCAGTCACCTAGCCATATTCCTGTAACTGGCTGGCCATAGCCACTTGCAATCCCCGGAATTTGCCGAGGATTCTTGAAATAAACATATGGGTTTTCGAGTCCTAACTCAGCCGGTAGGTCGATTATATAATCGTCCGGCTCCGCAGTTTGCTCGGGATGTAAATTAAGCTGAGGAACTGCAGGAGTGCTTTCGGCGCCCGGGTATGCAGGCGTGTCTTGGTAGGTTGCTGGTAAGGTCGTCGAGCTACTCGTTGGCCGGATCTGCGGGGTCCAAGTGAGCGAAGGAATGGTCTCGCCATCTCGTGTGAAGTTGTAAGTGTTCGTATGTGGATCGTAAACGGCTGGCCGAACACGCACCTTCGATCCAACAAGAACTCCATCAGCCTTGTGCCATTCTAGTCGAGTGCCCTGAGCGTCAGGCATTAGTCGGTGAGTTACATCGACTGTTCCCTTTTTGCCTGCAATAAACAGGAGGTCAGCATTCAATGCTCCCAACCCAGAGGCGGGAGTTGTGAATACTTGCGGGAACCTCTCGGCGGGGTCAAGACCCGACGGGTAAAGAGCGGCGAGGAGTGGTAATTGCCTGCCTAATGTATTTATAGCGTTGTTGATAAAAAACTTTTTTGTCAAATCGGTTGCCCTTTCCAGCACACCTGGAGCCTCTATTGTCGGTGCGTTAGGGCTTGCGATCGCTGACCAAAATCGCTTTGCATCGGAAGTACGCTTTACATGTTCTGCTGCATCAGTTCTTAGCTTTTCGGCTTTTGCGAATTTGGCAGCTGAATTCGCCTCATCAGCTAATTTCTCCGCTTTTATACGTGCGGAGTCTTCAGCATCACGCTTTAAACTTTCCTGCGCCGCCTTTCGGGCTTGCTGTTCTGCTAGCTCGGCAGCGGCCTTTTCAACCTGAAGTCTAGCGAGTTCGTTCGTCTGATGCTCTATTGCCCGCGCAGCGGCTTCTGCGTCTCTCTTCGTGACTTCGGCAGCCATGATAGCCGCTGCTTTTTTTTCCCTCGCAGCTTCGGCCTCTCTTACCCAAATCTCATGAAGCCAGAATGAAATAAAGTCGCTGTTATCAAAATCTTGACTCAGGAAATCTCCCCTGCTGCTCAGTCCATATCCAGCAGGCAAATTTCTGTGCGAACCACTGTTAGGATCAGAACGTGAGGCTTGAGGCTGGCCCCAATTTACAACTATGTTTTTCTCGCCCATACAGTTTTCTCCTTGTTAGCTGTATGGGGGATACGTAACCTGATTTTTATAAAATATTTACATATATATTTATGTTAGGATCTATCTGCTTTCGTGGTAGGGGTTAGTGGCTTCCTTGCTGACCCCCAATGTTGTTAAATCTAAAATCTACAGAAGAAATAGCAGCGGTAGATTCGCTTTCGAATGGTGAATTTACCTCACCCCAATCACTACCTTCCCAACCGCCTTCCTCTGACCCAACGAATCAATCGCTTCCCCTGCCTCTTCCAGCGGATAAACCTTCGAGACCAGCGGCTTCAACTTCCCTTCGCTATACCACTTGAACAGTTGCTGAAAATTAGCCGCGTTGTCTTGGGGCTGGCGCTGGGCGAATGAGCCCCAGAACACGCCGACCACCGAGGCGCCTTTCAGCAAAGCAAGGTTCGCGGGGAGTTCGGGGATGCGTCCGCTGGCGAAGCCGACGACGAGGAGGCGGCCATTCCAGGCGATGGCGCGGATGGCCTGGTCAAAAAGGTCGCCGCCAACGGGGTCGTAGATGACGTCGACACCGTTGCCTTTGGTCAGGCGCTTGAGTTCGTCCTTGAGGCTGGATTCGCTGTAATTGATCAGCTCATCTGCACCTGCGTTTCGGGCGACTTCGAGTTTGTCGGCGCTGCTGGCGGCGGCAATGACGCGGGCGCCCATGGCTTTGCCAATTTCCACTGCGGCCAGGCCGACTCCGCCTGACGCGCCGAGCACGAGGAGGGTTTCGCCTGGCTGCAGGTTGGCGCGCTGTTTGAGTGCGTGCATCGACGTGCCGTAAGTCATGCTGAAAGCGGCAGCTGTGGTGAAGTCCATCGCCTGTGGAATAGGCAGGACGTTGTACCCGGCGACGGCGATCTGCTCTGCGAAACTGCCCCAGCCCGTGAGGGCCATGACTCTGTCGCCGACTTTCAGATGACTCACCTTCTCTCCGACGGCGGCCACGACGCCGGAAGCCTCTCCGCCTGGTGAGAAGGGGAAGGGCGGTTTGAACTGGTATTTGCCTTCGATGATCAGGGTGTCCGGGAAGTTGACCCCGGCAGCGTGCACGTCCAGAAGGATTTCGTTTTTCTTCGGTTCAGGCGCCGGAATGTCTTCCAGCACCAGATTTCTGGCAGGACCGAAGGCTTTGCAGAGCACGGCTTTCATCGAGGGCTATTCCTTTTCCGGTGATGGCCGATAAGTGTAGGTAGCGGGGTTGTCGGGTCAATGAGCATGCCCCGGCCTGATAGGTGTGCATAAGCTGCAGTAAGCTATGCGTCGAACCGGATTGAGGAGTGGACTGTGAAAGCGTGGATTCTGATGTTGTTGGCGTTGTCGATTCCTGTGGTGGCAATGGCCGAAGAGGGCGGTGAGAAGGATGACCCGAACAAGGTCTCTTACGTGGCGCTGACGCCACCATTCGTGGGCAATTACTCGCTGGATGGCAGTCCGAAGCTGCATGTTTACAAAGCCGACGTCGCATTGCGCGTGACGGGCGCCGAGGCGCAGAAACTGGTGAAACAGAACGAGCCGCTGATCCGCAATCAACTGGTCGCGCTGTTCACACAGCAGACGGTCGACAGCATGAGCAATGTCGAAGCCAAGGAAAAGCTGCGTCAGGAAGCCCTCAAGCAGACGCAGGAAGTACTGACCCAAGAGACCGGCAAGCCTGTCGTTGACGATCTGCTGTTCAACAACTTTATTGCGCAATGACGCATTCAGTTGTGTAAGCGCCCCTGACAGGATAAGCAACGAGGCGGTCAGCGTGTTGCTGCTGGCACCGAGCGTTCGGGCGCCTCAGCGCAATGCCAGCACTGCGGCCCATTGATCGGCCGTCACTGGCATGACCGATAGCCGACTGCCTTTTTGCACCAGCGGCAGCTGTTCGAGCGCGGTCTGTTGTTTCAGAAAACCGAGGCTGAGAACGCGTGGAAAGGTTTCGACGAAAGCCACGTCGATGGCGCTCCAGGGATTCTTTTCCTGAGTTGCTTTGGCGTCGAAGTAGTGGCTCTTGTCATCAAGTGCGGTGGGATCCGGATACGCGGCCTGGATGATTTTGCCGATGCCGGCGATGCCTGGCTCCGGGCAGCTTGAGTGATAGAAAAAGAACTCATCACTCACTGCCATCGCGCGCAGAAAATTACGTGCCTGATAGTTGCGGACGCCGTCCCAGCGGGTCTGGCCAAGTTTTTGCAAACCGGTAATCGAGAGCTCATCGGGCTCGGATTTCATCAGCCAATAGGCCATTTTTGTGGCTCCTGAATGGGGTCTGGACAGTTTGTCCTACGCTTTTATGACAACCCGACGGTCGGTTGACGCCAGTATTTGCGTGTTGCGTCACGTTGTCGGAGAATGCCGGGATTTTAAGGGCTACACCGTTACGCGGCCCACTCAAAACGTCGCGAACGTCGAGTTTTTGATTCGCTAAAGGGGAGCAATCAATGCAACGCAAGCCGGATTTACTATGGATTTTGGCTATTTTGTTCGGCTTGGGTATTGTCACCACCGGTTACGCGCAGAGTCTGTGGGCCGCGAAGGCGGATGCGCCGGTTGAAGTCACTCAGCAACAGCAGCAACAGTCTCGCCGCTAGTTCTCTCAGGCATTCCTTTTTTGTAGGAGCGCGCTCGCCCGCGATGGGGCCGGCGCGTTTGCTGCACGTGTGCTGCCTGAGTGATTTTCGAGGGCTGGCGCGCGCCTGCAAAGTCAAAACTGATCAGGCCATGTACCAGCGCTTGTCCGACACCGTTCCCTGCAGCGGCACATCCCAACTGGCGACGGCCAGTCTTGCGACCTTCTGACATTCATGGGCCAGACCGAGTAACACCGGTTTCTGCCAGGCCTTGCGTCGTCCCTGATAGGCCAGGCTGCGATCGTAGAAGCCGCCACCCATTCCCAGTCTGCCGCCCTGATCATCGAACCCCACCAGCGGCATTAGAATCAGATCCAGCGCCCAGATCTTACGCTGCTGTCGGGGATTGATGTGCGGCTCCGGAATCCGGAAGCGATTGGGTCGCAGCTTCTCGCCACGACGCACGCGCTGAAAGACCATCTTGGTCCGCGGCCATGCGCTGAGCACCGGCAGATAGGTCGCTTTGCCACGGCGTTGAGCTTCACGCAGCAACAACTGGGGGTCTATCTCACCGTCCATCGGAAGATAAAGAGAAACGTGCCGCGCGCGACGAAAAAGCGGGTTTTGCGCAAGCTGACGGTACAAACCTTCAGCCGCCTGTCGCTGTTGTGAGCGCGTCAATGCACGACGAGCCTTGCGTAATTGGCGTCGCAGTTGAGGGCGGGTAAGGCTGGAAACATCGGTCAGGGAGTCGGCGCCAGAAGAAGTCATGCAGGCGGGTCCGTGAGACATTTGAGGGCGATGGGGGAATCAGGTCCGATTCACGATCCCACCGCCAGACATGGCGTCTGGCGTTGGGTAGAAGATTCGAGACTCCCCGACGAACCGCTGTCGGTGTAGCCCTTGAACCCGAAAGTTCAAGGTGGAGATTGCAGGAGGCTTTAAGGCTTTCCGTCGAGCGGACATGCACACCAACCCCAACGTGCAACCCCCGTGGTTGTGCGTATCGGCTCAGGGACATGACCGACTGGCAAGCACTCCAGGGAGCGGTCGCAAGTATACCGAATCATGTCGGAACAATCAGCCTTGTGCTTTTGGCTCATCCGTGGCAAGGACCAGATCCACACGGTCCAGAAGGTCGCGCACCTGCTCGCGGGTCGAGCCGCTGGTCTGCGCTTCAGGCAATTCCTGCTTGTGCAGAAGATCGTGGGTGATGTTCAGTGCAGCCATCACTGCTATTCGGTCGGCACCGATGACTTTGCCGCTGCTGCGGATTTCGCGCATCTTGCCGTCCAGGTAACGCGCAGCGCTGACCAGATTGGTGCGCTCCTCTTGTGGGCAGATGATCGAATATTCTTTGTCGAGGATCTGCACGGTGATGCTGTTGCCATTACTCATGAGTCTTGCTCCAGGGCCTTGAGGCGCGAAATCATGGACTCGACCTTCTGCCGGGCGATTTCGTTCTTTTCAATGAGGTGAGCGCGTTCCTCGCGCCAGGTTTTTTCCTGAGCTAATAGGAGTCCGTTTTGACTTTTTAGTTGCTCGACACGATTGATCAATAACTCCAGTCGAGCCATCAGCGCTTGCAGGTCGTTGTCTTCCATTGTTTTCCACTGATTACTTTCAGATGAGTGGTGCAGGAGCTGGCGTCTGGACCGCCTTGGAATATCGCCGGATAGCTTGGGCGCGTCTGCCGGTGCTACGATACAAGGCCTTCATTCTAGACATTGCGCCGCTTGGCGCCTAGTTGCCCATGCCTAATCAGAATTCCCCGTATAACGCATTCGCCACTCTGCTCAACGGCAGTGGCCATCCCGTGTCACCTGCCGAATTGCAGGGCCTGTTGCTGGGCCGCAGTTGCGCCGGTGCCGGTTTTGACGCCGATGACTGGATTGCCGACGCGCTCCTGCTCCTTGAAACAGAACCTGAGGCCAACGTGCGTCAGGCCCTGATCGGTCTGCAGGAAATGGTAAAAAACGAACTGACCGGCGACGACATGGCGGTCGTGCTTTTGCTGCCCGGTGACGATGAGTCGCTGGCGGCCCGTACCGCAGCCATTGGCCAGTGGTGCCAGGGTTTCCTCAACGGCTTCGCCCGGGTTGGCGGCCAGTCACTGAGCGAAGACGCCAGGGATGTGTTGCAGGATCTGGCGGCCATCGCCCAGATCCAGGACGCGCTGGAAGAGTCCGAAGACGGCGAAAGCGACTACATGGAAGTCATGGAATACCTGCGCGTTGCCCCCTTGTTGCTGTTCACCGAGTTCAACAAGAAAGCGGCCCCTGAAGCGAAGCCTTCTTTGCATTGATCGCACCCGTTACCAGCCGGTCGGCGTCGCTCGCCAGCGCCTCCGGCCAGTTTGCCCACCCGGAGGACCACACTTGCCCATGATCCGCATCCCGAAAGCCGAATATGCCCGTCGTCGCAAGGCGCTGATGGAACAGATGGAGCCCAACAGCATTGCTATTCTGCCAGCAGCTGCGGTGGCTATTCGTAATCGTGATGTCGAACATGTGTACCGCCAGGACAGCGATTTTCAGTACCTGAGCGGCTTTCCCGAACCTGAGGCAGTGATCGTGCTGATTCCGGGCCGGGAATATGGCGAGTACGTGTTGTTTTGCCGCGAACGCAATCCCGAGCGTGAGTTGTGGGATGGCCTGCGAGCCGGTCAGGACGGCGCGATCCGTGACTTCGGCGCCGACGATGCCTTTCCGATCACGGACATCGACGACATCCTGCCGGGCCTGATCGAGGGCCGCGACCGCGTGTACTCATCCATGGGCAGCAACCCCGAATTCGACCGCCATGTGATGGAGTGGATCAACGTCATCCGCTCCAAGGCGCACCTGGGCGCTCAGCCGCCGAAGGAGTTCGTTGCGCTGGATCACCTGCTGCATGACATGCGCCTGTATAAATCGGCAGCGGAAGTGAAGGTTATGCGCGAAGCGGCGCAGATATCGGCGCGAGCGCACGTGCGCGCCATGCAGGCGAGCCGCGCCGGTTCGTATGAATTCAGCCTGGAAGCCGAGCTGGATTATGAATTCCGCAAGGGCGGGGCGAAGATGCCAGCCTACGGCTCCATCGTCGCCTCAGGCAAGAACGCCTGCATCCTGCATTACCAGGAGAATGACGCAGCGCTCAAAGACGGTGATCTGGTGTTGATCGACGCCGGCTGTGAAATCGACTGTTACGCCAGCGACATCACGCGGACTTTCCCGGTGAGCGGCAAGTTTTCCGCTGAACAGAAAGCGATCTACGAGCTTGTTCTTAAGTCGCAGGAAGCTGCGTTTGCAGCGATCAGGCCCGGTAATCACTGGAACCAGGCGCATGAGGCGACGGTGCAGGTGATCACCGCCGGGCTGGTGGAATTGGGGTTGCTGCAGGGCGAGGTCGATGAACTGATCGCCGCCGAAGCGTACAAAGCTTTTTACATGCACAGGGCCGGGCACTGGCTGGGCATGGATGTGCATGATGTCGGCGAGTACAAGGTCGGCGGCGAATGGCGAGTGCTTGAGATTGGCATGGCGCTGACGGTCGAGCCCGGGATTTATGTGTCGCCGGACAATCAAAGCGTCGCCAGGAAATGGCGTGGAATAGGCGTACGAATCGAGGACGATGTCGTGGTGACCAAAAAAGGTTGTGAAATCCTGACAGGCGACGTACCCAAGACCGTTGCCGAAATCGAGGCCCTCATGGCCGCAGCCCGAACTCAAGCCGCATGAGCCGTTTCAATCTGGCAATTGTCGGCGGCGGTCTGGTTGGCGCCAGTCTCGCTCTGGCCCTGCAGGCCGGAGCGAAAGAGCGAGGCTGGAAGATCGTGATGATCGAACCGTTCGCTCCCGGCGACACGTACCAGCCCAGCTACGACGCCCGTTCTTCGGCGCTGTCGTTCGGGGCTCGGCAGATTTACGAGCGCCTCGGCTTGTGGCAGCAGATCAGCCGCCGGGCCGAGCCTATTCTGCAGATCCAGGTGTCCGACAAGGGTCGATTTGGGGCGGCTCGTTTGTCCTCAATGCAGGAAGGCGTGCCGGCGCTGGGTTACGTCGTCGAGAACGCCTGGCTGGGCCAGTGCCTCTGGCAGGGCCTGGACAGCGATGTGATCAGTTGGCGCGTGCCGGCCGAGGTGAAACAGATGCAGGCGCTGGCCGACGGTTATCGCCTCACGCTCAGCGATGAAACCCAAGTGGACTGCGACTTGGCGGTGCTTGCCGACGGCGGTCGTTCCAGCCTGCGCGAACAGCTGGGTATCGGCGTTCGGACCACGCCTTATGACCAGAGCGCGTTGATTGCCAATATCACGCCGGGCGAGGCGCACTGTGGTCAGGCGTTCGAACGCTTCACCGAAGACGGCCCGATGGCGTTGCTGCCACTGCCGGAAAACCGTTGCGCGCTGGTCTGGACCCGCACGGGTAACGACGTGCAGCGGCTGATGGCACTGGATGATCGCAGTTTTCTCAACGAATTGCAGGGCGTGTTCGGCTACCGATTGGGCGCGCTGAAACAAGTGGGCGTGCGCCATGCTTATCCGCTCTCGCTGATCGAGGCTGAGGAGCAGGTGCGCTCGCATCTGGTGGTTCTGGGCAACGCCGCACACAGCCTTCATCCGATTGCCGGACAGGGCTTCAATCTTTCCCTGCGCGACGCTGCTTCCCTCGCCGAGGCACTGCTGGCCAGCGATGCGACGCCGGGTAATCTGGCGACTTTGCAGAACTACCGCGAGCGCCAGCGCCTGGATCAAAAGCTGACTGTCGGCTTCTCCGACCAGGTCACGCGCCTGTTCGGCAGCCAGCAGCCCGTGATCACGGCGGGTCGCAATCTGGGGCTTCTCGGTCTGGACCTGTTGCCTTCGGCCAAGAGCTGGTTTGCTCGCCAAGCCATGGGCCTCGGAACACGAGCCGATGTCTGAGCCCTTCATCCATACGTGGCACTTGCCCAACGCGAGAACGATTTAAAGCATGGAAACGCGCGCAGATCTGCTGATTGTCGGGGCCGGAATGGTCGGTAGCGCTCTTGCGCTGGCGCTGCAAAACAGCGGATTGGACATCCTCGTCGTGGACGGCGGCCCGCTGACCGTGAAGCCCTTCGATGACAACGCCGTTTTCGAACCGCGTGTCAGTGCGTTGTCGGCTGCCAGTCAGCGGATTCTCGAGCGATTGAACGTGTGGGAAGGCGTTGTCTCGCGCCGCGTCAGCCCTTATGCCGACATGCACGTCTGGGACGGAAGCGGCACAGGCAATGTGCACTTCTCCGCCTCCAGCGTGCACGCCGATGTGCTGGGGCACATTGTCGAAAACCGTGTCGTGCAGGACGCCCTGATCGAGCGCTTGCATGACAGCGACATCGGCCTGCTGGCGAATGCGCGGCTGGAGCAGATGCGTCGTTCCGGCGACGACTGGCTGCTGACACTGGCGGACGGCCGCAGCTTGCGCGCGCCCCTGGTGATCGCTGCCGATGGTGCGAATTCGACGGTACGACGCATGACCGGTACCGCAACGCGCGAATGGGACTACATGCATCACGCTATCGTCACCAGCGTACGCACGGCTGATTCCCACCGAAAAACTGCGTGGCAACGCTTCACCGATGACGGCCCGCTGGCCTTTTTG
Organism: Pseudomonas sp. efr-133-TYG-103a; assembly: GCF_030209235.1. Classification (NCBI taxonomy): domain Bacteria; kingdom Pseudomonadati; phylum Pseudomonadota; class Gammaproteobacteria; order Pseudomonadales; family Pseudomonadaceae; genus Pseudomonas; species Pseudomonas sp. efr-133-TYG-103a. The sequence continues at coordinate 61,407 of NZ_JARVSK010000037.1, forward strand.
CCACTCGAGCGCGAGGGCGAGCATTGGTGTTCGATTGTCTGGTCGGTGACGCCCGCCGAGTCAGAGCGCTTGATGAAGCTGGACGACGAGGCTTTTTGTCGTGAGCTGGAGCAGGCGTTCGAGGGATGCCTTGGGCACGTCATTTCAGCCGACCCGCGCTTGTGTGTGCCCCTGCGTCAGCGGCACGCCAAGCGTTATGTCGCTGAGGGCCTGGCGCTGATTGGCGATGCGGCGCACACCATTCACCCACTGGCGGGACAGGGCGTCAACCTGGGTTTCCTCGACGCCGCAGTGCTCGCCGAAGTGCTGCATGCCGCAGCCGCGCGGGGTGAGCGGCTGGCAGATGAGCGAGTGCTGAGTCGATATGAACGTCGACGCATGCCGCACAACCTGGCATTGATGGCGGCGATGGAGGGCTTCGAGCGGCTGTTCCAGGCCGACGCCTTGCCTGTGCGCTGGCTGCGCAATACGGGCCTGAAACTCGTCGATCAGTCTGCAGAAGCCAAGGCGATGTTCGTGCGCCAGGCGTTGGGATTGAGCGGGGACTTGCCAGCGTTGGCCAGGATCTGAACAGATTCCGACACCGGCGATGGTGGAAGCACTGAAGGCTCCGAGAGCAAGCTCGCTTCCCTGAACGATGCAGTGCAGGGCATATGGCAAGAAAAGCGTGGTCCGTAACATCTGGTAACGGCTGGGTCCGGACTTCGTTGATGCGATTCACTACCATTTCGCCTCATTTCTCAAAGACGAGGCCCCGCATGCTGGCGAGCAAGCGTATTCTGGCTGCCCTGATACTGACCGTGCTCGGCGGAACCGCTCAGGCCGCGGACGACATCGTGGTGTATTCCTCTCGCATCGACGAGCTGATCAAACCGGTGTTCGATGCTTACACCGCCAAAACCGGCGTGAACGTGAAGTTCATTACCGACAAGGAAGCGCCGCTGATGCAGCGCATCAAGGCCGAGGGGCAGAACGCGACGGCCGATCTGCTGCTGACCGTCGACGCGGGCAACCTCTGGCAAGCGGAACAAATGGGCATCCTGCAGCCTTTCACCTCGCCTGTCATCGACGCGAATATCCCGCCGCAGTACCGATCTTCCACCCACAGCTGGACTGGCCTGAGCCTGCGCGCTCGTACCATTGCGTACTCGACCGACCGCGTGAAGCCTGAAGAGCTGACGACTTATGAAGCGCTGGCGGACAAGCAGTGGGAAGGGCGTTTGTGCCTGCGCACCGCGAAGAAGGTCTACAACCAGTCGCTGACCGCGACGCTGATCGAAACCCACGGCGCCGAGGCATCGGAAAAGATCCTCAAAGGTTGGGTCAATAACCTTTCCACCGATGTGTTCTCTGACGACATAGCAGTGCTTGAGGCGATCAACGCCGGTCAGTGCGACGTCGGTATCGTCAACACGTATTACTACGGCCGCCTGCACAAACAGAACCCGGATCTGGCTGTGCGTCTGTTCTGGCCGAATCAGTCGGATCGTGGCGTGCACGTCAATCTGTCGGGCATCGGCCTCACCAAATACGCGCCGCATGCGGAGGCGGCCAAAGCGCTCGTCGAGTGGATGACTGGGCCGGAAGCACAGGCGATTTTCGCTGGCACCAACCAGGAATTCCCGGCCAACCCTAAAGTGGCGCCTTCCGAGGAAGTGGCCAGCTGGGGCGCGTTCAAAGCCGACACCATTCCCGTGGAAGTCGCCGGACGGCGTCAGGCCGAAGCGATTCGAATGATGGATCGTGTGGGCTGGAATTAACTCCGTACGCCACCCAACTGTAGGAGTGAGCTTGCTCGCGATTGCTTGCGTTCAGTGCCAACTGCATTGATTGACATGACCCAATCGCGAGCAAGCTCACTCCTACAGGTTCGTAACCAAGCCAAATCGAGATTCTCCCCTTGGCCCATCCCGCCCAGCGTCGCTGGTATCCCCTGGTTTTCACCGTCGCTGCACTGGTGCTGCTGCCCCTGAGCGTGCTGCTGTTCTCCTGGCAGACCATCGACCACGAAATCTGGTCGCATCTGTGGGAAACCCAGATGCCGCGATTGTTGGGCAACACGCTGACACTGGTCGTCGGGGTCGGGCTTGGCGTGACGCTGCTGGGTGTGAGCCTGGCTTGGCTGACTGCGTTGTGTGAGTTCCCGGGGCGGCGCTGGCTGGACTGGGCGCTGATGCTGCCGTTCGCGATTCCGGCCTACGTGCTGGCGTTCGTTTTCGTCGGGCTGCTCGACTTTGCCGGCCCCGTGCAAACCCTGATGCGTGAATGGTTTGGCAGCGGAATACGCCTGCCGCGTGTGCGCTCCACCGGCGGCGTGATCATCGTGCTGGTGCTGGTCTTTTATCCTTACGTTTACCTGTTGGCGCGCACGGCGTTTCTGGCACAAGGCAAAGGCCTGATGGAAGCCGCGCGCGTACTGGGACAATCGCCGTGGCAGGCGTTCTGGCGTGTCGCGTTGCCAATGGCGAGGCCCGCGATCGGCGCCGGGGTTGCGCTGGCGCTGATGGAAACCCTGGCGGATTTCGGCGCCGTGTCGGTGTTCAATTTCGATACCTTCACCACGGCGATCTACAAGACCTGGTACGGCTTCTTCAGCCTGTCGAGCGCGGCTCAACTCGCAAGCTTGCTGTTGCTGGCGGTGATGGTCGTGCTGTACGGCGAACATCGGGCGCGAGGTGCAAGCCGGCCAGTCAACGAGCGGCCGCGCGTCAAGGCGCTGTATCACCTGCACGGCATCAAGGCGATCGCGGCGAGCACATGGTGTGGTTTGGTGTTCGCCTGCGCATTTGTGGTGCCTTTGCTGCAACTGATCGTCTGGGTCTGGCAGCGTGGCCGCTTCGATCTGGATGAGCGTTACAGCGGACTCATTCTGCATACGCTTTATCTGGGCGGTATCGCGGCGCTGGTGACCGTCTGCGTCGCCATGATGCTGGTATTCGCCCGGCGTCTGGCGCCCACGCGGGCCATACGCTCGGGGGTGAGTCTGGCCAATATCGGTTACGCGCTCCCGGGATCGGTACTCGCTGTGTCCATCATGCTGGCGTTCAGTTATCTCGACCGCGAACTGGTCGTCCCGCTGTCCCAGTGGATGGGCGGAGCAGGCAGACCGTTGTTGCTCGGCAGCCTGGCGGCGCTGGTGCTGGCCTATCTGGTGCGCTTCATTGCAGTCGCGTATGGCCCGCTCGAAAGCAGCCTCTCCCGCATCCGGCCGTCGTTACCCGAGGCGGCACGCAGCATGGGCGTCAGTGGCCCGCGATTGTTTTTCAGGATTTATCTGCCGCTGCTGGTTCCAGGCACGCTGAGTGCGGCGCTTCTGGTGTTCGTCGATGTGCTCAAGGAAATGCCTGCCACCCTGCTGATGCGCCCGTTTGGCTGGGACACGCTGGCGGTGCGCATTTTTGAAATGACCAGTGAAGGCGAGTGGGCCCGCGCCGCATTGCCGGCCCTGACACTGGTCCTTGTCGGTTTACTCCCGGTGATTGGCTTGATCAGACGTTCGGCAAGACCGATCGGCTAGGTGCGGGGTCACTACCTTGCGGCTACAATGCGCCGCAATCGACGTGGTCTGTCAGACAATTCCGCAAATTAGCAGAGGTATGAGACCCCAAGTCACGGGGGATTTGCCGATGTCGTGTCTGACTGCGTCTTCGCCAAGCCCGGAAGGAGAAACCCATGGGACAGCGTACGCCCCTCTTTGACCTGCACCTCGCGCTGGGCGCGAAGCTGGTCGATTTTGGTGGTTGGGATATGCCGTTGCACTACGGCTCACAGGTCGAGGAGCACCATCAGGTGCGCCGCGACTGTGGGATTTTCGACGTGTCGCACATGCACGTCATCGACGTATCCGGCAGCCAGGCCAAAGCCTGGTTGCAGCACTTGCTGGCCAATGACGTCGGCAGACTGCAGCACACAGGGCGCGCGCTTTACAGCGCGATGCTCGACACCCGGGGCGGTATCGTCGACGACATGATCGTCTACCTGACCGACGCGGGTTATCGGCTGGTGGTCAATGCCGCCACCGGCGCCAAGGACCTGGCGTGGATGAACGCTCATCTCGACGGTTTCGACGTGCACCTGACGCACCGCTCCGAACTGGCGATGCTGGCGATTCAGGGGCCCAATGCCCGGCAGAAGATCGCCGAACTGGTCACCCAGTCCCGCGCTGAACTGATCCACACCCTGCGACCGTTCGAAGGTCAGCAAGAAGGCGACTGGTTCATCGCGCGCACGGGGTACACCGGCGAAGACGGCCTGGAAATCATCCTGCCTGCCGAGCAAGCCTGCAGTTTTTTCAACGACATGGTCGGTGCCGGTATTTCGCCGATAGGCCTGGGCGCGCGTGACACGCTGCGTCTGGAAGCCGGTATGAATCTGTACGGTCAGGAAATCGACGAACAGGTGTCGCCCCTGATTTCCAACATGGCCTGGACCATCGCCTGGCAGCCCGAAGACCGTGACTTCATCGGCCGTACCGCGCTCGAGTCGGAAAAAGCCAGCGGCGTTGCCTCAAGGCTCGTGGGTTTGGTGCTCGAAGAACGAGGTGTTCTGCGGGCGCATCAGGTTGTCCGAATAGCGGAAGTTGGCGAAGGAGAGATCACCAGTGGTAGTTTCTCTCCTACGCTAAGCAAGTCGATTGCCTTGGCGCGTGTCCCGATGGCGACCGCCGACCGTGCCGAGGTGGAGATTCGCGGCAAGTGGTACCCGGTTCGTGTGGTTCAGCCAACGTTCGTGCGCCATGGCAAGGCCCTGATTTAACAACCGTTCAAAGCAACCCCTGGCGGGTTTCTCCGCTGACCTGATGATGTAGAGAGGATAAAAACATGAGTGATATTCCCGCCGAACTGCGTTTTGCCGAAAGCCATGAGTGGGCAAAAAAAGAAGGCGACCTGATCGTTGTCGGTATTTCCGATCATGCGCAGGAAGCGCTGGGCGACGTGGTATTCGTAGAGCTGCCAGAGATCGGTAAGGTCTTCGCGGCTGGCGATGCTGCTGGCGTTGTGGAATCCGTAAAAGCCGCCTCCGACATCTATTCTCCAGTTGCCGGCGAAGTGGTTGAAGTCAACGAAAGCTTGGGCGACGCGCCGGAAGAGCTGAACAACACGCCTTACCAGTCGTGGATTTTCAAGGTCAAGCCAAGCAATGCTGACGCCGACCTGGCCAAGCTGCTGGACGCTGCCGGTTACAAGGCCGCCATCGGCGAGTAAGCCAATGGGCAAGCGTGCCGACAGGCGATGATCGCTGAAACGAAAATGCCGCCCCTGAGGGCGGCATTTTTTATGACACGATGATCCTGACGTTGCGAGCAAACGAGCTCGCGCTCAACGGGATCACTGCTCGGCGACGAGGTTCTTCGCCAGAATCGCGTTCGCCAGATCCATATCCGAAGCATTCAGGCCTGGGTTGTCTTTGCGTACTTGATCCATGGCTGCTTCCAAGTACGGGCCACGGATGGCGCCGTTGCTGGCGACGAAGCTGCCTGCGTCATCCTGAGCGGCAACGATCAGTTTGTGATGCCGAAAGGTGAGGTAGGTAGAGCCGGTGGTTGCACCGGAAGAGATGACGTCGCGCAGGAAGCCGTCAGCCATTGCTGAACCGACAGGCAGGGAAAGCAGAGCTAACGTGGCTACAGCAAGTTTTAGACGCATGACGGGGTACTCCGACTTTTGGGTTGTTCTGACACGATTTGATACGTCCGCTTGCGAGGTAGTTCCGTGGCCCGGTGACTCAAGCCGCTTCGACTTTCAAAATAACGCCGTCCTGCGCGACCACGCGCACTTGCGCGCCTGCCGGTGCATCAGGCCCGACGACCATCCAGACACCATCGCCGACCTTGATTTTGCCGCGTCCGCTGACAATCGCGTCGTGCACTACGAAGGTTCGGCCGATCAGTTCCGTGCCGCGCAGGTTCAGTCCCGGCTGATCCGACTGGCGCAGCACGTTGCGCTGACGCCGCCACCAGTACAGCGCGGTCAGCACCGACAGCACGGCGAACAGCAGAAACTGCAGCTCCCAACCCATGTTCTGAAACACGTACGTGAGAATGCCGACGCCGGCGGCGGCCACGCCGATCCACAGCAGATAACCGCCTGCGCCGAACACTTCCAGAATCAATAGCACGGTGCCCAGCGCCAGCCAGTCCCAGAACGACAGATCGTTAAGATATTCCCACATGGTCAGACTCGCTTTCCGGCTTCAGGCCTGGGCGTGTCGAAGGTGGCCTTGACGATTTCGCCGATCCCGCCAATCGCGCCGATCATCTGGCTGGCTTCCAGCGGCATGAGGATTACCTTGCTGTTATTGGCTGAAGACAGTTTGCCCAGCGCATCGATGTACTTCTGCGCGACGAAATAGTTGATGGCCTGTACGTCGCCGGCGGCAATCGCTTCGGAGACTACTTGCGTCGCTCGAGCCTCGGCTTCGGCCTGCCGTTCCCGTGCCTCTGACTCGAGAAACGCCGCCTGACGTTCGCCTTCGGCTTCCAGGATCTGTGCCTGCTTCTTGCCTTCGGCAGTCAGAATGGCCGATGCCCGCAGGCCTTCTGCTTCGAGAATCTGCGCGCGCTTGATGCGCTCGGCCTTCATCTGGCCCGACATTGCCGCCATCAGATCGGCAGGCGGGCTGATGTCCTTTATCTCGATGCGGGTGATTTTGATGCCCCAGGGCGCGGTCGCTTCATCGACGATACGCAATAGGCGTTCGTTGATCCCGTCGCGCTGACTGAGCATGGCGTCCAGCTCCATCGAGCCCAGCACTGTGCGGATGTTGGTTTGAAGCAGGTTGCGAATCGCATGCTGCAGGTTGTTCACCTCATAAGCCGCTTGCGCGCAGTTGACCACTTGATAGAAGCACACGGCGTCGATCTGCACCGTGGCGTTGTCCGAGGTGATGACTTCCTGCGGCGGGATGTCCAGCACGGTCTCCATCATGTTGATCTTGCGCCCGATGCGGTCCACGACCGGCACGATGATGTTCAGACCAGGCTTGAGCGTGTTGGTGTACCGTCCGAACCGTTCGACCGTCCATTGATACCCTTGCGGCACGACCTTGACGCCCATGTAGACGATGGCGAGAGCCAGCCCCACGAACAGAAAAACCACAATACCGATTTGCATGACCTGTCCCTGTTGATTGCTGCTGCGTGAATGGTGTGCTGCACCATAAGCCGCCCGGAATTCGCCGCGCGAATGTTTCGTGTATCAAACCACATCACCAGCGCCACCAGCGCAGTCGACCCATGAGCCGCTTTTATCGGCGCACGGTCAGACGATGCCGGAATCCGCCTGGCTGTGGGTGAAGAATAGCTCGCGCATGAGCTCGAAGACCGTGGTCTTCACGGCGGTGTCGAGTGACGTCCACGCCAGGCCTGTCGCTGCCCGATAGTCCCCCAATCGCAGTGGGCGCGATACGACATTCGATGGCAGGGCGCTGGCGGCGAGATGAGGCAGCAAGCCAATCCCCAGTCCCGCCGAGACCAGCGCCAGCATGGTGGTGAATTCGCCCAGTTCGTCAGCAACTTCCAGCCGACTGCCCTGTTCGGCGATCGCCCGCATCACGCCATCGTGAAAGCCCGCCGCGTAGCGACGCGCCAACACCAGCACCGGCCATTGCGCGAGCGCGTCGACGTCGATGACCGCATGCTCAACCAGTGCGTGATCGCAGGGCAGCGCCACAACGATCGATTCTTGCAGCACCACGCGCGTCTGGACGCCAGCGTGTGGCGCGGGGAGGCGCAAGAGGCCAAAGTCCAGCTGGCCGTTTTTCAGGGCATGAATCTGATCCGGGCCGGGCATGTCCTTGAGCTCCAGCGCGATACCGGGAAACCGCTGATGCGCCGCGCGGATCAGTGTGGGCAGCAGCTGTGGCAGGACCGACGAAACAAAACCCAGGCGGATCCGCCCCGATTCTCCTCGGCCAAGCCCTCGCGCCACGTCAGCGCAATGCTGTGCCTGATGCAGCGTCACCCGCGCCTCGTCAAGAAACAGCTGACCCACTTGCGTCAGCGTCACCGAGTGACGATTGCGATCCAGCAGTCGCACGCCGAGCCATGTTTCAAGCGCTTTGATTTGCATGCTCAATGCCGGTTGGACGATGGCCAGCCGCTGTGCAGCCCGTCCGAAATGCAGCTCTTCAGCCAGCGTGACAAATGCCCGTAAATGCTTGAGTTCCATATCCGCTCGTTTGGTCATCAAAATCAATGATCAGCCCATCAGCAATGAGCATTGGACGCTGTCGGCTGCCTGAGCTGAAGTTAGGCAGTCGGATGATGCGTCGTCATCCGCCTGATCACAACAGATGATCCCACTCATAGCCGCATAAAAGGAGTGACAACATGGCTGTTCTGGAGAGCTTTCGACTGGACGCAAGGGTTGCGCTGATCACCGGCTCAAGTGCCGGAATAGGTTTCGCTATCGCGCGCGGACTGGCTGAGGCGGGCGCAACCGTGGTGCTCAACGGGCGCAATGCCGACACGTTGCAATCAGCGGCAGCCGCACTGGCCGGCGAAGGCCACGACGTCCACTCGCAATGCTTCGATGTCACCGACAGTGCAGCCGTCGGCGCTGCGATACAGGACATCGAGAGTCGCGTCGGGCCGCTGGATATTTTGGTGAACAACGCCGGCATGCAGCGGCGCGGCCCGCTGGAGCAGTTCGCAGAAACCGACTGGCGCGAGTTGATGCGGACCAATCTGGACAGCGCATTTCTTGTGGGGCAGGCCGTCGCACGCTGCATGATTCCAAGAGGCCGCGGGCGCATCATCAATATCTGTTCGGTGCAGAGCGAACTGGGTCGGCCCGGCATTGCGCCTTACGCTGCGAGCAAAGGTGCGTTGAAGATGCTGACCAAGGGCATGGCCATCGATTGGGGCCCGGCTGGCTTGAACGTCAACGGAATCGGCCCGGGCTATTTCAAGACCGAACTGAACGCGGCCCTGGTTGCCAACCCTGAATTCAGCGACTGGCTCGTCCAGCGCACGCCCAGTCGCCGCTGGGGCGAGGTGTCCGAACTGGCGGGAGCAGCGGTTTTCCTGGCGTCCGATGCCTCGAGCTTCGTCAACGGCCACATTCTTTACGTCGACGGCGCCATCACGGCGTCGCTGTAAACCGGAGATACTTCATGCAAGCCATTGTTTGCCACGCCCCCAAGGACCTTCGCATTGAAGACGCGGGTGACGCGTTGCCGCTCGCTCCCGGTCAGTTGCGCGTACGCGTGGCCCGAGGCGGGATCTGCGGTTCTGATCTCCATTACTATCAGCATGGCGGTTTCGGTGCGGTACGCCTGAAGGAGCCAATGGTGCTCGGCCATGAAATCTCGGCGGTCATCGAAGAAGTCGGCAGCGCGCAGGAGTGCTTCACGGCAGGGCAGCGGATTTCCGTTTCGCCTTCGCGACCTTGCGGGGGTTGCAAGTACTGTCACGAAGGGATGCCGAATCATTGCCTCAACATGCGGTTCTACGGCAGCGCCATGCCGTTTCCGCACATTCAGGGCGCTTTTCGCGAGAGCCTCATGATCGAGGCCAGTCAGGCTCACCTGCTCGCCCCGACGACGACCCTGGCCGAAGGCGCGCTGGCTGAGCCGTTGTCGGTCGGTCTGCACGCGATTCAGCGAGCAGGCGGCGTGTTCGGCAAGCGGGTGCTGGTGACCGGATGCGGTCCGATTGGCAATCTGCTGATTGGCAGCTTGCGGGCAGCGGGCGCGGCGCAGATCGTCGCGGCGGATCTGAGCGACAGTGCGCTGGAGTGCGCCCGACGGATGGGCGCCAGCGAGACGCATAATCTGCGCGATGAGCCCCAGGCACTCGCGGGCTACACCGCCGAGAAAGGCCATTTCGATGTGATGTTCGAAGCGTCCGGCAGCGCCCAGGCGTTGCGCGACGGCCTGACCTGCGTTCGTCCGCGAGGCGTTATCGTCACAGTGGGTCTGGGAGGCGATGTTTCCATTCCATTGAATCTGATCGTGGGCAAAGAGATTGATGTGCGGGGCACTTTTCGCTTTCATGCCGAGTTCGCTCAGGCGGTCGATCTGCTCAACCGCAAACTGATCGACGTGACCCCGGTGATTTCCCACACCCTTGCGTTTGGCGAAGCCGTGCAGGCTTTTGAGCTGGCGGGCGACAAGCAGCAGGCCATGAAGGTCGTGCTGGATTTCGGGGTGCGCGATTAATCGGCGGACTGTACTCGTAAGCTCTGAGCGCGCCTGTCCGCGATGGCGGACTTGCGCGCTTATCGGTGACCGACGCTGGATCAGCGTTGTTCGCTTTGCGGCGTGACGCGCAAGACTTCCTCGACGGTCGTGAGGCCGACCGCCACCTTTTGCGCACCCGATAACCGCAAACTGCGCATCCCGTCCTTGAAACCTTGTCGGCGCAGGGCCGTCAGGTCCAGATCGGCCGCGATCAGCGACTTGACGGCGTCAGACATCAGCATGATTTCATAAACGCCGGCGCGCCCTCGATAACCGGTGTCCCGGCATTCCGCACAACCCACGGCACGATGTGCTCCGCTGGGCACCGGCGCCTGCCAGGGGCGCGTCAGGGTCTGCCAGTCGGCCTCGTTGATTTCCACCGGGGCTTTGCAGTGCGGGCACAGCGTGCGCACCAAACGCTGCGCCATCACGCCCAGAATCGTCGCTTTGAGCAGATAGTGCGGCACGCCCAGTTCCAGCAGACGACTGATCGCGCTGGGGGCATCGTTGGTGTGCAATGTCGACAGCACGAGGTGACCGGTGAGTGCGGCCTGAATTGCCATTTCGGCTGTCTCCAGGTCGCGAATCTCGCCGATCATGATGATATCCGGATCTTGCCGCATCAATGCGCGCACGCCGCTGGCGAAGTTGAGGTCGATGTTGTGCTGCACCTGCATCTGATTGAACGCAGGTTCGACCATTTCAATCGGGTCTTCGATGGTGCACAGGTTCACCTCCGACGTCGCCAGCTTTTTCAGCGTGGTGTACAACGTCGTGGTCTTGCCGGATCCGGTGGGGCCGGTCACCAGAATGATGCCGTTTGGCTGATGCGTCATGCCCTCCCAGCGTCGCAAGTCGTCGCCGGAAAAGCCCAACTGATCGAAGTCCTTGAGCAGCACCTCGGGGTCGAAGATCCGCATCACCATCTTCTCGCCAAACGCGGTCGGCAGCGTCGACAGGCGCAGCTCAACCTCACCGCCGTCGGGTGTCTTGGTCTTGACCCTGCCATCCTGCGGCTTGCGCTTCTCGGCGACGTTCATCCGGCCAAGGCTTTTCAGGCGACTGGTGACGGCCATCGTCACCTGTGGCGGAAATTGATAAACGTTATGCAGCACGCCGTCGATGCGAAACCGCACAGTGCCGGCCTCGCGACGAGGCTCGATGTGGATATCGCTGGCGCGCTGCTGGTAGGCGTACTGGAACAGCCAGTCAACGATATTGACGATGTGCGCGTCGTTCGCATCAGGTTCCTGATCGCTGGCGCCGAGCTTGAGCAATTGCTCGAAGTTGCCGAGATTGCTCACTTTTTGATCACTTGCGCTGGCACCGCTCACCGACTTCGCCAGTCGATAGAATTCTACGGCCAGTTTCTGCACGTCCACCGGGTTGGCGACCACACGCTTGATCGGCATTTTCAGCACGTGCGTCAGGTCTGCTTCCCACGCGTTCACGTAAGGCTGCGCGCTTGCGATGGTGACGGCGTCGCGATCGACGGCGACGGCCAGAATCTTGTGCCGCTGCGCGAAGGCATAAGACATCAATGGCGTCACGGCGGCGACATTGATCTTCAGCGGGTCGATGCGCATGTAAGGCTGGCCGGCCTGTTCGGCGAGCCAGGCGGTGAGGGTTTCCAGATCGAGCTTCTTGCCGGGTCGCTTGAGATTGTCGAACTGCTGGACGCCAATGAATTCAAGCGGGTGGGTATGCACGTTCTGAGCAGTTCGGCGCAGATTCAACGCATAGTCGGCGTTATCCTGGTCCAGATAACCTTGAGCGACGAGGTCGCGCAGCAGTTCGTTCAGATCCAGCCAGCGGTCCTGGGAGGATGGGGCGAGGACGGACATGCGGGCTCCTTTGGACGATACGGCTTACTTCGGTAAGCAAGAGTAGTCCCAAGCGTGCCAGTTGTTGCGTCCTGCAGGTAGCGAAGCGTTGCCAATATTTTCGGCGCGCTCAACCGACAGCGAGTGAGACGGGCTCGGTTAGGACGTGGAAATCGCCCATCGGTTCCAGATCGACTGAGCATACGTTGATCAGGTTGCGCATTTTTTCGCCAATTACTTGCGCGCGATGCCACGTCATCCCGCCAACCTCCACCTGCATCATTAGCATGTCCTCCTGTTGCAGCACGCTGACCTGCTGAGGGATCAGGTATTGCATCGCGAACAGGTTCAGCACGCGGCAGATCAGGTCGGGCTCGGCTTCTGCAAGGATCTGGTAACGCGACAGGCACAAGGCATTATCGACGGACCAGGCGTCGTGGCGCAGCGGGGTGCAGTTGACGGCTTCAAGGTGCGGCATGCTGGACTCTCCGGTTCAAGACGGCTGCGCAGAAGCAGCGGCGAGCGAATGTTGTGGAGAAATCTTTACATGGCAGAAAAGAAATTTCTGATCCAACTTCGGCTGTATTACGATTGATAAGACTTGTTGATGCGCGATAGTTGATAATCAGGAATAAATTATGCAAATAGAGCTGGACGCATACGATCGGAAGATTCTTGCTCTGCTGCAGGAAGACGCGTCGCTTTCCAGTGCGCAGATTGCCGAGCAGGTCGGGCTTTCCCAGTCGCCGTGCTGGCGCAGGATTCAGCGGCTCAAGGATGAGGGGGTGATCCGGCGCCAGGTTACGCTGCTGGATCGCAAGAAGATCGGGCTCAACACGCAGATTTTCGCGGAGGTCAAACTCAACGCTCACGGCCGCTCGAACTTCACCGAGTTCACCGAGGCAATTCGCGGATTTCCGGAGGTTCTGGAATGTTACGTGTTGATGGGTTCAGTCGACTTTCTGCTGCGCATCGTCACGCCGGACATCGAGGCGTATGAGCGGTTCTTCTTCGAAAAGCTGTCGCTGGTGCCGGGGATTCAGGAGGTGAACTCCACAGTGGCGCTGTCGGAGATCAAATCGACAACGAGCTTGCCGATTGTGAGGTAGAAAACCATGCACATCGAGCAGGGATGGTGATGAGCCTGTCGATCGGGAGGCGGGGAGCCGCGCACATCGAGTAGGACCGGCTTTAGCCGGGAAGGGGCCGGTTGGCCCACCATAAAGCTAGCGGTGGTCAAACCGGCCTGTTCCCGGCTGAAGCCGGTCCTACAGATCGGCGATGAACCTGTCGATCGGGAGGTCGGGAGCCATGCACATCGAGTAGGACCGGCTTTAGCCGGGAAGGCGTCGGTGGGCCCACCATAAAGCTAGCGGTGGTCAAACTGGCCTTTTCCTGGCTGAAGCCGGT
>NZ_JARVSK010000014.1:0-73076 GCF_030209235.1 Pseudomonas sp. efr-133-TYG-103a
ATCAGGCAGACCACATGCCAAGGTTTTACGACGACTGCGTCGCCGATCGCGGGACAAGCCACGCTCCTACTGGTAGTGCATCAAGCCTTCGCGAGCAAGCTTCCGCAAGTTCCGTGCCCTGGTCCCGAGACCCGGGAACGCGACAAGTCCCTTGTAGGAGCGTGGCTTGCCCCGCGAACTGGCGCGCAGCGGCAGCAGAATCGGATGACGCAGTACATCAGGCAGACCACATGCCAAGGTTTTACGACGACTGCGTCGCCGATCGCGGGACCAGCCACGCGCCTACTGGTAGTGCATCAGGCCTTCGCGAGCAAGCTCGCTCCCACGGGATTTGTATCTGGCCGGAGAATTCGGCAATGCCCGGATGTCCCGGTGGGAGTGAGCCTGCTCACCAAGACACCCGCGCGACCGGCACTCGATGATCAGTTCAACGTGCTAATCGCGAACCCCAACAAACGTCGTCAGGCCGTGGCGGCTTTGACCGACGGATCGGACGCCGCGATTTGGGCTTCGCGCCATGCATCCAGGCCGCCGACCAGCGCTTTGCCGCGGGTCAGGCCGCGGGCGTGGAGCTTTTCGGCGAGGAGGGCGGCGGACAGTTCGTTCGGACAAGCGCAGTAGAACACCATGTCGACGTCATCGAGCTGATCGAGCCACGGCTCCAACGGTTCTTCCAGGCTGATGGAGACAGCGCCGGGGATGCCTTCGACCACCGCCGTATGAAACCTGGGGCGTACATCGATGATCACCGGCGCCTGGTCGGAGTCGCGCAGCGCCAGCAACTGTGGAACGGTGATGCGAGGCACGCGGGCGGTGCGTGCCTGGAGGCGCCGGCGTTTCCAGTATTTCCAGGCGATGAAGACGCCGAGCAAACCCAGTACGGCGCCGATGGCGATGGGCAGGTAGCCGCTCAGCCAGTCCAGCAGCGGGATCAGCGCATCGCTGAACAGCATGCCGAGCAGCAGGGCGGAGCCGGCCCAGATGAACGATCCCGCCAGTGAGTAGCGCATGAACAGCGCAAACGGCGTGGCGTTCATGCCGGCGACCGTGGTGACCAGTGCGCCCGCGCCGGGCAGGAATTTGGACAGCAGCATCGCGCGCGGCCCGACCCGCTCGTAGACGTTCAGCCCCTGGCGAATGCAGGTGTCCTGGGACAGGGAGATCTTGCAGATGGATTTGAGCAGCACGCTGCCATAACGCTTGCCCGCCCAGTACCACAGGGCGTCGGCGATCAGGCAGGCGAGCATGGCGACCAGCACGCCCGCGCCAAGCAATGGTTTGCTCTGCATGGCCAGCGCACCGGTGACGATCAGCGTCGGGTAGGCGGGCACCGGCAGGCCGATCTGTTCCAGCAGCACGTTGACGAACACCAGCAACAGACCGTGGCTTTCGTTCAACTGCTGGAGTTCATTCATGGCGTGCCACTCGACAAGAAAAAAGGGGTGTCAGTAACGTCGCCTGAACACCCCTTCCTGTCAACGCCGATTATCCGTCAGCCGAGTTTCTCGATGGCTGCCGCGACGCCCGCGCCATAGGCGGGATCAGCCTTGGTGCAGTTGTCGATGTGGCGTTGCTTGACCAGTGCCGAGGCACCGCTGATGGCCCGTGCCGTGTTGTCGAACAGCACTTGCTGCTGTTCGGCGGTCATCAGGCGGAACAGCGCGCGGGGCTGCGAATAGTAGTCGTCATCGTCTTTGCGGAAATCCCAGTTGGCCGCCGCGCCGTGCAACTCCAACGGTGGCTCGGAGAAGTCCGGTTGCTCGACCCATGCGCCCTTGCTGTTGGGCTCGTAGCCGATGGTGCCGCCAGCGTTGCTGTTGACCCGCATCTGGCCGTCGCGGTGGTAGCTGTTGACCGGGCACTGCGGCGCGTTCACCGGAATCTGATGATGGTTCACGCCCAGACGATAACGCTGCGCGTCGCCATAGGAGAACAGCCGACCCTGGAGCATTTTGTCCGGCGAGAAGCTGATGCCCGGCACAACGTTGGCCGGGTTGAACGCGGCCTGCTCGACATCGTGAAAATAGTTGTCCGGATTACGGTTCAGCTCCAGCGTGCCCACTTCGATCAGCGGGTAGTCGGCGTGTGGCCAGACTTTGGTCAGGTCGAACGGGTGAACCTTGTACGTGCTGGCGTCGCTTTCCGGCATGATCTGCACGAACATTTTCCACTGCGGGAAATCGCCTTTCTCGATGCTCTCGTACAAATCGCGCTGATGGGTTTCGCGATCGTCGGCGACCAGTGCTGCGGCTTCCTGATCGGTGAGGTTCTGAATCCCTTGCTGGGTTTTCAAGGTGAACTTGACCCAGAAACGCTGGTTGTCCGGGCTGATGAAGCTGAAGGTGTGGCTGCCGAAACCGTGCATGTGACGGTACGATTTTGGCAGGCCGCGGTCACTCATGACCACCGTCACCTGGTGCAGGGCTTCCGGCAGCGAGCTCCAGAAGTCCCAGTTGTTGTCGGCGCTGCGCATGTTGGTGCGCGGGTCGCGTTTGATCGCGTGGTTCAGGTCCGGGAATTTCAGCGGGTCGCGCAGGAAAAACACCGGCGTGTTGTTGCCCACCAGGTCCCAGTTGCCTTGTTCGGTGTAGAACTTGATGGCGAAGCCACGGATATCGCGCTCGGCATCCGCAGCCCCACGCTCACCGGCCACGGTGGAGAAGCGGATGAAGATGTCGGTCTTCTTACCGATCTCGGAGAACAGGCGCGCTTTGGTGTAGCGGCTGATGTCCTGAGTCACGGTGAAGGTACCGAACGCGCCCGAACCCTTGGCGTGCATGCGACGCTCCGGGATCACTTCGCGGTCGAAGTGGGCGAGTTTTTCCAGCAGCCAGACGTCCTGCAGCATCAGCGGGCCGCGGGGGCCGGCCGATTGCGAGTTCTGGTTGTCGACGACGGGTGCACCCGCCACTGTTGTGAGTTTGTTCATGCTCAGGCTCCGGTTTGGGACAGTCAGTCTCAAGGGTTCAACGGTATTGTTATTGGACGCTCGTGCGCCTTCTTGCTGTAAACGCCAAGGCGCGGCTGGCTGCCAGAGGCGTGTGCCAGAGCGCTGCAAGCCGACGATCGAGCGTCTTTTTAACGCAAATGGGTGGCAGTTTGAACAAGGGGCTGTCAATTGCGTGAATCAACAGTGCGGCCGTCCTTGAATACGGGAGCATCATGACGTGCAGATGACCGTATCCCTGAAGCGCGGCGATGATGTGCGCTGAAGGGGTAAAAAAAGCGCCCGGACCGGGCGCCAAAGGGAGGAGAGATCTGCATGTCGAAGGATTCAAAAACGGTAGCTCTCTGCTGCGCTGATGCCCATCAGGCCAGGGCTCTGGGCCCAGACCTCCATGGTCGAAAAGTAACTGTTGGGACGGGTGGGCTGGCGGCATTCACTGGTAAACGAGGCACCGGTGGGAATGTCCAGCTTGATCTTGCAGACCAGTTGGTTGGCCCGGTACAGCACCTCGCTGACCAGATTGGCCGTGGCGTAATCCCCTGCGTCTACCGCACGGTCCATGAAGCGTTGCGTGCGCTCCACCAACCCGCTGAGTTGCTGGGACAACTGGTGAATCTCCTGAAAACATTCACGAAAGCCGGCTGCCTGTTCCGCTTCTTGCAAAGTGGCGGCGGGGAAGACCTGTTGCGCCGAAGCACCGCTGAGGCTCTCGACCCGGCCCTGCAGGAACGTCACGAATTGCTGGGTCGCCAGGTCCAGGCCTTTGAACAGTTCCTTGATGGCCTGGTAGTTCAACTTGCGCAAGCGCCAGCGTACCTCGCGGGCAAAGCCGCACACTTGCTGGGTCGTGCCCAGGTGTTCATTGAGCAAGGCGACGAATTGTGCCCGTTCCTCACCGTGCAGCGTGGTGTACAGGCCATGGGCATCACTGGCGAATTCGGCGTTGAGCGCGGATCTGGGGGCGAGTTCGGCAAACATGGTGAATCTCCTCACGTGTTCTGCGACGAGCCTGTCCGATACGGTCTGTATCCCACAGCTAAGAGAGGTCCGGCCTGCATGACAGGGATGTGTGAAGAATATTCGCGGGCGCCGGGGGCGTCACTTGTACCTTGGTACCGGCGCCCGATACGTAGGTGTTCGCCACTCATACTTTGGTTTAGAGGGCGTGGATCAGTCGCTGTCGAGGGCTCAAGCACGGCCCTCACGACCTGAATTGCCAGCGGCAGCGAGGGAGACCAGGCTGCCGCCGACGGGTCGATAGTGTTATTGCGAGGTCTTCAACAGCACCGGCTGTTCGGCGTAGCGATCAGCGAACAGCGTCTTGAGCTGGTTCACCTTCGGCAGGTCGTTGATGACGATGTACGGGTAGGTCGGGTGGGTGGTGAGGAAGTTCTGATGATAATCCTCGGCAGGGTAGAAACCGTTGTAGCGCTCGATCCTGGTCACGATGGGCGCGTTGAATGACTTGGCGGCGTCGAGCTGTGCAATGTAGGCCTGAGCCACGGCCTGTTGTTCAGGGCTCTGCGGGAATATCGCCGATCGGTATTGAGTGCCGTGGTCGGGGCCCTGGCGATTGAGCTCGGTGGGGTTGTGCGCCACCGAGAAGAAGATCTGCAGGAGTTTGCCGTAACTGACCTGCGCCGGATCGAAGGTGATCTCCACTGATTCGGCATGCCCGGTATCGCCCTCGCTGACGCGCTCGTATTGTGCGGTATCGGCCTGTCCGCCGGTGTAGCCGGAGACGACGCGGGAGACCCCCTGAACATGCTGGAACACGCCCTGGACACCCCAGAAACAGCCGCCGGCGAGCACCGCCTTCTCGCTGTGCGTGGTGCTGACGACTTCATCCTGCTGCGGCGGCGCGATGCTCACGGCGTCTTCGTTGCCGGCAAACGAGCAGGCGGCGGTCTGCAGCAGCAAGGCACCTGCCAACAGGCGCAGGCCATGGCGCCGCACGCTCGGCAGCGTTGAACGGAAGCGGTGGATGGGTGATGTTTTCATGTCTGACACTCCTGACGCGAGACGGAACTCAACCGAACGTGAAGGCGTAAGCAGAGACGCCCGGATCGCTGAATTCGATGGTGAAGGTGTGATCGGCGATGTCGCCGGGTTGACGCAGCAGTTGATACAGGCGCTGTTCGGTCACCGTGCCGCTCCCGTCCGGCGCGACGTCGGTGCCATGGGCATCGGCGGGCGCCTTGCCATCGACCGAGACCTTGAAGTGCAGCGGCTTGCCGTCACTGCCCGGGCCCAGCACCAGGTGCAGGTCGCGGGCGTGGAAGCGGTAGCTGATCTTGCCGCCCGGTGCGGCGAGACTGATCCGCTCGGCGCCGATGTTCCACTGTCCTTCCAGGCCCCAAGTGTTCAGGGCCAGCATGGGCGGGGTGTTGTAGCTCGAGGGCTGGTCATGCCGGGCGCCGCCCTGGGACACGAAGTTTTCGGCGCGATCGTAGCCCAGGTAAGTTTCCGGCGATTTGACGTCACCCATGTCCGCCGTCTGTTGCACGCCCTTGCCGCTGGCGTCGATCAGATCAGTGCTGATCTGCGTCTGGCCGGCTTCGCGCAGCAGTGTCTGAATCACCCGCTCGGATTCGTCATACGCGCCTTCACCGAAATGGTGATAGCGAATCTGGCCCTTGGCATCGGCAAAATAGTGAGCCGGCCAGTACTGGTTATCGAAGGCGCGCCAGATGGCATAGTCGTTGTCGACGGCGACCGGATAGTCGATGCCCAGATCAGCCATGGCTTTGGTCACGTTTTTCACGTCACGCTCGAAAGCGAACTCCGGCGCGTGCACGCCGATCACCACCAGGCCCTGATCACGGTACTTGTCGGCCCACGCCTTGACGTAGGGCAGGCTGCGCAGGCAGTTGATGCAGGAGTAGGTCCAGAAATCCACCAACACCACTTTACCCTTGAGCTGCGCGGCGGTCAGCGGCGCGCTGTTCAACCATTGCACGGCGCCGTCGAGCGCAGGCAGCTGGCCTTCCACCGGCAGGCCTGGCGAGGTGTTCTTCGCCGCCATCATCATGGCGCCTGACGCCTGCATGACGGGGCTGGCCGGATCGGCACTGCCGGGGCCGTCGCGGCCCGGCACGTTCTGCGCCATCATCGCGCCGCCTTCGGCAGGGTTGCCCGAGCGAGAATTCCCGGTCAGTCGCCCCACCAGCGCTTGCTCCAGTCCACCGGTGGAGGCCGTGGAAATCTTCGTCAGCACGCCGGTATCAAGGCCCAGCGCGATGGCGGCAACGCCGGCGAGCATCGCGGCGCCCAGGCCCCGACGAATCCATTCACCCGCACCCAGCGAGCGCTTCATGGCCGCAAACACTTTGCCGCCCACGAGCAAGGCGAGGGCCAGCGAAGTAGCGGCACCGGCGGCGTAGGCCAACAGGAGAATCGTCGTCCCGATGCTTGCGCCTTGCAGCGCTGCGCCGGTCAGGACCAGACCCAGAATAGGCCCGGCACAGGGCGCCCACAGCAGGCCGGTGGCGACGCCGATCATGAACGAGGCCCAGACGCTGGGCCCGATACCCGTCGAGGCGGTCTCGGTCAGGCGACTGCCCGCCGCCACCAGCGGTCGGGTCAGGCGCTCAGCCAGCCTGGGCAGCAGCAAGGTGAGGCCGAACAGCGCCACGAAAATCAGCGCCAGGCCGCGGCCATACTGGTTGAGCTGGACGACCCAGCCACCGCCGACCGCCGCCAGGGTCGCCACCAGTGCGAAGGTGACGGCCATGCCGACCAGCAACGGCAAGCCGCTGCGCACGAACGGCTGGCCGGTGCGTGCAAAGACAAACGGCAGAACCGGCAGGATGCACGGGCTGACGATGGTCAGCACGCCGCCGAGGTAGGCGAGGATGATCAGGAGCATGGTTTTATTCCGTTCAGATAAATGCAGTTCGATCGCAACGCAAGACGTTGTAGGAGCGGGGCTTGTCCGGAAATCGGCGACTAAGTCGTCACGCATTCAGATAACGCGTTGTCCCAGACACACCGCACGCACCGGGTTTGCTGCCGGTCCCCGGCAGATCGCGGGACAAGCCACGCTCCTACACATCGGTTGTCATGTTGTTTGCTCGGCAAAACTCATCGCCAGGCCATTCATGCAGTAGCGCAGTCCTGTGGGCTTCGGGCCGTCGGTGAACACGTGGCCCAGATGCCCACCACAGCGTCGGCAGTGAACCTCCTTGCGCAAGACGCCGAACGAGGTGTCGGTGCGGATGGCGGTGGCATTGTCCAGCGGCGTCCAGAAGCTCGGCCATCCGGTGTGGCTGTCGAATTTGGTGGTCGACGAAAACAACGGCAGCTGGCAACCGGCGCAGGCGAAGGTGCCACCGCGGTGCTCTTCGTTCAGCGGGCTGCTGTAGGGCCTTTCGGTGGCCTCGCGGCGCAGCACCTGAAACTGATCGTCGCTGAGCAGCGCGTGCCACTCATCGTCAGTGTGACTGACTTCAAAGGTGCCGATCGGGGCGTCTGGTGCGACAAGGGCCTGGCCATCGGCGAATTTGGGCAGCATGCCGAGGGCAATTGCCGCCACACCCGCGCCGCCGCTCAGTACCATGAATTGTCTTCTTGAAAGCATGAGATGACTCCTCTGCACAGCCGATTACGAGCGGCCTGTTGCGATGAGCCAAGGTTAGGGGCGGTCTGTTCCCGGAATCCTCACCGAGAGTTAAACAATTCGTGATAACTGCGCGGCGTCGAAATCGGCACAATGGGACATCGCGCGATCGATGCGCCTGTCAGGTTTTACTTTCCATGGAACAGCCCAAACGCATTCTGGTGGTTGAGGACGACAGTCATATTGCCGACCTGATCTGCCTGCACCTGCGCGACGAACATTTTGACGTCGTGCACAGCGCCGACGGCGAAAAAGGCCTGCGTCTGCTCGAACAAGGCGGCTGGGACGCATTGATTCTGGACCTGATGCTGCCAGGGGTGGATGGCCTTGAAATCTGTCGTCGGGCGCGGGCCATGACGCGCTACACGCCGATCATCATCACCAGCGCGCGCTCCAGCGAAATGCACCGGATTCTGGGCCTTGAGCTGGGCGCCGACGATTATCTGGCCAAGCCGTTCTCGATGATGGAGCTGGTCGCCAGGGTCAAGGCGCTGCTGCGCCGGGTCGACGCCATGGCGCGCAACCTGAAGATGGACGCTGGCAGCCTGTCCAGCGCGGGTCTGTTCATCGACCCGTTGACCCGCGAGGCGTCGCTGGAAGGCCGCGTGCTGGACCTCACGCCTCGGGAATTCGACCTGCTGTACTTCTTCGCTCGGCAACCGGGCAAGGTGTTTTCACGTCTCGACCTGCTCAATTCGGTGTGGGGCTACAACCACGAAGGCTACGAGCACACCGTCAATACCCACATCAACCGGCTGCGGGCGAAGATCGAAGCGGATCCGGCGCAGCCGCTGCGCATCCTCACGGTCTGGGGGCGCGGCTATAAATTCGCCGAGCCTGGCGACACGTTGGGAGAGACGCTGTGAACATGACCCTGACTCAACGCCTGTCGCTGGTGTTCGCGCTGCTGTTGCTGGTCTGCTGCGGCACCTCTGTCTGGCTGCAGGTGCGCTCGAGCAAGATGCATGAGCTGGAAGTGGTGCAGGGCCTGTCCCGGGATCTGGCGCAACACATCGCCCGTGACACCCAACTGATGGACGCCAACGGCCTGAAGCCGGACGCCGTGCGCGAGTTGTTCAGTCAGTTGATGCTGGTTAATCCCAGTGTCGAGGTGTACCTGCTGGACGATGCGGGGCGCATTGTCGGTGATGCCGCGCCCAGAGACCGCGTGCTGCGCGGCCGTGTCGATCTGGCCCCTGTGCGCCGGTTGCTGGCCGGTGATCCGCTGCCGATCCTCGGTGATGACCCGCGCAGCATGACCACCCGCAAGGTCTTCAGCGCCGCGCCATTGATGGTGATGGGCAAACCCGCCGGCTTTCTCTACGTGGTGCTGCTGGGCGAAGCCCATGACCGATTGGCCGAACGCGGCGCCACCAGCGAAGCCCTGAGCACGGCGCTGTGGGCAATCGGTCTGATCGCCTTGCTGTGCCTGCTGGCCGGGCTCGCGGCGTTTGGCTGGATCACCCGGCCGCTGCGCCGCCTGACCGATTCGGTGAGCGGGTTCGACATCAATGCTGCGCCGGTGGCGCCGGCTCAGACAGACACCCAGCGCGCTCCGCAGGGCCACGACGAGATTGCCGTGCTGGATGCGACGTTCAAGCGGATGCAGAGCCGCCTGAGCGAGCAGTGGCAGACCTTGACCCGGCAGAGCCAGGATCGCCGCGAACTGGTCGCGAACATTTCCCACGACCTGCGCACGCCGCTGGCATCGCTGCATGGCTATCTCGAAGTGCTGTCGGTCAAGGACGCCAGCCTCAGTGCCGAAGAACGTCGTCGTTATCTGGGGATCGCGCTCGATCAGAGCCGCAAGGTGGGCGGCCTGGCGCAGTCGCTGCTCGAACTGGTGCGCCTGGAGCACGGTTTCGTCGTGCCGGTGATCGAAGGGTTTTCATTGACCGACCTGGTGCAGGACATCTTCCAGAAATTCGAACTGGCGGCCGAAGCCCGTTCGCTGACGCTGACGCCACACTTCGCGCCGTCGTGCCCCGGTGTTCATGCCGATCTCGGGCTGATCGAACGCGTGCTCACCAACCTGCTCGACAACGCCGTGCGTCACACCCCGCAAGGGGGCGAGGTCAGCGTGTCGCTGCTGCCCCGGGGCAACTTCGTCGACGTGATTGTCAGCGACACCGGACCGGGGATTGCCGCCGAACTGCGCGAAGGCCTGTTCCTGCGGCCCTTCAACATCGGAGGGGCGCGTCGCGATGGCGGCCTGGGGTTGCGTATCGTCCACCAGATCCTGCAGTTGCACGGGCATCGCATCGAGCTGATCGACGTCCCCGGCCAAGGCGCGACGTTCAGGTTCCCTTTACCGGTGGATCAGGACACCGCGGAAAAGGCATTGCGTGAGGGTGAACGCCGCCCGTGACCCGGCAGTAACGCGATGGATCACGGCAACAGCAGCCCATGCTCCATCGCGTACTTCACCAGGCCCGCCGGTTTGTCGACCTTGAGCTTGCGGCGGATGCTCAGCCGGTGGGTTTCGACCGTCCGGACGCTGATGGCCAGGTCGCGCGCGATGGTCTTGTTGTCCAGTCCTTTCGCGAGCCCGACCAGCACTTGCACCTCGCGCGGGGTCAGTTCGTTTTCTTCGGTTTTCTTCGACACCAGCTTGAGGGTCACCTCGGCGCTGTAGAACGTGCCGCCTGTGGCGATCGCTTCGATGGCGGCGACGATTTCCCGCGACGGGGCGTTCTTGAGCACGTAACCGCTGGCGCCGGCACGGATCGAGGTCGCGACGTATTCCTGATTGTCGTACATGCTCAGGATCAGAATCTTGATGGCCGGGCAGCGCTGGCGAATCAGCTGGGTCAGTTCCAGGCCGTTCATGTCCTGCAGGCCGATGTCGACCAGCAAAATGTGCGGTTTGACGTCCTCGCACATCGTCAGTGCCTGAGCGGCGTTCTCCGCTTCACCCACCACTTCGAACAGCGGCCGGGTCGAGAGCAGGGCGCGCACGCCGTCGCGAACCAGAGAGTGGTCGTCGACCAGGGCGATGCGGATGGACGGGCTGGCGCTCATGATCGGAACGGGCTTCCTGTGTGGGGGGATGGAATCAGGCGGCTGCGCTGACGGGCATGGTTACGGTCAATTCGCTGTGCCCCGGCGCGGAATACAGGTTCAGCTGGCCATGGAAGTGCTCGACGCGCTCGCGAATATTACGCAACCCGATGCCGCCTTGTATCTCCTGCAAATGGCCGACATCGGCGTTGAAGCCGACACCGTCATCGCGCACCGTCAGTTGCACCTGGCGTTTATTGCCCTGCAGGTCGATGTAGACGTTCTGCGCCTGGGCGTGGCGCTCGACATTGGTCAAGGCCTCCTGAAGGATGCGGAAGAGGGCGACCGGCGCCCCTTCGGCCAGCTTCAGGTTGCTCAGGTCGTGGGTGTAGTGGATGTTCAGGCCGCTCTGTTGCTCGAACTCGGAGACCAGTTGGGTCACGGCCGCCGCCAGCCCCAATGTGTCAAGCAGCGAGGGGCGCAGGTCATGGGAGATGGTGCGGATTTCACCGATCGCCTCACCCAGCCGCTCGGTCCCCTGACGCAGGGTGTCGAGGCCGCGCTGGTCGTTGCCTTCCAGTTGCAGCCCGGCCAGTTCGAACTGAAACTTGATCGACACCAGCACCTGACTGATGCCGTCATGCAGCTCGCGTGACAGCCGGGAGCGCTCTTCTTCCTGCAGGTTCATGATCCGTTGGTTGAGCATCTGCAGCTTGCGGTCGGCGAGGCGATGTTCGCTGGCGTTGAGGGTGACGCCGCAGATGAACACCAGCAGCACGGCGATCAGTGCCACGGCGCCGATGTCGAGCATGGTCGCATAAATGCCCCGCGCGACTTCCTTGCGCGCCTGTTGGGTGGCGCGTTCGACGTCTTCCAGATAAATGCCGGTGCCGAGCATCCAGCCCCAGCGATCGAGCATGACCACGTGGGCGAGCTTGTCGGTGACCTGGCCGGTGGACGGCTTTTCCCAGGCGTAATGCTGAAAGCCGTCGCCGGATTCAGCGCTTTGCAGCAGGGCGCGAATCACCAGCAGGCCCTGCGGATCGGTCATGTTCCACAAGTCCTTGCCCACCAGCGCGGCCTGGCGCGGGTGCATCAGGTTGCGGCCGTTCTGGTCGTAGACGAAGAAGTAGCCGTCGATGCCGAAACTCAGTTTCGACAGCTCCTCGAGGACCTTCTGCTGGGTCTGCTCGTCGTTGCGGCCGCTGTCGTAAAGGGGCGCCAGCGCGCTCATGGCCATTTCGACGTAGTTCTTCAGCTCGGCACGTTTGCTCGCCAGGATGCTGTCTTCGATCAACTGCGCCTGTTGTTCCCCCAGGCGCTGATTCTGCACGATCACCAAGGCGCAGATCACCGACACGGCAAGGATCAGCGGCAACAGGCCGAGGGCGACGATTTTGTGTTTCAGCTGCATGGTGGTGACGTCCGGCGGGGCGGGGTGTTGTGGGCGGTATTAGACACGCAATGGCTGACGCTGGACACCCGTGGCAGGCTTGCTTGCGAAAGCGGTGGTGCAGCTCGCGGAAGTTTCTGTCGTCCAACCTTTTGGTTATCTACGTAAAACTACGCAGTTGATCCCGTAGTAGTACGAATTTCTCTTGCTGACAACTGCGTGGATAGTGGCGACGCTCCGTTACCCCGGACCGAACAATAACAATTACGCCACAAGCCATGAGCTTGGGCAGGAGACCCACAATGACCCGACTGACCAAACATCTGGGTTGGTTCGCCGTCGCTGCCCTCGGGGCATGCGCCTTGGGTGTCGTCGCGCTGCGCCGCGGTGAAGCCATCAACGCACTCTGGATTGTCGTCGCCGCTGTTGCCATTTATCTGGTTGCGTACCGCTACTACAGCCTGTTCATCGCCAATCACGTCATGCAACTCGATCCGACCCGGGCGACCCCCGCGGTGATCAACAATGACGGACTGGACTACGTTCCCACCAACAAACACATCCTCTTCGGTCACCACTTTGCCGCTATCGCCGGTGCAGGCCCGCTGGTCGGTCCCGTTCTGGCCGCGCAGATGGGCTACCTGCCCGGCACGCTCTGGCTGATCGCCGGCGTGGTACTGGCCGGCGCGGTGCAGGACTTCATGATCCTGTTCCTGTCCACTCGCCGTAACGGCCGGTCGCTGGGCGACATGGTCCGCGAAGAAATGGGCCGCATCCCCGGCACCATCGCACTCTTCGGCTGCTTCCTGATCATGATCATCATCCTTGCGGTGCTGGCTCTGATCGTGGTCAAGGCCCTGGCCGAAAGCCCGTGGGGCATGTTCACCGTGCTGGCGACGATCCCGATTGCGATGTTCATGGGCGTGTACATGCGCTACATCCGCCCGGGCCGGATCGGTGAAATCTCCATCATTGGCGTAGTGCTGTTGCTGCTGTCGATCTGGGCCGGTGGCCAAGTGGCGGCCAGCCCCGGGTGGGCCCATGCCTTCACCTTCACCGGCGTGCAGATCACCTGGATGCTGGTCGGTTATGGTTTCGTGGCTGCCATGCTGCCGGTCTGGCTGCTGCTGGCACCCCGTGACTACCTGTCTACGTTCCTGAAGATCGGCACCATCGTCGCGCTGGCGATCGGCATTCTGATCCTCGCCCCTGAGCTGAAAATGCCGGCCCTGACCCAGTTCACCGACGGCACTGGCCCGGTCTGGAAGGGTGCGCTATTCCCGTTCCTGTTCATCACCATTGCCTGTGGCGCGGTGTCGGGCTTCCACGCGCTGATTTCTTCGGGCACCACGCCCAAACTGCTGGATAACGAGAAGAACGCTCGTTACATCGGTTACGGCGGCATGCTGATGGAATCGTTCGTGGCTATCATGGCCATGGTCGCTGCCTCGGTGATCGACCCGGGCGTTTATTTCGCCATGAACAGCCCTGCGGCTGTGGTGGGTGGCGACGTGGTGACTGCCGCGCAGACCATTACTTCGTGGGGCTTTGCCATCACCCCCGATGCCTTGACCGCAGTGGCCAGGGAGATTGGCGAAAATACCGTGCTGGCCCGTGCGGGCGGCGCGCCGACGCTGGCGGTGGGTATCGCGCAGATCCTGCACCAGGTCTTGCCGGGTCAGAACACCATGGCGTTCTGGTACCACTTCGCGATCCTGTTCGAAGCGCTGTTCATCCTGACCGCCGTTGACGCCGGTACCCGCGCCGGTCGTTTCATGCTGCAAGACCTGCTCGGCAGTTTCGTGCCCGCGCTGAAACGCACGGAATCCTGGACTGCCAACGTGATTGGCACCGGTGGTTGCGTCGCGTTGTGGGGTTATCTGCTGTACCAGGGCGTGATCGATCCGCTGGGTGGCATCAACACCTTGTGGCCGCTGTTCGGCATTTCCAACCAGATGCTCGCCGGGATCGCGCTGATGCTGGCCACGGTGGTGCTGATCAAGATGAAGCGCCAGCAGTATGCCTGGGTCACCATTCTGCCCGCGTCGTGGCTGCTGATCTGCACCGTGACCGCTGGTTTCATCAAGCTGTTCGACCCAAGCCCCGCCGTTGGTTTCCTGGCGCTGGCGAAGAAGTACAGCGCGGCGGCCGAGGCTGGCCAGATTCTGGCGCCGGCGAAAACCGTCGAGCAGATGCAACACGTGATCTTCAACGCGTACACCAACGCAGCGTTGACCACACTGTTCCTGTTCGTGGTGCTGAGCATCCTGTTCTATGCGATCAAGGTGGGTCGCGCGGCGTGGGTCAAGAAAGAGCGCAGCGACAAGGAAGCACCGTTTCAGGCGATGCCGGAAGCGCGCTGATGTTCAATGACCTCAGCCGTCTCGGCAAATACCTCGGGCAGGCGGCCCGCCTGATGGTGGGCATGCCTGACTACGACAACTACGTCGAGCACATGCACAAGACCCACCCGGACCAGCCGGTGATGAGTTACGAAGCGTTCTTCCGCGAAAGGCAGGACGCCCGTTACGGCGGCAAGGCCGGGCCCAAATGCTGTTGAGTGCCCAGGCCCCGGCCGGGTAAACCAGACGCGCCACGATCTCGATCCTGGCGCGTTTTTTTATGCCCCCTCGTCCACACGGTCACCGCGCAGTGACATGAACAGTGCTTTGAAGCTTTGACTTTCGGCGTCGGGATTTGTAAAGATGACGACCGTAATTAAAAGCGGGATTCCGGTCATGAATCACACTGACCTGCGGCACATCAATCTCAATCTGCTGCTGATTTTCGAAGCCTTGATGAAGGCCCGCAGTGTCAGTGTCGCGGCGCAAAACATGTTCCTCGGCCAGCCTGCGGTGAGCGCGGCACTGGCGCGTCTGAGGGAGTTGTTCAACGACCCGCTGTTCGAGCGGTCCGGCCGATTCATGGAACCCACGCCCAGGGCACGGGAGATTGCCTTGCTGCTTGGCCCCGCGCTGGAGTCCATCGCCATGGCGGTCCGGCAACCGGCCGAGTTCGACCCGGCGTGCAGCGACCGGGTGTTTCACATCGGTCTGGCCGATGACGTCGAGTTCGCGCTGCTGCCGCGCCTGCTCAGACAGCTTCGCCTGGAGGCACCCGGCATTGTGTTGGTGGTGCGCAGGGCCAACTATCTGCAGATGCCTGGATTGCTCGGCGCGGGCGAGATCACCGTGGGCGTCGGCTACACCACCGAACTGCCGGGCAGCGTCCGGCGGCAGGCGCTGCGCACGAGTCGCGTCGTGCTGTTGCGCGGCGACGGCGGTACGCAGCCGCTGGATCTGGACGGATTCTGCGCCCGTCCCCATGCACTGGTGTCGTTCGCCGGTGGCACGGTCGGTTTTGTCGACGACGCCTTGCGGCTGCTGGGGCGCGAGCGCAGGGTCGTGCTGGCGGTTCCGCAATTCAACAGCCTGAGCGAGCTGCTGGAGGGCACCGACCTGATCGCTACGGTGCCGGATTATGCCGCCACCGTGCTGGCGGCGCGGGGCGGGCTGAGCGTTCAGGCGCTGCCGATTGCCCTTGAGCCATTGCCGGTGCACATGGTCTGGAGTCAGGTCCGTGACAACGATCCGGCCGAACGCTGGCTGCGTTCACGGCTGCAGGTTTTTCTGGGTGAGGAGGGCGCGTAGCTGCCCGTTGTCAGTACCGCCTGACTTCAATCCGGTCATAGCCGCTGTCGATGGTTGCGATTGCCATGGCTGATTTCCGCTGCCCCGATGCGCTCCCTACAATGAACCCATCACGAGAAATCAAGCGACCAAGGGAGCAAGTCATGGCTATCGAAATCGGTATCAACGAACAGGATCGCGGGCAAATTGTAGAGGGATTGTCGCGGCTGATCTCTGACACCTACGTGCTGTACCTCAAGACCCACAACTTCCACTGGAACGTCACCGGTCCGATGTTCCGCACGCTGCACCTGTTGTTCGAAGAGCAATACACGGAGCTGGCGACCGCGGTTGACGCCATCGCCGAACGCATCCGTGCACTGGGTTTCCCGGCGCCCGGCACCTACTCGACCTATGCTCGCCTGTCGTCGATCAAAGAGGAGCCGGGCGTGCCAGCGGCCGACGACATGATCCGCCAGTTGGTCGAGGGCCAGGAAGCGGTGGTACGCACCGCACGAGGCATGTTCCCACTGCTGGAAAAAGTCAGTGATGAGCCTACGGCGGACCTGCTGACCCAACGCATGCAGGTCCACGAAAAAGCCGCCTGGATGTTGCGTTCGCTGCTTGAAGGCAACTGATTCCACGGCCCGCACCCGCCCTCGATCCTTCAACGGATCGGGGGCGTTTCCGTTTAGGGCAGCAACGTTGTGTCAGCCATGGCCTGCCCGTGGGGCGATCAGCGCTTCTGCAGCCAGCCAAGGAAATTGCTTTTCTTGACCGCCACCGGTTTGCGCAGCAGGACGTGTTGAGTGTTCTGCTGGCGGACCGCCTGGAGTTTGTTCAATGCGGTGGTGATTTCCACGCGCTTCTCCATCGCCTGACGCGTGGCGGCCTTGTCGATGCGGTAGATGACGCACGAGGTCAGGGCCACGAAACGGCCTTCTGATGGGGTGTCGCCGAGTATGCTCTGTTCGCCCATGACCTCACCGGGCCCCATGCGCCCGGCTTCGACCAGATTCGCGCCGTCCTTCACGCTGGCCGACACCACGCCGGTGGCGATCACGAACAGGCCATCGGTCACCTCGCCCAGTTCAATGATGGTCTGCCCGGCCGCGTATTCGCGAGACACCATGCTCTTGGCGAGCTGATCTTTTTCTTCTGCGCTGCTGGTGCGGAAAATCTTCACCTCATCGAGCAGTGCCCTCTGGCGCGACACCGGTTCAGCCGCGGTCTCCGACTGCCAGGAAATCCCTGCCGCTTCCAGATGCCGGTACGCCAGGTCGAACAGTAGATTGCGCACGTCGCTCTTGTTGTTGAGGTCGCTGATGAAACCGGTGACGGCGTATTCGATGGTGGTCGGGCTGGTGTCCTTGACCACGGCGCGCGGCTTCGGCGTCAGCAGCAGGGCGCTGCAGCCCTGCAAGGCACGCTCCAGCGCATCGAGGACCCGGCGCGGCCGGATATGCGGCGACATCATGATCGTGATCGACACGCCATGAATATGGACCGGTCGGCTCAAATTGACGATTTTCGCCTTCGCCGCCACCGAGTTGGGAATCACCACCATGGTGCCCACGCCGGTGAGCAAATGCGTGGCGCGCCAGTCGATGTCCATCACTTTGCCTTCCATGCCGTCGATGGAGATCGAGTCATCGACCTGATATGGCTTGGTGGTGTTGAGGATGATGCCGGAGAACACGTCACTGAGCGTGCTCTGCAACGCCAGACCGACAATGATTGCCATGGCACCGGACGTGGCGAGCAGGCCCTTGACCGGGAGTTGCAGCACGTAACCGGCCGCCGCGACGATGGCGATGAGGAAGATCACCGCGCCGATCACTTCCTGCAGCAGCCGGCCGCTGTGGCCGACGCGGCTGGTCAGCAGCACGCCGAGGACGACGGTCAGCGTCCGTGCGGCGTACATCCACCAGACAATCGCGAGCGCCGTGGCGCCGAATTGCAAGGCGCTGTCCTGAGGCCAGGCGGGCGCCTCCAGCGGGCTGACCCCGGCGTTGATGATCACCAGGCTGTAGGCGACGAATGCGCCGAGGCGCACCGCGATGCGCAACAGCCGGTTGCGGTCGGCCAGCAACTGCCAGGCGAGCACGTCGGCCAATAACAGAAGCAGACTCCAGGCCAGCGAATAATGAGGGGCAACGGTAGACATTGTGGTTATCCGCTTGAGAATGACAGGTCGCTTGGGCTCGCGCGGATGTTAGGCAGGGGCCGGGCGGATGTCTATAACCGCTGACGCGCGCTGTGCGGTGGCTGGCGTTCACCAAGGGCTGCGCCGGGCAACGCGCCCTTCGCGCCGAAACAAGCACATTGCTTCAATCCCCGAATGTTTCGCCCCCGCATCATCGACGATCTCTCTTCTTTGATCCGAGGCATCTCATGCGCTCATCTCTGCTTCCTCTGGCCCGCTGTGTGGCACTGGGCATTGCCTTAAGCTCTGGCTTCGCCGCGGCGCAGGCTCCGGCACAACAGAAAACCCAGGTCCCCGGCTACTTTCGCCTGGCCGTCGGGGATTACGAAGTCACGGCCTTGTTCGATGGCTACAACGACCTGTCGCCCAAGTTGCTGCAAGGCATGAAGCCGGAGCAGATACGCGCGATTCTGGCCCGGCGCGCCATCGAGACGCCGGGCGTGCAGACCGCGTTCAATGCGTTTTTGGTCAACACCGGCAAAAACCTGATTCTGGTGGACACCGGCGCCGGCCAGTGCATCGGCGAAACCGCCGGCATGCTCTCGCAGAACATCAGGGCAGCGGGTTACCAGCCCGAGCAGGTCGACACCATCCTGCTGACGCACCTGCACCTGGATCACGTCTGCGGGCTGGTGGATGCACAGAAGCAGCCGGTGTTCGCCAATGCGACCGTTTACGCGGCCAGGCCGGAGGCCGATTACTGGCTGGACCCGACGGCGCTGGCCCGCGTTCCGGAACAGGCCAAGCCTTACTTCAAGATCGCTCAGGACTCCACCGCACCTTATGTCGCAGCGGGCCGGTTCAAAACCTTCACGCCCGGCGAGTCACCGGTCGCCGAGGTGAAGACCACGCTGGAAGCCGGGCACACGCCGGGCAGCACGACCTATCAGTTCACCTCCAAAGGGCAGACCATCCTGTTTATTGGCGATCTGGTGCATAACCTGGCCGTACAGTTCGATCATCCGAAGGTGAGCATCGCCTTCGACGAGAACAGTAAAAATGCCATCGCCAGCCGCGATCAGGTCTTCAGCGAAGCCGCCAGCAAGAAAATCTGGGTCGCCGCTGCGCACCTGCCGTTCCCCGGCACAGGGCACATTCTCTCGGTGGACAAGCACTTTCAGTGGGTGCCGGTGGAATACGGGCCGTATCAACGTGCTGCTCATGTGCCGCTGATCGACTAGCATGGTCACGACCGGGCCGCGCATGCACAGGGAGTGAGCGGCCCGGCTCATCACCTGGACTGAAAGGAGCCGGCCTTGAGCGATCCCCTGATGCTGCAATTGCGCAGCGAAAAATTCACCGCGGTGCGGGTTCGCCAGCCTGCGCCCGACCCGGAAAAGATCATCGACATTCCATGCCTGGACGCGTTTTCGATCATCGTCCAGCTTGAAGACTTCGCCGCGCATCGGCTCTGGCACGGCCGGCGCCTGAATTACGCCGGTGGCTATCGACAGGGCAGCGTGTCGCTGCCGTTCATGGGCAATGAACTGCGCTGCCAGCACCGTTCGGCTTACGACAATCTGCGGCTGATCCTGCCGCGTGCCACGCTGGATGAACTGCAGGCCGAGCGCGGAGCCCGAAAGGTCGGGACGTTCCGTTACGAGCAAGGCGGCAGTGAGGACCCGGTCATTCACCAGCTCGCCCAGGCGCTGCTGCCCGCGCTGGCGCGGCCTGACACGCGCAATCAGTTGTTCATCGATTACGTGCTGCTGGCGGTGTGCACTCACGCGCTCGAACATTACGGGCGGATCGCGCCGCCTTCCGGCAAGACCCACGCGGCACTGACACCTGCCCAGCTGTCCATTGCCAAGGAATTGATCGCCAGTCAGCTGGGCGCTGACTTGTCGGTCGAGCGCATCGCTCAGGAATGTTCGCTGACCCGCAGCCATTTTTCCCGGGCCTTCAAACAGGCGACGGGTGTTGCACCGCACACCTGGTTGTTGAAGATGCGCGTCGAGCGGGCGCGGGAGTTGTTACGGCAGACCCCGGCGCTGTCCCTGTCGAGCATTGCCGAGCAGTGTGGCTTTGCCGATCAGCCCCATCTGACCCGGGTGTTCACGCGCATGACCGGGGAAACCCCGAGCGCATGGCGAAACCGGCACCGTCAGCCCCTCTTTCCGAGACTTTGAGCGCCGGTTTCGCAGGGTCGAGCCGATTGCGCCTTAGCGAGCCTTTGCGCCCTTCGACTCGACGAGCACGAACACCGCCAGCGCCACCAGCGGCAGGCCCGCGCCGATCGCGATCACGCCCTGCCAGCCGTCATGTTCGTACAGCGCGCTGGCCATTGCCGAGCCGATCGCGCCGCCGACGAAAATGCTGGTCATGTACAGCGCATTCAGCCGACCGCGACTGGCAGGGTCCAGGGCGTAGACCGCCCGTTGGCCCAGCACCATGTTCATCTGCACGGCAAAATCCAGCAACACACCAGTCACCGCCAGGCCAATGACGCTATAGCCAGGCGTGCTGAGGCCAATCAGGAACGAAGCAGGCGCGAGCATCATCGCCATCAATGACGCGCGGCGAGTAAAGCCTGCATCGGCGAGGCGACCGGCGATGGGGGCGGCGATGGCGCCGATCGCACCGACCAAAGCAAACAACGCAATCTGGGTTTGCGACAGGCCATGATGGCGTGCCAGCTCCACCGGCGCGGTCGTCCAGAACAGGCTGAACGCGGCGAACAGCAGGCCCTGATACAGCGCGCGCTGGCGCAGCACCGCGTGACGGTTCAGCAAGGTCGCCAGGGATTTGAGCAGTTGCCCGTAAGTCGCGCGTGCATCGGGCACGCGCCGTGGAATGGTCAGGGAAAGCAGCACCACGATGGTCAGCATCACCAGCGCCGCGTACAGGAACACCGCGCGCCAGCCGAAGTGGTCGGCGATCAGGCTGGACAGCGGACGTGCGAGCAGAATGCCCAGCAACAGGCCGCCCATGATATTGCCCACCACTTTGCCGCGAGACTGCTCGGGCGCCAGATGCGCGGCCAGCGGCACCAGCATCTGAACTGAAACCGAGCTGAAGCCGATGACCAGTGAAAGCAACAGGAAACCGTTGGCGTGCTGCATCGTCGCTGCCGCCAGCAGGCAGGCAGCCGCAACCACCGCCGTCGCGATCATCAGCTTACGGTTTTCGATCAGGTCCGAGAGCGGCACGAGAAACAGCAGCCCCAACGCATAGCCGATCTGGGTAAGCGAGACGATCAGGCTGGCGCTTTGTGCGGACAGGCCAAGATCAGGGGCGATCAGCTCGACGATCGGCTGGGCGTAATAAATGTTCGCGACGATTGCGCCGCAACAGAAGGCGAACAGCAACACCATGGCCCGTGTCAGGCCCTGGGGCGGCGCTTGCAGTGTGGAAGTCATCGAGTTGTTCATGTGCAGTGGCTCAAATGAGTGGCAAGGATCGGAGCCCGTTCGGGTCATCCATTGCTGCCGACGTTAGAGCAGCGCATGCCAGCGTTGAATACGTTCTGCACGCAAAAGCCCGTTGCTTTCACTGCAATGAAGTAGGCGACTTAATAAAAAAAACGGCGACTTATAATCAGAACTAGCGCGATGGCGATGGCACTTTTACCCCTCGCATGTGCATGGCCCGGCAATGACTACCCCTACAGGTAATATCGACATTTGTTTTTAACTGATTAGATAAGCACCTATTAAAAATGGATAGCTGCGTTGACCTGCGCCCGAGTGTGAGCCCCTCGGGTGGTTGTCGGCGACCAAAGGGCCTGCGAATCCACTCTAAGGACTGCATGAAATGATAAGTCTCGGTCAGACGACGATCTCCCTGGAACTCAGGGACGTATTCAAGGACGGCGTTGCCATGCGCATCGGCACGCGCGCGTTCGACATCCTCGAAGTGCTCATCCGCCACCAGGGGCAGTTGGTGAGCAAGG
Organism: Pseudomonas sp. efr-133-TYG-103a; assembly: GCF_030209235.1. NCBI lineage: Bacteria > Pseudomonadati > Pseudomonadota > Gammaproteobacteria > Pseudomonadales > Pseudomonadaceae > Pseudomonas > Pseudomonas sp. efr-133-TYG-103a. The sequence continues at coordinate 21,686 of NZ_JARVSK010000014.1, forward strand.
AGCAGATTCTGCAGTGCGTCTGGCCGGACACCGTCGTCGAAGAAAACAACCTGCAGGTCCACATTTCCGGGCTCAGAAAGGCTCTGGGCAGCGACCGCGAGCTGATTCGTACCGTCCCGGGCCGAGGTTACGTGTTGCTGGGCGGCGAGGGCGGTGCGGACCTCGACGTACGCCAGCCTGCGGAGTTGCCCAGCGCGGGTGGCGGCAACCGGATGCCGACCAGGGTCACGTTGCTGGGGCGCGACGCATTACTCGAAGACATCGACACGACACTGCGCGGAGGCTGTGCGCTGGTCACGCTGATCGGACCTGGCGGCGTGGGCAAGACCGCCCTGGCGGCTGAGTTCGGCCAGCGTCTGATCGAGTCGGGCACCAGCCCGGTGTACTTCGTGCCGATGGCGCAGTTGCAAACGGCCGAGTCGCTGCTGGACGCCTTCGCCTGTGCGCTGGAAGTCGACACAGACACCAGCGATTGTGAGCTGTCGAGCCTCATTCGGCATCTGCAGACTCACCCCGGTCTGCTCATTCTGGACAACTGCGAGCACCTGGTCGAAGGCATCGCCAGCCTGCTGGAAACGCTGCTTCACTGCGTGCCGGCGCTCAGGGCGGTGGCCACCAGCCGCGAACCGCTGCGCATCGCCGGTGAGCGCAGCGTGCAAGTCCCGCCGCTCGATGCGCCTGAGGCGAATGCGCCGCGCGAGCGGGTGCTGGCGTTCCCGTCGGCGCAATTGTTTCTGCGCCAGTGGCGGGCGCTGGACAGCCACATCGCCGGGCACAGCGATGCCGATCTGGATGATTACAGCGTCGAACTGGTGGGCGAGGTCTGCCGACGCCTGGAAGGCATGCCGCTGGCGCTGGAAATGGCTGCCTCGCGCGCCTCTGCGCTCGGGCTGTATCAACTGGTCGCCAGCCTGCAGGACAGCGCCCACTTGCTCTCGGCCTCACTGCGAACCGCGCCGCCGCGTCAACAGACGCTTCAAGCCTCGCTGGCCTGGAGCTACCGACTGCTGGGCCGCGACGAGCGCACGGTGCTGCACCGGCTGGCCGAGCTGGAAGGGCGCTTCACCCTGGAGCGGGCCTGCGATGCATTGCAGCGCACGGCGCTGCCACGGGCGCGGATTGTCGATTGCATCGTCCAACTGGCGCAGAAATCGCTGCTGATGGTCTCGGCGCAAGGGCCGTTCCGTTTTTACCGCATGCTCGCCACCACCCGCGCGTGCCTGATCACCCTCAACGCCCAGGACGCGGCCTCGGACGTCGGCAAACTGCGCGTGCAGGATTGCGACGTGCCCTCGGCGTTGAGCCGGCTGCAGGCGATCAGGGCTGTGCCGGTCGGCCCCGACGGGTATCATGCGCGGCATCAGAGAGCACTGGCCGTTGGCCGTTGAAGCGACGGATCTGTTTATGAGCGTGACCCCCAACGTATTCGTGGTGGACGATGATTCGGCCATCCGCACCTCCCTTCAGCGCCTGTTCCACTCGGCGGACATCGCCTGTGACGTGTTTGAAAGCGCCGAGGCGTTTCTGGCCAGGCCATTGACCGAAGGGCCCAGGTGCCTGCTGCTCGACGTCAATCTGGCCCAAGGCACCGGCTTTGACCTGCAGCAGGTGCTGCACGAGCGCGGTCAGCAGTTCCCGATTATCTTCATGACCGGTTACGGGACCATCGCCATGTCGGTGCGCGCCATCAAGGCGGGTGCCCGTGAGTTCCTGACCAAACCCTTCGAGCCCGAACAACTGCTCGATCTGGTGCGCGAGGCACTGGCCTGCGACGCACGCAGCCTGGCTGAGCGTTCATTGACCTGGGATGTCCGCGAGCGCTTCGAGAGCCTGACGCCCAGAGAAAAACAAGTCATGGCATTGCTGATCACTGGCAAGATGAACAAGCAGATCGCTGCTGAACTGGGCACTAGCGAAGTCACTGCCAAAGTTCATAAAAAACATGTGATGACGAAAATGAGCGCACGCAATGTCATCGAACTTCTGAAGATGAATGAGCGACTTGGCAGCCTCAGCGAATAAATAACCGCACAAATATTCATATCGTTAAGTGTGTGGCTGGTATGTCAGACGACATTCCAATCCGCTGAACTATCAGCTGCACAAAGTTCAGCCTATTATTCTTCCCGCAACATCCATGTTTGCGTCGATCGTTTGCTTGAACCGGTTTTGCGTGCACTCCGCCAGTCTTAATGCAGCGCTTCCTGGCGGCGCTGTCAGTGGTTGTTTTCAAGGGTTGCCATCAAGGGTTTTCATGAGCCGTGTGTTCAACGCGCCATCTGCAGTTGATCTGAACGCTGAAGCTTTCGGGCCTCAGTGGCAGGAGCGGCTCGTCTGGCAATTGCTGCTGCTCGACGGGGAGCTTGCTCATTACCGGATCAGCCACGCAGACACCTCGCAACAGTGGCGCGCCGTGAGGCCTGCGAGCAATGCTTCCAGCAGCGCGGCGAGGCGACTGGAGCATGAGTTTTCCCTGGCCGGCCGACTGATGCCGCAATGGGCATTGCAACCCTTGGCCTTGCTGCCGGCCAGTGAGGGACCGTGGCTGGTGCTGGAGGATTTCGGCGCTCAGGCGCTGCACGAACCGGCCGAAGCGGCGCTGCCGGTGGATCGTTTTCTGCAACTGGCCATCGGCGCCGCCGATGCACTGGCAGGGGCCCACGCACACGGTCTGCTGCATCGCGACGTCAAGCCCTGCAATCTGCTGGAAGACGCCGACGGCGTGGTGCGTCTGGGTGGCTTCGGTCTGAGTGTCGATGTGCGTGCAGCGACCGTTCTGCCGGTGGCCGATTCGATCTGCGGCACGCTGGCCTACATGTCGCCCGAACAGTCTCGGCGCGTCGAGCGCCACGCCGATCAGCGCAGCGACCTGTACTCGCTGGGCATGACCTTTTACGAATGGCTCGCCGGTCGTCTGCCGTTCGAGGCTCGTGACGCGGTGGAGTGGGTCTATTGTCACGTGGCGCGGCAACCCCCTGCGCTGACCCACTTGCGCGGCGATATTCCGCCTGCGCTTTCGCAACTGGTGCTCAAACTGATCGCCAAGAACCCGGATGATCGCTATCAATCCGCGCTGAGCGTGCGTGCCGATCTGGGTGAATGCCTGCGGCAATGGCGGCAGTTTCGCGACATCGCCGACTTCCGCCCCGGGCAATGCGAGGCCCGGCAGCCACCGTCGCTAAGCTACCCGAGCACGACGGCGCTGCCGCTGGAGGCCGGGCTGGCGTCACGCACGTCGGTCACCATTCTCGGCGGGCGTGACACGCTGGACCTGTCGTCGGTGATGAAGGCGGCACAGGCGATGCGCGACGAAAGCCAGCAGGATCGCCTGATCGAACTCCTCATGCGCAACACAATCATTCATGCCGGCGCCCAGCGCGCGCTGTTGTTGCTGGTCAAAAACGAAGCCCCGATGATTTGCGCGATCGGCCAGGGCGGCGACGAAGGGCTGCAGATCGAACTGGTCGAGCAGGTGCCAGGCAAGGCCGATCTGCCGTTGTCGATTCTCTACCGGGTGATGCGCACGCAGCAGCGGCTGGTGCTCGAGGACGTCAGTGCCGATCAGTATTTCGGCGCTGACCAGTACCTTGAGCAGCATCAGGTGCGCTCGGCGCTGTGCGTGCCGCTGATCAAGCAGGGCCAGGTGATCGGCGTGCTGTACCTGGAAAACAACCTTGCGCCGGGCGTGTTCACCAGTTGCCATACCGGGGTGCTTGAGCTGCTCGCGGGGCAGGCCGCGGTGTCGCTGGAAACCGCGCGTCTGCACCACCAGTTGCTCGAAGAAAACGCCCGCCGCCAGGACGTCGAAAACGCGCTGCGCAGTGCCAGGGCGAAGCTCGCTCAAGTGGCGCAGGCGACCGTGATGGGCGAGCTGGCGGCATCGATTGCCCATGAAATCAATCAGCCACTGGCGTCGATCGTGTCCAATGCCGCCGCCAGCCTGCGCTGGCTGAACCGCGAGACGCCGCAAGTCGAGGAAGCGCTGCACGGCCTGCGTGACATCGTCAACGACGGCCGACGCGCCGGCGAGATCGTCAAGGCCCTGCAGACGCTGGCCAGGCAAGGGCCGCATCACCGCCGGCGTCTGCTGATCAACGACGTGATCCGCCATGTCGTGGCACTGACGCTGGTCGAGGTGGAGCAGCAGAAGGTGCTGATGACCACGCACCTGACGCGCTCACCGTTGCGTGTCTACGCCTCCAGCGTGCAGTTGCAGCAGGTCATTCTGAACCTGATCCTCAATGCGCTGGATGCCATGAGCGCCGGGGATCAAGTGCTGCGTCGGCTGTCGATCACCAGTGAAGTGGTCGGCCACGAGTATCTGGTGGTGAGCGTGGAAGACACTGGCCCCGGTATCGATTCGCGGCACATGGACAAGCTGTTCAACGCGTTCTTCACCACCAAGGACAAAGGCATGGGCATGGGCCTGGCGATCTGTCACTCGATCATTCAGGCCCATGGCGGCAACCTCTACGCCATGCCCGCACGCTATGGCGGCGCGACGTTCGTCTTTACGATGCCTGTGGCCCGTTGATGCTGCCTGCACAGCGTCGCAGCCGGTTCCCCGTTCAGTAAGGCCAGGTGGACGCCAGCAGGCGTTCGCAGAACCCTCCGGCGATGAATCGGTGCTCGTGAAACGACAGCACATCGGCGTTGACCGTGCCGACAGTGCTCTGCGGCCGGTGTAATTGGCCCAGTGCCAGGGCGTGGAGCAGCTTGAACTTGAAGCCGGGTTCGCGCGGGAATGCGCTGAGTATTCCGGCCAGCGCACCTGTAGTGAACAGCTGGCAGTGAGTCCCGAGCAGGTCGGTCTCGACGGCACCGGCCAACAGTGCCGTCAGCGGTTGTTTGTACTGAGGGATTCCCGGCGTGGTGTGCAGGGCGATGGCATCCCAGACCTGGGCGATGTCGTCCCGAGAGCGCCCGAATCCGCGCAGGAACTGTGCCGCGGCGTCGGCGCTGTCGACCTCGAAACGCCGCTGCGAATGATCGTAGAGCGGGGTGATGCCAATGCGCAGAAACAGTGCAGCGACGTAAAGCAGGTCGCTGTCATGACTCAGCTCGCGGCTCTGGCCCAGCAAGCGGGCGAACACAAAGGTGCGCAAGGCCGATTCGAACAACAGATCAGACTGGGTATCGCGCATCAGCTCGGTCGCAACGCGGGCCATTGCGCTGTCAGGTATCGAGATTCCAGCAACGTATCGGGTGGTCACTTGCCGTCCCTCGCAGCGAACCAGGCCTTGTGGAGAATGAGACGATAGGCGCGCGCCGAGCACTTGTCCTTGTGCCGGTCTTAAACGTTCTTAAACGGGGCAGAAAAATTCGCGTCGGGCGGGCGGCGTTCAGTCCCCCTTCAGAACATTTAATACCCCGAGAAGGACTTTAAGAAGGCATCGGCACAGACTCCAGTTACCGCCATCTGTGAAGCTGGAGCGCCTTGATGAATGCACTCAACCCGTTATTGATACGCGAAGCCGTACTCGCTGGACTGATGCCTTCTGACGCACTGGAGCACGCCGAGCCCGTTGCATTGCTGTCTTCGGCTTTGCAAGTGATGGCGCAGCTGGCGAGCAGTCACGCTCATCGCCCGGACCTGACGGTCATGCCCAACAGCGGTGCATCGGTGCTGCCGAGCGAATCCGATGCGCTGATCCACAGTGTGCTGGCATCGCTGCTCGAATCCCTGGGGATCAGCCAGCATCAGGTCAGGCAACTTGTTCGCATGACGGCGCTTGACGCTGAACCTGACGACGTGGAACAGCCCGTCGCCCGGGTCGCGTTGTCGCCCTGGCAGGAGCGACGCGCCAAGGAGCTGATGTCCAGCCAGATGGATAAAGGCCTGTCGATCGCACGCATCGCCAGCGAATGCTCGCTGTCGCGCAGTCATTTTTCCCGGGCGTTCAAGAAGAACACGGGGCTGTCGCCGCGGGACTGGTTTCTGCAGATGCGTCTGGAAAAGGCCAAGGGCTTGCTCGCGGACTCGTTGCTGAGTATTTCGCAGATCAGCCTGGACTGCGGCTTCGCCGATCAGTCGCATTTCACCCGCGTTTTCACGCGGTCGGTCGGCATCACCCCGTTCAGCTGGCGACGCTCGATGGGGCGCGGCCGCCCTCACGCGCAGACCGTGGCGCGCGAGCGTCTGTGTGCCAACTGAGCAGCAGGCAATTGCGATTAACCGCACAAACGTACAATGCGGGCACGGGCGTGCTGTGTATACCTGCGCCTGTCTGGCATAGTTCAGGCTTCCTCAACGCTGATCCCGGAACTGCTGAATGAATCGCAACGACCTGCGCCGCGTCGACATGAACCTGTTGGTGATCTTCGAAGCACTGATGTTCGAAAGGAATCTGACGCGGGTCGCCGAGAAGCTGTTCATGGGCCAGCCGGCGATCAGTGCGGCGCTGGCGCGGCTTCGCGATCTGTTCGACGACCCGTTGCTGCTGCGCAATGGCCGGGCGATGGAGCCCACGGCCCGGGCGCTGGCGATTCTCAAGGAATTGCAGCCGGCCCTGGACACGATTTCCGGTGCGGTCAGCCGCGCCAAGGAGTTCGACCCGGCCACCAGTTGCGACGTGTTCCGCATCGGCCTGTCCGACGACGCCGAGTTCGGCCTGTTTCCGCCCTTGCTGACGCGGCTGCGCGAGGAAGCGCCCGGCATCATCGTCGTGGTGCGCCGTGCGAACTTCCTGTTGATGCCGTCGTTGCTGGCCTCGGGCGAAATCTCCGTGGGCATCAGCTACACCACCGAACTGCCAGCCAATGCCAAGCGCAAGAAACTGCGCGACATCGGCGTCAAGGTGCTGCGCGGTGACAAGCGTCCGGGCACGTTGACCCTGGACGATTACTGCGAGCGGCCGCACACGATGGTGTCGTTTTCCGGCGACCTGAGCGGCAACATCGACATCGACCTGGCGAAGGTCGGACGAGCGAGGCGGGTGGTCGTCGCCGTGCCTCAGTTCAGTGGGCTGCGCGCATTGCTCGCCGGCACCGAGCTGATCGCCACCGTGCCCGATTACGCCGCCTGCGCGCTGGTCGAGGGCTGTGCATTAAGGGCAGAAGACCCGCCGTTTCCGATCGAGCCTGCCGAACTTTCGATGGTCTGGGCCGGCGTGCACGACAACGACCCGGCCGAGCGCTGGCTGCGTTCGCGGATCACCGAGTACATGTCGCAGGAAACCCGGCCGATGCCGTGACATGATTTGAAACGATTGGGCGTCGGTTTCTGGCGCCCGACCGACACAAACCGACCATTCAAAGCACGTCTGTTCAATACCCCGCCCACCTGTCGCTGCATTATGGAGTCATTGCTCGCGAACGGCCGAACGCCTGACGCGATTTTCATGAATCGATGGGTGCTTGATGACTCACTCCGGCTTCAATGACCGTGCGCAAGACCTCGGCCTTCTGTTCCTGCGAAGCGCCGGCGCGTTGTTCCTGCTGTTCGTCCACGGCCTGCCCAAACTGCTCGATTTCAAGGCGCAGCTGGCGCTGATCGAGGACCCTTTCCATCTGGGTGCCAGCCTGACCCTGAGCATGGCGATCTTCGCCGAAGTGCTGTGTCCGCTGCTGATTCTGACCGGCGTACTGGCGCGTCTCGCGTGCCTGCCTATTCTCTTCCTGCTGCTGGTGGCGCTGGTGGTCGTGCACGGTGACTGGAGCGTCGAGCAGGGCCAGTTCGGGTGGTTGTTGCTGATTATTTTCACCAGTGTACTGATCGCCGGACCCGGTCGTCTGGCGCTCAACGTTCGTTTTCCCGGAGCCTTACGCTATGCCTGAATCCGCCCTCGCCATTGACGTCGCCCCGACGTCCAGACTGTCTGCCGACGAAATCGTCACGCTGGTGATCAAGCACCGGGTCAAGGCCGGATGCGAGGCGCAGTACGAAGCCTGGTTGCGCCGCACCGTCGCCATCGCCGGCAGTTGGGCGGGGCATCTGGGTGTCGACGTGATTCGCGGCAACGCCGACGGCCTGAGCATGTTCACTTGCGTGCTGCGCTTCTCCTCCACCGAAGCCATGCAGAGCTGGATGAACTCCGAGCAACGCCGTGAATTGGTGGCCGAGGCCGCGCCGATGCTGGCCGACGGCGACCGCACCGAAGTCAATCCGCACAACGAGTTCTGGTTCGTACCGGCCAGTGACACGCCGCCGCCCCCGCGCTGGAAACAGGCGTGCGTGACCTTTCTGGTGATCTGCCCGCTGACGCTGTTGATCCCGCTGTTGTGGGGCCCGGTGTTCAGCCGCTTTGCGCTGTTGGGCAACTACGTGATCAGCACCGCGCTGGTCACCGTGACCATCGTTCTGCTGGTGGTTTACCTGCTGATGCCGCAGGCCACGCGCCTCTTCGCCCCCTGGCTGAACGCCGGGCCAAAGGCTGCGCCCGGAGCGGATCATGAAGGATGACAGCGACGATCCGGTCAGCAACGAGCGCCGCAGCTTCGTCGCCAAAGGCTCCCTGCTGAGCGCGGCGGCTGCCATTTTCTCTTCAATACCGGTCACCGGCTTTGCCGTCGGTGCCTCTCAATCTTCAGCCGAAGGACACACGATGAACGTCGATCTGATTCTCTTTAACGGAAACTTTCATACGGTTGACCAGGAAAAGCCCAAGGCCAGCGCCGTGGCCATTTCCGCCGGCAAATTCGTTGCAGTCGGCAGCGATGCCGAGATCATGGCGATGCGCGCCAGCGCCACTCAAGTCATCGACATGCACAAGCGCACCGTCATTCCGGGCCTGAACGACTCGCACCTGCACCTGATCCGTGGCGGTCTGAACTACAACCTGGAACTTCGCTGGGAAGGCGTTCCTTCGCTGGCCGACGCGCTGCGCATGCTCAAGGCCCAGGCGGATCGCACGCCCACGCCGCAGTGGGTGCGCGTGGTCGGTGGCTGGAACGAATTCCAATTCGCTGAAAAACGCATGCCGACGCTGGAAGAGCTCAATCAGGCCGCGCCGGATACGCCGGTGTTCGTCCTGCACCTCTATGACCGCGCGCTGCTCAACCGCGCCGCGCTGCGCGTGGCCGGTTACACCCGTGATACGCCGAACCCGCCGGGCGGCGAAATCGTGCGCGACAGCAATGGCGACCCTACCGGCATGCTGGTGGCGCGACCCAACGCGATGATTCTGTACTCCACGCTGGCCAAGGGGCCGAAGCTGCCGCTGGAATATCAGGTCAACTCGACGCGCCAGTTCATGCGCGAGCTGAACCGCCTGGGCCTGACCAGCGCCATCGATGCCGGCGGCGGTTTCCAGAACTACCCGGACGACTACGAGGTGATCACCCAGCTCGCCGACGCCAAGCAGCTCACCGTGCGCATCGCTTACAACCTGTTCACCCAGAAACCGAAAGAAGAACTCAGCGACTTCAAACACTGGACCAGCACCGTCAAGTTGCATCAGGGCGACGACTTCCTGCGGCACAACGGCGCGGGTGAAATGCTGACATTCTCCGCAGCCGATTTCGAAGACTTCCTCGAACCGCGCCCGGACCTGCCGCCCGGCATGGAACAGGACCTTGAGCCGGTGGTGCGCCATCTGGTCGAGCATCGCTGGCCATTCCGTCTGCACGCCACGTACGACGAGTCGATCTCGCGCATGCTCGACGTGTTCGAGAAGGTCAACCGCGACATCCCGTTCAACGGCATTCCATGGTTCTTCGACCACTGCGAAACCATCACGCCGAAGAACATCGAGCGGGTGAAGGCGCTGGGCGGCGGCATCGCCATCCAGGACCGCATGGCGTTCCAGGGTGAATATTTCGTCGAGCGTTACGGCGCCAAGGCCGGTGAGCACACGCCGCCCATCAAACGCATGCTTGCCGAAGGCGTGCCGGTCGGCGCGGGCACCGACGCCACTCGCGTGTCCAGCTACAACCCATGGACTTCGCTGTACTGGATGGTCAGCGGCCGCACCGTTGGCGGTCTGGAACTGTATCCGGAAGGCCTGTCCCGCGAGACGGCACTGGAATTGTTCACCCGCGGCAGCGCCTGGTTCTCATCCGAGCAAGGCAAGAAAGGCCAGATCAAGGTCGGCCAGTTGGCTGACGTGGTGGCCTTGTCGCAGGACTTCTTCAGCGTCCCGGAAGAGTCGATCAAGTGGATCGAGTCGGTGCTGACGGTCGTTGACGGCAAGGTCGTGTACGGCGCCGCCGAATTCGACGACCTGTCGCCGCCCAGCGTACCGGTTCTGCCGGACTGGTCGCCGGTCGCCAAGGTGCCGGGCCACTGGCGCGCCGGTGCGCCGATGGCCGCTGCGGTTCACCAGTGCAGCGGGCCTTGCGGCGTTCACGCGCACAGCCACGACAAGGCGCGCATGTCGAAAGTCCCGGTCAGCGATTTCCAGGGCTTCTGGGGCGCATTCGGTTGCTCGTGCTTCGCGTTCTGACGCGGTTGTAAAAAGAGCATGAAACCTCGCCGGCAATAACCGGCGAGGGCACAGGTCAGCGCGGTTGGCTGGCACTCGCACACACCTGTCACACCCTCAATGGAGTCTTATCATGACCGTTCCTTACAAACGCCTGGATATCAATGATGCGGTTGTCCTGCTGGTCGATCACCAGACAGGCCTGATCTCGCTGGTGCAGGACTTCACGCCGAACGAATTCAAGAATAACGTCCTGGCACTGGCCGATTGCGCCAAGTTCTTCAAGCTGCCGACCATTCTGACCACCAGTTTCGAAACCGGCCCGAACGGCCCGCTGGTCCCGGAACTCAAGGAAATGTTCCCGGACGCGCCTTACATCGCGCGCCCTGGTCAGATCAACGCCTGGGACAACGAAGACTTCGTCAAGGCCATCAAAGCCACTGGCCGCAAGCAACTGATCATCGCCGGTGTGGTGACGGACGTCTGCGTGGCATTCCCGACGCTGTGCGCGCTGGAAGAAGGCTTCGACGTATTCGTGGTCACTGATGCGTCCGGCACCTTCAACGATGTGGTGCAGAAAGCGGCATGGGCGCGGATGTCCGCGGCCGGCGCGCAGCTGGTGAACTGGTTCGCCGTCGCTTGCGAGCTGCAGCGTGACTGGCGCAACGACATGGAAGGCCTGGCCAACCTGCTGTCCCAGCGCATTCCGAACTACCGCAACCTGATGAACAGCTACACAGCGTTCAACACCAAGTAAGCGAGCGGGCGCTCGGCAGAGCGTCTGACAGGCTGAAAAAAAGCGCATTGCCCGCGAGGCGAAGGCAGTCACGATTGACCTCGTGGCTGCCTGGCCGTCGCGGGCAATGCGCGTTGTGCGGGAGGGTGGACCGGGACGTTTGCCGGCGGATTTCAGGCGGTCACGTCGTCCGCCGGCGAGGGAGTGGTTGCTTCGGCGCTGATCGTCGGGTTGCCTTTGACCAGCACCTCTCTGGCCATCGCCACCAGCGGGCGCAGGTTGATGCGGTGCCAGGCCGCCCACACCGGCGTCGTGTACTGCATCCACGGTACCTCGCGCAGCACCACGTTTTCCGGTGCGATGGAGCGCAGGTTTTTCTGCAGCATCGCAACGCCCAGCCCGGCACCGACCAAGCGCAGGGCAGTCATCGGCTCGGTCACTTCCAGATGAACGTCCGGGTTAAAACCTGCGCGCATGCACGCGGCGACGAAGCCTTCGTCCGACATGCCGGGTTGCCGTCCTGACAACTGGCCGCCGGCGGCCGAGATCCATTGCGCCGATTGCAAGTCTTCCGGGGTCAGCCGGGCCTTGTGGGCCAGCGGGTGATGTTCCGGCATTGCCAGCAACATGGCGTCGTCCAGCACCAGTGCGGCGAGCAGATCAGGATCGTCATCGGCAGGCGGCTCGCTCACCAGGGCGATGTCGAGGCTGCGCTGACGCAGGCCTTCGAGCTGCTCATGGGAGGGCTGGCTGTACAGCGCGATGTGCAGATCATGGCGCGCGGCCCGCAGGGTCTTCAGGGCATCGGGCAGCACCGATGTGTGCATCGCGTTTTCCACGTAACCGATGCACAGACCGCCTTCTTCGCCGCGCCCCAGTCGCTTGCCGAGGGATTCGAGACGCTTGGCGTGCGTGAGCAGCGCCTTGGTTTCGGCCAGAAACGTGCGGCCATCGACCGTCAACCGGATGCGCTGCTGAGTCCTCTCGAACAGCGTCAGGCCGAGCACTTCTTCGAGCTGGGCAATCTGCCGGCTCAGCGGCGACTGGGAAATGTGCAGGCGCTCGGCAGCGCGGCCGACGTGCTCTTCCTCGGCCACGGCGACGAAATAGCGCAACTGGCGTAGATCGATCATGAGGGTTCAGACCTTGAGGGACTTAAGTAAGCCAAATTATGTCTTGGACGGTCTTTGGCGGTCAACTTAACCTTGGCTTCAACAGTCACCCACGGTGACGCGTCGATGGACTGCACGTCCGTCCACTTATTTGAAGAGGATCAATCATGAGTCTTAAAGACAAACTGCCTGGCGTAATCGGATTCGGCGGCGCGCCGCTGGGCAATATGTTCCGCGCAATCCCCGAAGACGAGGCGATCGCCACCGTGCACAGCGCCTGGGATGCCGGCGTGCGCTACTTCGACACCGCGCCGTTTTACGGCAGCGGCCTTTCCGAGTTGCGCATGGGGCAGGCGCTCAAGCAATACCCCCGCGATCAGTTCGTCCTGAGCAGCAAGGTCGGTCGGCTGGTGCTGGATGAAGTGGAAGATGTCGCGGCCCGGGATCTGGGTGAAAAAGCCGGCGTTTTCGAACATGGCCGGCCAAACAAGCTGGTCAATGATTACAGCGCCGACGCCACGCTGCGCTCCATCGAAGACAGCCTCGAGCGCCTGCAGACGGATCGGCTGGACATCGTCTGGATCCACGACATCGCGCAGGACTTCTACGGCGATCAATGGCTGGAATACTTCAACGAGGCCCGTAAAGGCGCGTTCAAGGTGTTGACCCGTCTGCGCGAAGAGGGCGTGATCAAGGCCTGGGGGCTGGGCGTCAACCGCGTCGAGCCCTGTGAACTGACGCTGGACCTGGAAGAGGCTCAACCGGACGGATTCCTGCTGGCGGGTCGATACACGTTGCTCGATCATGATCGCGCCCTGCAGCGTCTGATGGCATCGGCCGAGCGGCAGAAGGTCGAAATCGTCGTCGGCGGTCCTTACAGCTCGGGCATCCTGGCCGGAGGTGAACACTTCGAATACCAGAAGGCGCCCGCCGCGATCCTCAGCAAAGTGGCAGCCATCAAGGCCATCGCCGAGCGATTCAACGTCGACATCAAGGCCGCCGCCTTGCAGTTTTCGCTGGCTAACCCGGCCGTGGCGGCGGTCATTCCGGGCTCGAGTCGCCCCGGCCGCATGGTTGAGGACGTCGCCGCCCTCGCTCAGCGTATTCCCGCCGAGTTCTGGCAGGCGCTGGTGCAGGGCGGTCTGATTTCACCTTTGGCGCCGCTGCCCAAAGCCTGATCTTCTACGCTTGCGGCGGTGACTGCGCCCCGTGCGCGACTGACGCAAGCTTTCTGACATGCGAGGTTCACCATGAAAATAGATCTGAGTGGCAAGCTGGCCGTGGTCAGCGGTTCGACGGCCGGGATCGGCCTGGGCATCGGCAAGGCGCTGGCCTTGTCTGGCGCAACGGTGGTCATCGTCGGTCGCGCTGCCGGCAAGGTCGAGGATGCCGTTGCCTCGATCACGGCCCAGGTTCCGGGTGCACAGGTGCGCGGCGTCGTGGCTGATCTGGCCACCGCCGAAGGCGCCCGGCAGTTGTTCGCTGCCGAGCCGCGCGCCGACATCCTGGTCAACAACCTGGGCATCTTCAACGAAGTCGATTTCTTCGACACGCCGGACGAGGAGTGGGCGCGCTTTTATGAGGTCAATGTGATCTCCGGCGTCCGCCTGGCGCGGCACTACGTCGATGGCATGGTCGCCAGCCAGTGGGGACGGGTGATTTTCGTCTCCTCGGAATCCGGCGTCGCGATCCCGGCGAACATGATCAACTACGGCACCACGAAAGCCGCCAACCTGGCGGTATCCCACGGGCTGGCGAAGCGGCTGTCGGGCACCGGCGTCACGGTCAACGCCATTTTGCCGGGGCCGACTTTCACCGATGGCGTCGAAGAAATGCTCAAGGACGCCATTGCCCAGTCCGGTCGGACCGCGCAGGAGGAGGCCGATCACTTTGTCCGTCGTGCGCGGCCTTCGTCTATCATCCAGCGCGCTGCGCACGTCGATGAAGTCGCCAACCTGGTGGCGTACCTGGCATCGCCTCTGTCTTCGGCCACCACGGGCGCAGCGTTGCGGGTCGACGGCGGCGTCGTCGACAGCATGGCAATCTGAAACATTCACTGGAGAACATCATGGCTACAGCATCTGCATCCATCAGCATCCCGGTCTCGGCCGACACGGTCTGGCAACTGGCGGGAGGCTTCATGTCGCTGCCGGACTGGCTACCGTTCATTGCCAAAAGCGTCCCGGATGAAGGTGGCAGGATTCGTCATCTGACCACCGCGGATGGCGCGCAAATCAGCGAGCGTCTGGAGTCGTTCGACCACCGCGCGCGCAGCTACAGCTATTCGATCATCCAGGGGCCGTTTGCGGTGTCCAACTACCTGGCTACCTTGAAGGTCACCGCCGAAGGCGAGCAGGCTGCGCGGGTCGAATGGTCCAGCAGTTTCACCCCACAAGGCATGTCCGATGAAGAGGCCGAAGCGGTTTTTCGCGAGGTCTATGAAGGCGGGCTGGCGGCATTGAAAGCCAACTTCTGAGACGGCGTGCCATTGCACCGTCTGCCCGGCGCGCAGGGCTCAATACCCTCGCGCCCGGTTAATTGTCGCTTAATCCGCAATGCTGAAACTCCGATCCTGTGGTTTATCCGGACTGACCCTGACGTCAAACTTGTCCCATCACTAAGCACAGGAGAGGATGATGCTTGTTTCGGCCATCAACACCGTAGAGATACATGCCACTCAAGGTCGTTCCCGTGAGGTTGGCGAGCGTGTCACGCACATGCTCGACGTTTTGAACAGCACCACTCAGTGCATCGCATACACCCTGACCGCCGACAACAGCCACGCCGATCACTGGATCGTCAGCGGCTACTGGCCGTCTTTCGCTCAGATGCAGGCGCACTTCAGCCATCCGCAACTGAACGGCTTCATGGAATTGGTGTTCAGTGGTGCAATCAGCCGCATTCATCTCAACAGCTTTGTGGTTGAAAGCGCCGAGGAGGGACTGCGCCGTGTCGCTTGATGAAGACCTCCTGCTGGGTGTCGACCTCAATCTGCTGCTCACTTTTCTGGTGGTGTTCCGCGAACGCAACGTCAGCGCAGCCGCCCGCCATTTGCGGGTCACCCAGCCTGCGGTCAGTGGGTCGCTGGTGAGGTTGCGGCGCTTCTTCGACGATCCGCTGTTCCTGCGGCTGGATCGCAAGATGCAGCCAACGCCCAAGGCGCAGGAAATCGCCCAGACCTTGCTCCCGGCGATGCGCCAGATCGAATCGGTGATCCGTCACGCCTGACCGCGCGCACGCGAGGCCAGGCCGCGACGGCGGCTGTTGCTCAACGCAGGGCGGAGTACGCGGTCGGGGCGAGGAACTGGGTTTCGATGCGTTCCACGATGATCACCTGGGCTTCGCTGGCGGCACGCTTGGCCAGCCAGTCGGCGTCGCTTTGAAAGGCATTCCACTTGGCTTCGCGATCGGCGAGGCTGTCCCACTTGAGCAGGTAAGTCAGCGCCTGATTGCTCGGGCCAGTGAGGTGCGTCCAGAAGCCGATCTGTTCGATCCCGTATTTTTCAAAAAAGCCCAACGTGATGCTGGTGAAACGCTCGTGCAGGGCTGGCAGGCGGCCCCGGGGCGCAATGATAGGTACGCATTTCGACGATCATGGTTCAACTCCAGAAAAGTGCTGCGGTGGAATGATCTGGCATCAGCCGACTGACCGATGTGCGCCCGGTACGCGGCGACATCGCCGCGCTACGCTCGGTCAACGGGAAACAGTGGGCACGAATAATGACGCAACCGCGTCACGCTGGCGATTGCTGAATGCCTGGCGCGGGGCAGGGAGGTTCTGACTCACCGAAGCCGATGCGCCGGTGTCGCGCTGAATGGAACCGTCGGGCCGCGCGGGCCACCTAGGGTAATCGCGTTTCAGGACTCCCCTCCATGCCGCCTGCTCTTATCCCGTCATCGGGCCCGTTTCGGTGTGCTCATCCACTGCGCCTTGCGTCACTGACGCTGGCGTTGCTGTGCGCCGGCTGCCAGTCGTTCGATTATCCGGAGCAGGCGAGAGCCGAACGCACACCGCGTCTGGTGGCCGGGCTCAATCGCAGCACCGACGCCGTAGCAACCCGCCCGGCGCTCAAAGCCTACGAAGGCGGTGACATCTGGGGGCGACTAGGGCAGGGCTTCAGCCTGGCGGATGACTGTGGCGTCAACGCGCGGATCGTGCGTCAGCGAGACTGGCTGCTGGCCAATCCGGCGTTTCTCCGCAACGCCAGTCAGCGCGCGAGCCCTTACCTGCATTTCATCGTTGAAAACCTCGACCAGCGAGCCATGCCGACGGAGCTGGCATTGCTGCCGATCATCGAAAGTGCGTACAACCCCAAGGCCAGTTCGATTCGCGATGCTGCGGGGCTGTGGCAATTCATGGCAGCCACCGGTCGGGATTTCAATCTGCGTCAGACCGCCTGGTACGACGGCCGTCGCGATGTCGTCGCGTCGAGCCAAGCAGCGATGGACTACCTCACGCGGTTGCACGATCAATTCAAGGGTGACTGGCTGCTGGCGATGGCCGCCTACAATGCCGGCGAAGGCACAGTGGCGCGGGCGGTGGAAGCCAATCAGCGACGCGGACTGCCGACCGATTACTGGCATTTGAGCCTGCCCCGGGAAACCCAGGATTACGTGCCGCGTCTGTTGGCGCTGTCGCTGCTGGTGCGCGAGCCGGAGGCCTACGGCGTCACCCTCAGCCCGGTCGCCAATGCCCCGTATTTCACCGTGCTCGAATTGACCCGCCCCATTGATCTGAGCCAGTTGGCGGCCACCGCTGGCATCGATGAGGCGGTATTGCTGGGCCTCAACCCTGCTTTTCTGCGCAAAAAGACCGTCGACGGGCCGTCGCATCTGCTGGTGCCGCGCGATCAGCTTCGACAGTTGAGCGCCAGCCTGGCCAGGCTCGACGGTGACACCCCAGCCGTTCAAGTCGAATCGCTTGCAGTGACAGCGCCTGTACCGGCCGTCGGTTTGACGCCCTGAAGCCCTGAGGCCTTGACGCCCAGAGGCAAGTGCCGAGGCAAGTCCCGAGCCAGCTCTCGATGCGATCACCGCATTTGCCTGTTGGCATCCCCGGTCCGTCCGGCGCAGCCGCTCCCTGCGCCCGGTAACACGCCTGACACACGCGCTGATGATGCCGCTCGGCACCGGTCAGACGGGCGGAAATGCCCGTTGCAGACATATTCACCATTCTTATAGCGATATATTTTCAGTGAACTTTTCGTCGGAGTTGTAACCCTGCTGATACACATCCTTCATCAATCACGCTGACATACTTTGAAACATCCACCTTATGCGCTTAGTCAGCGTCACCGCACATCGAGACATCTAAGCCGGATTTTCTTGACGCAATATGATTAGTTGGATCCCATTTCCAGATCGCGCGAAAGAGGCAAACCTTTGCGACCGTCGACGCCATCGACTGCGGGCGCACTGCCATCCCCAGCCCCCGGAAACAGGGGGGTTCGCCGGTGAACTCCTGAGTACACAAAATGTCGTTCGGAAAACCGAACTTGCTTAGTTGGTTTTCCGAACGGGCGAAGTTAATCGATAGTGGGTAATGTACCTAATCGGTCTCGATAGAAATACAATATATAAGAAGTTAGGTAATGCAGGGCGATATACACTGGAGGTGCACTAACTTTGTCGGCGGGAAAGTTCGAGGGGAATCTCGACCAATTAATTATTCAAGTCGATCAAGTTTATATACTGAGCCGGAGCCACTCCATGCAAGTGAGCAATAAACTGCGCATTTTCCGTGAAGCCAAGGAGACAGGGTGATCTGACAGGATTCACCATGGCAGGCCCAAAAACAAGGCGCGTGGCGCACTGAAACAGAGCATAAACCCTTGATTGCTAATGTATTATGATTCCTTCGAGAAAAAATTTCGGGTAAATCAATGCGCCGATAAGCCATTCTTTGAGGTGATGCAAGCGCTAAATTTAAATAGCTGTTTGAACCGTTTGCGCAAACTAATTGTTTACGCGATGAATAAAGTCATATTGATATCACGGGGAACCTTGTGAAACGGTTCTCATCATGTGCGGGAACTAAAATTAAATATTGCTGCCTTTGTAATGCGTGGTACTAATAAGTCGCTTGCACCCAATGTGAGAGGTATCGATGAAGGAAGAAATCGATGTAAGCGGTTGTGCGTCAATGGGGGAAAATGCAGCGCTGGATATTCAGCAGATTGCATTGAACACAGCGAGTCTGAGCATGGATCTGCTGTTGTGCGGGGAGACAGGAACAGGCAAAGACACGCTGGCCAAACGCATCCACGATCTGTCCGGTCGGACAGGTTCTTTTATCGGCATGAATTGCGCGGCGATTCCCGAATCCCTTGCCGAAAGCCAGCTGTTCGGCGTGGTCAACGGCGCCTACACCGGCGTAAGCCGGGCGCGTGAGGGGTACATCGAAGCAGCCTGCGGCGGGACGTTGTACCTGGATGAGATCGACAGCATGCCGTTGAGCCTTCAGGCCAAACTGCTGCGGATCCTGGAAACCCGTGGAATCGAGCGTCTGGGGTCCACCACGTTCATTCCCGTTGACCTTCGGGTCATCGCGTCGGCGCAGCGACCGCTGGATGAACTCGTGGAACAAGGGTTGTTTCGGCGCGACCTGTTTTTTCGCCTCAACGTGCTGACCATTCAAATGCCAGCCTTGCGAAAGCGTCGCGAACAGATTCTGCCGTTGTTCGACCAGTTCACCCAGGCCATCGCCAGCGATTTCGATTGCCAGGTGCCGACCCTCGATAACGGTCTGGTGCAAGTGCTGCTCAGCCATGCCTGGCCAGGCAACATCCGCGAGCTGAAATCCGCCGCCAAGCGCTTCGTCCTTGGATTCCCGCTGCTGGGCAGTGACCCGGCGCCTGCGCGGGACCCGGAAACCGGCCTCAAGACGCAGCTGCGGGTCATCGAACGGATGTTGATCGAGGACGCGCTCAAGCGTCACAAGCACAGCCTCGAGGCGGTGGTTCAGGAGCTCGAGATACCGCGACGCACGCTGTATCACCGCATGAAGGAACTGGGCCTGACAGCCTTGGGCGCGACCGATCCGCTGCTGTCGTAGCGCCGCCCCGCCAGCTGCTTCGCAACCCTGAAATACCAGAGGTCGTGGATGAGTGTTTACGATTTTTTCGACGAGCAACTGGAAGACGACAATCAGGTCCCCAACCTGACGGTGGTCGCCAGAAGCCTTTCTCAGCTGGGCATCGACCTGCTGCTGTCAGGCGAGACCGGCACCGGCAAGGACACGGTCGCCAGTCGCATTCACGGATTGTCGGGTCGCAAAGGGCGACTGGTGGCCATGAACTGCGCGGCGATCCCCGAATCGCTCGCCGAAAGCGAGCTGTTTGGCGTGGTCAGCGGGGCTTACACAGGCGCCGATCGGTCCCGGGTCGGCTACATCGAGGCGGCGCAGGGCGGCACCTTGTACCTGGACGAAATCGACAGCATGCCGCTGAGTCTGCAAGCCAAGTTGCTGCGGGTACTGGAAACCCGAAAGGTCGAACGCCTGGGGTCGACCACCCCCATCGCGCTGGATGTGTGCGTGATCGCATCGGCGCAGCATTCGCTGGACGATCTGGTGGAGCAAGGGCGGTTTCGCCGCGACCTGTATTTCCGCCTCAATGTGCTGACGCTCAAGCTGGCGCCGTTGCGCACCCAGCGTGCGCGCATCATTCCGCTGTTCAGCCGTTTCGCGACAGCCTGCGCCCGCGAGTCAGGCCTGGCGATGCCCGAGATCAGTGCGGTGCTGCGTCACGTGCTGCTCAATCATGACTGGCCGGGCAATATCCGTGAGTTGAAATCGGCCGCCAAACGCTTCGTTCTGGGCTTCCCGCTGCTGGGCAGCGAACAGGGCGAGGAGGGTGACTCGTCTTCAGGGCTCAAGTCGCAGATGCGCGTGATCGAAAAGGTGTTGATCCAGGCCGCGCTCAAGCGCCACAACAACAGCATCGATGCCGTGAGTCAGGAGCTCGACATCCCCCGTCGCACGCTCTATCACCGCATGAAAGAACTCGACGTCTGACGACCGTTGCACCCGGGCTGTGTGCCTTGCGCGGCGGCTCGCAGCGCTGACGCAAAAAAATCTGGAACCGTTTTGCAGCTCCCTGCCACCCATGATCACCATGCAATGTTGCTGGTGTCGACCAACAAGGTGAGCAGAATGAATATTCCTGGAGTGAGCAATAATCCGTTCCTCAAAATGGGCAACGGCGTCATCAACACTGTCGGCAGCGTCGCGCAAGGGGCGCAGACGCTGGGCACCAACGCCAGCACTCAGGCCTCGATCGCCGGCGGTGGCAACACCGAAGCGCTGAACGCGACCAAGGAAGAAAACGCCCTCAACGACAAGAACAACGCTGCGCTCGCGCGCATGCAAGGTGCCGCGGCGCGCGAAACCGCGACCCAGAACACCCTGAACGCCATCCAGTCGGCAAACAACGATGCCGCCAGCAAATTCATCAGCAGTACGGCCCAGTCCGCCAAGGCCATCTCCTACTGACTGAATTCAGAATGCCCCCTCTTCGCAGGGGGCCATCACCTGAACTGGAGGTTTCATGCTAAGTCTCAACGCTCTCAATTCGACGCAGAATCTGCACATTGGCACGGTGGTGTCGACCGGCGGCATTGGGGGTCAACAAGGCCCGCAGTCGCTCAAGGATGTCATCGACAAGCTGGCCTCGGCACTGACCAAGGACGGCCATCTGGACCAGGATTCGCCGCTGGGCAAAATGGTCGCCAAACAGATGGAGAAAATGAACCCGCTGGCCGCGTTGGCGGGCGGAACGCCTGACATGGTCAAATCCGCGCTGGGTGAAGTCATCAAGGACAAACTGGGCGATAACTTCGGCGCTGCCGCCGAGCTCGGTCTGGGTTCGGGTGCCGGCAAGCCGGACCTGATGTCGCAGGTGCTCAATGGCCTGGGTAAAGCGTCGCTCGATGACCTTCTGACCAAGCAGGGTGATGGAACGAAGTTTTCCGCCAGCGACATGCCGCTGCTCGACCAGATCGCGCAGTTCATGGACCAGAATCCGAGCAAGTTTCCGGCGCCCGATTCAGGCTCCTGGAAAAATGAGCTCAAGGAAGACAACTTCCTGGACGCCAAGGAAACCGGTGCTTTCCGTGCGGCGCTGGACATGCTCGGCACCCAGCTGGGTCAACAGCAGAACGGCGTGAGCGGCGCCAATGACAGCCTGGGCGGTCAGTTGGGCGGCAACCCTTTGGGCGCTGATCCGAGCGGCGGCAGCCAGATCGGTAATCCGCAAGGCGGCCATCTGGCGCAGGACCTGGGTCAGTTGCTGGGAGACCTGCTTCAACAAGGCCTGGACAAAAATCTGGGCGGTGGCGGCGGCATCGGCGGCGGTCAGGGCAGAGGGCAAGGCATTGGCCCCAATCCGGACATCGCGCCGGGCGGGTTGCCCAATACCGGAAACAGCATCAGTCAGGACCTGGGCCAGTTGCTCAGCGGGCTGATCAAGGACGGTCTGCAAGCCAACCAGAACGGCAATGGCGGTCTGGGCGGTGCGGGCGGCCACAATCCGGCTTTCGCCCAACACGATCTGCAGAGCAGTCTGGCACAGACCGCGACCGCACTCGTTTCGGCCCTGCTGGGCGCCGGTAACAATCAGTTGTCCTGAATACGCCCTGTGTATCGACCCCGTCTGCCGGAGATCAGCCCGTGACCATTTCCCATCTCAATCAACTCAAATCGTCATCCCTCGATCTTGAGCAGCATCTGGATCAGGGACTGGTCAGCGGGCCTTCGCAGGCGGATGTCGACCTGTTCAATTCGGCGATGCGCCCTGATCTGGCCGCGCAGCCGAGCCACCTGTCCGAGCAGATCGCCAGTGCGTTGTCCGAGCGGCTGGGTTCCACCGACAAACTCTCGCAGCAGGCGGTGCGCAACATGAAGAAAGCGGCAAGCGGCGATAACCCGATGGATATCACGCAGATGAGCCGAACCCTGTCGCAGTATTCGCTGCAGACAGCGGTGACGACCAAGGTCGTCAACAAGAGCGCTCAGGCGCTCGACAAGCTGACCAACCTGCAGTAGAGGCGCGCCGTGAAATTTCTGACTGCGGGTCTGCTGTGCCTGATGCTGTCGCTGAGCGGTTGCAGCGATGAGACCGATCTGTTCAGCGGTCTGTCCGAGCAGGACTCCAACGACGTGATTGCCAGCCTGGCCGATCAGCACATCGATGCGCACAAGCGCGTGGAAAAAACCGGTGTGGTCATCAGCGTCAACACCGCGGACATCAACCGCGCCGTGCGGGTGCTGGACGCAGCCGGTCTGCCGAGGCGTTCACGGACCAGCCTGGGCGAGATATTCAAGAAAGAAGGGGTGATTTCAACGCCCCTGGAAGAGCGTGCCCGCTACATTTATGCGTTGTCTCAGGAACTGGAGGCAACGCTGTCCCAAATCGACGGCGTCATCGTCGCCCGCGTTCATGTGGTCCTGCCAGAGCGCATCGCGCCGGGTGAACCGGTGCAGCCGGCGTCGGCGGCGGTGTTTATCAAACACACCTCGGCGCTGGACCCGGACAGCGTGCGCGGACGCATTCAGCAAATGGTCGCCAGCAGCATTCCCGGCATGTCCGGCGAGCCGCTGGACTCCAAGAAGTTCGCCATCGTCTTCGTGCCTGCCGCCGAGTTTCAGGACACCGAGCGGCTGGTCAATTTCGGCCCGTTCCTGGTAGACAGCGAGCGTCTTGATTTCTGGAAAATGATGGTCTGGGTGGCGCCGGTGGGTGGTCTTTTGCTGGTGCTGCTCATCCTGCTGGGCGTGCGCAGCGATTGGCGCGCCGCGGTGCTGCAGATGCTCCGCCTGCGTCGCGCCGATTCGTCGCGGTTGCCGGTGCAGGCCTGATGCAAGGTGCGCAGGAACGCTGGATTCAGTGGTGGTGCGCACCCTGGGAATGGGCGCACCCGGACTGGAGATCCCGGCTGGCGGAACGGCACGGCCTGACCTTGCACGATTGCGACACACTGCTGGGCCGTCATCACGCGCTGTTTTTCGAGCACGTCGGCATCGCCCCGAGTCAGCCGCCCGAGCCGGTGCCGCAACTCATGCAATGGCTGGCTCTGGACACAGCCCAACAGGGTCAGGCGTTGGCGCTGGCGGAGCGGATCTGCCTTGGCGGTGCAGCCGCGCCTGTGCTCGACGCTGCCGTGCTCGCCCACGAGCCCTGGTGTCGCGCAGTCGCCAAAGCCTTGCGCCCCGGCGCCTGGCTGCATCCCGAAGCGGCCGATGGCCGACGGCTGCTTGCCTCGTGGGCCGGGGAGTCCTGCTGGTCGCGATTGCGCCTGCAGTGGACACCCGGCGCGCTGGAGGCGCAGTTCGTCGAGATGCCGTCGAACAAACTACAAACGCTCTGGCAATCGGTTCTCTGGCGCATCGCCACGCCCTGACTCTCTCGCGTTCTCCCTCCTTTGCGCAGGACCTCTCAATGCTCGCCAAACGCCGTCTCGACCTGTCTGCCTCAGCCGTTCTGGCACAAACCATCCTGCGCCGCGAAGACCTGGCCGACATGCAGCTGGCGAGCGAAGTGTTGCGTCATGCCAGACAACAGGCCAGTGAACTGCTCGAGCAGGCGCGGCACCAGGCGCAGCAGGAACAGGACCAGGCGCTGGCACTGTTCTGGGAGCAGGCCAACCAGAGGCTCGATTCCCTCGAGCAGCAACGCAAGAGCCTCGAGCATGAGGCCATGGAGGCGGTCGAGACCTTGCTCAACGACACCCTGGCGCAACTGCTCGATCAGGCCACGCTGGCGGAGCGCACCCGGGCGCTGGTGCGCAATCTGGCGAGCAGTCAGTCCAGCGAAGCGCAGGCAACGCTCAGCTGTCATCCCGACATGCAGACCGCCTTGGTGGAGTGGCTGGCGCAGAGCCGTTTTGCCGGGCACTGGCAGCTCAAGACCGATACCTCGCTGGCGCCACTTTCCCTGCGCCTCAGTGACGCCAACGGCGCGTTCGATGTCGACTGGGCGAGTCTGCGTCGCGGCTTGCTGGGCCTTTCGGCGAGTGAATGACGCTTTGCTGAATTTGTCGTGACGGTTGATGGAACCGGAGCGGCCGCTGCTCCCACTCAGGGGTTGAATTCCTCAGTTGGAGCAGCGCTCATGATCAGTTTCAAATCCATGCAGAGCCACGTCGATAACGCCTACGGCCGTGCCCGCACCGACATGGACGACGCCATCGAAGGCGCGGCGGAAAACCCTTCGATCGAAGACCTGATGGCTTTCAACGATGCCTCGCAGCAGGCCAGCGTCGCCAACATCGTCAACAACGAAAGCCTGCGCGCCAACCACAGCATCACCAAAGCGATCATCGATGGAATTCAGTGAATTCACGGCGATTCTCGCTCAGTGGTGTGAGCTGCGACCGCTCACGCCACTGGACTGCTGGATCGATGAGGCGAACGCACGGCTGGCGATCGTCGGCGACGGAGTGCGCCTGAGCCTGGACGTCCTGGACCCCTACGACGGCAGCGATCCACAACGCCTCGAAGCGGTGCTGCAACAAGGCGGCGCGAGCGTGGCCTGCGCCTGCGAGGGTGCGTTGGCGATCGATCCCGACACCCGCTGCGTGGTGCTGGTCAGCTGGCTGCCCGGCCTGAATGACCCTGCGCAGCTGCTCAATCGCCTGGAAAGCCTGGCCAATCAGCGCGGCGCGATCCTCAGTCTGATGCAAACCAGTGTGCGAAACGGGACGTTCGCGTCGCCTCGCACCACCCTCAATCACTGGCAACCGGGAGTGTGAAATGCGCAAGGCTTTTATGTGGTTGCCTTTGCTGATGATCGGCATCGTGACGCCGACGCTGGCGGCGGTTCCTGACGCCTGGAAACATACCGCTTATGCCTACGATGCCCGTCAGACCGATCTGGCGACGGCACTGGGCGACTTCGCCAAGGAATTCGGCATCGGCCTGGACATGGCCCCGGTTCAAGGCACGCTGGACGGCCGCATCCGCGCCCAGAATCCGCAGGAATTTCTCGACCGGCTGGGTCAGGAGCATCACTTTCAGTGGTTCGTCTACAACGACACCCTGTACATCAGCCCGACCAGTGAACAGACCTCGGCGCGGCTTGAGGTGTCGCCCGACGCGGTGGACGACCTGCAACAGGCGCTGACCGATGTCGGTCTGCTGGACAAGCGATTCGGCTGGGGCGCCTTGCCCGACGAAGGCGTGGTGCTGGTCCGCGGACCGGCGAAATACGTCGACTTCGTGCGCAGCTACAGCAAGAAAGTCGACGCGCCGGAAAAGGCGGACAAGCAGGACGTGCTGGTGTTTCAGCTCAAATACGCCAACGCCGCCGACCGCACGATCCGCTATCGCGATCAGGAACTGACCGTTTCCGGGGTCGCCAGCATTCTCCAGGAGCTGCTTGAGAGTCGCTCCCGAGGCGCGTCGATCAACGGCGTCAACCTGTTGCAGGGCGGCGGTGGAACCGCCAGTGGCCTGGGCAGCAGCACCGGCATGGCCGGCGCCGGAATCGGCGGGATGAATTACGGCGGTCCCGACGACAGCGTGCTGGACACTGGCCAGTTGCAGCAGAACGTCGACCGTGTGCTGGGGCTGTCCGGCAAAAGCAAGGGCGGCAGTTCGAGCTCATCGAGCCGCGCGAAGATCCGCGTCAGTGCCGACGTTCGCAACAACGCCGTGCTGATCTACGACCTGCCCAAACGCAAGGCGATGTACCAGAAACTGGTCAAGCAACTCGACACACCGCGCAATCTGATCGAGATCGATGCGGTGATTCTCGACATCGATCGCAACGAGCTGGCGCAGCTG
Source organism: Pseudomonas sp. efr-133-TYG-103a (assembly GCF_030209235.1). Taxonomy (NCBI): domain Bacteria; kingdom Pseudomonadati; phylum Pseudomonadota; class Gammaproteobacteria; order Pseudomonadales; family Pseudomonadaceae; genus Pseudomonas; species Pseudomonas sp. efr-133-TYG-103a. The sequence goes on from NZ_JARVSK010000014.1 coordinate 47,675, forward strand.
TCCAGCCGCTGGAACTTCAATGCCGGCAGCGTCGGCGGCGGCGCCAATCTGTTCGAGCAGGGCACCAGTTCGACGCTGTTCATTCAGGACGCCGGGAAATTTTCCGCCGATCTGCACGCGCTGGAAGGCAATGGCGCAGCGTCCGTCATCGGTAACCCGTCGATCCTCACCCTGGAAAACCAGCCAGCGGTCATCGATTTCAGCCGCACCGAATACCTCACCGCCACGGCCGAACGGGTGGCGAATATCCAGCCGATCACCGCCGGCACCAGCTTGCAGGTGATTCCGCGGTCGCTGGACAAGGACGGCAAATCCCAGGTTCAGCTGATTGTCGACATCGAGGACGGCCAGATCGACACCTCGCAGATCAACGAAGATCAGCCGGCCGTGCGCAAAGGCAACGTCAGCACGCAGGCGGTCATCGCCGAGCATGGATCGCTGGTGATCGGCGGTCTGCACAGCCTGGAGACCACTGACAAGGTCAACAAGATTCCGTTGCTCGGCGACATTCCGGTGATCGGCAAGCTGCTGTTCCAGTCGCGCAACCGTGAGCTGAACAAGCGCGAGCGGTTGTTCATCCTGACCCCGCGCCTGATCGGCGATCAGGTCAATCCGGCGCGTTACGTCGAGAAGGGCAATCCTCACGACGTCGACGATCAGCTCAAGCGCATCGATGAGCGTCGCGACGGCGGCGAGGAGCCGACCCGGGGCGACGTCCAGAACGCTTTCACGCAGTTGCTCGACGGCGTGGCACCGGTGGGCTTCAGCAGCGGTGAGACGCTGCCGTTCGAGGCCGACAGCCTGTGCGACCCGGGCGAGGGGCTGGTGATGGATCGTCAGCGCTCGCAGTGGTTTTCGAAGAAGGACTGGGGCGTGGCAGTGGTCGTCGCCCGTAACACCACCGGCAAGCCGCTGCGCATCGATGAGAGTCATTGCGGCGGACGCTGGGTCATGGGCGTCAGCGCCTGGCCACATGCCTGGGTGCAGCCCGGCGCCGAAAGCGAGATCTACATCGCCGTTCGCCAGCCGCAGGTGTCCAGCAAAGCCAGACAGAACCGACCTTCGCTGCTCAAGGGGGCTACACGATGAACCTGCGTGGTTTTCTGATCCTGTTTCTGGCATTCGCCACGCTGGCCGGCTGCGCAAGCCGGGGATGCTCGGGTTACGCGTGCAAGCGGCCCGATTCCAACGACCGCGAACTGGTCATCTGGTGGCCGCCGGACATGCGCCAGGGCATCGACGAGCGTGATCACGAACTGGATTTCACTGTTGTGCCACTGAAGGACTGAGCATGATTCGGGTATCGGAAAAAGCGGCGTTCTACGCGCATGTTGCCGCCGAACGCGCGGCGATCTGGCCGGTGGCGAGCGGGGTGGCCTTCGTCAGCCGGCGCGAACATCGCGACTGGGGCATCGCCCTGCACATCGAGGGCCGGGCACTGCGCCCCGAACAACTGCGCGATGCGCTGGAGCGGCGTTTTTCGCAGGCTGAGCGGTTCAACGACTATTTTCTGTTTCTGGACGTGCAGCGCGACTTCGTGGTCTGGCATGCCGTCCCGCACACCGCTGAATCTCCGGTCAGCCTGGACAGCATTCGACGTCATGAATTGATGCTGGCGGGCCTGGACCACCTGAGTGACATCAACCCCTGAACTGCCGACATCAAACAATGCGCAACCCCCGTGGGCGTCAGCCAACTGGCGCCCACGACCTTCCGCCCTCGACTGATCACCTGCACCGCACACCCACTCAATGACCCACGCCGCGCAAGCCCTGCGACCAGGTTCCCGTAGGAGCGCGCTCGCCCACGAACACGTCCGCAGCACACACATCTCGCTCAATGACACGCCGCGCAAAGCCCTGCCACCCCGTCCTGTAGGAGCGCGCTTGCCCGCGAACACGTCCGCACAACCGACAACCGAATCGATGACCCACCTCCGAACAATGCTCGACATGCACCTGCGCACCTGCGAATGCGCGCTTCAACGCGAGCACGTCGAATGAGGTCCCACGAAGGGCAGGTCATGCTACAGACGGGGGCCGAACGCCTCACGCTTTACGCGTCTTCGATCCGGATCACTTCATCGGTGACTTCCTCCAGCTGGCGCACGACCTGGTAGATGTGCGCCACCGCGAGGAGTGTAGGGCGGGGGATGTATTTGCCGGCTTTGACCTTGTACAGCGTGCGCGCCAGCCAGATGCTCTGCACCACCGGGATCCCGGCTTTCCTGGCTCGGGCGATCAACGCCAGGGCGTCGTCGTCCTCGCCCTTGCAGTGAATCAACGGCAGCGGCGTCTGCCCCGGCCGGTAATACAACGCCACGGCATAGTGAGTCGGGTTGACCACCAGCATGTCGGCGTCCTCCACCGGTTTGGCCGGGGCGGTCGGCTCCTGATTGAGCAGTTCATGGGCGAGCTGGCGACGATGGCCTTTGATGTGCGGGTCGCCCTCGGACTGCTTGTATTCCTTCTTGATGTCCTCGTGGCTCATGCGCAGTTTCTTCGCGTGGAAGTATTTCTGCAGCGCGAAGTCGACGGCCCCGATCACCGCCAGCAGCCCCAGCGTCGCGCGCAGGATGTGTCGGAAGACTTCCAGCAACGCATGCCAGTAGGTGGTCAGGTCGGTATTGGCCAGCAGAATCAGCGCGCCGAGTGACGGTTTCACCACCGAATACAGGGTCGCGGCGATCGCCACGGCTTTGAGCACACTCAGCAGCAACGTGGTCAGGCTCTGCGCCGAGAACATCTGCTTGGCATGGGCGAAAGGGTTGAGCTTGTTGATGTCGATTTTCAGGGCTTTCGGCGCGAACAGAAAGCCGATCTGAATCCAGCTTCCGACCATGCGCATCAGCATCGCCATGCCCACGCTGCTCAGGATGAAGCCGATCAACACGCTCATGCCTTCGCTGGCGACTTGCTCGACGCTGTGCATGAACGGCTTGCCGATGCCCTGGAACGACAGCGACATCAAGTGATGCAGCCGCGCGACACTTTCATCGGCCAGGCTCAGCGTGATCTCGCTGACCACCAGCAGCACCAGCAGCTTGGCCAGATCCTGACTTTGCCCGACCTGGCCTTTTTCCCGCGCATCACGCAGCTGTTTGGGCGTCGCTTTTTCTGTTTTTTCGCTCACGGCAGATGCACCAGTTCGCTCAACAGGTGTTTGAGGTCCGCCAGTTGCAGAATCTGCCCATTGCCCAGTTCCAGCAGCGTCGGCAGGTAAATGAGCAGGAATGCGATGCCGGCCATGCTCTTGGCCGGCATCGCCAGAATCGAGACGTTCAACTGCTGGGCGTACAGGCCGATGATCGCCAGCGCCGCCTCGATCAGCAGCAACAGCCCGATGAAGGGCGCGGCATACAGCATCATGTGCTGCAAGGTCTGGTTCAGTTGTTCGAGGAACAGATTCAGGCCATCAACGGTCATGCCCGGCAACCAGGCGGTGGGCGGCCAGACCTGATAGCTGTCCCAGATCACCTGGGTGATCAGCGACAGCCCGCCCGTGAGAATCACCAGCATGATCAGGGTTTCCTGGAACAGCTCGCCCATGGGGGTCGCATCAGGCCCGAGGGCCGGGTTGATCTGCCCGCCGCTCAACGCGCCGCGCTGGCTGTCGAGCAAGGCGCCGACCGAGGCGAACATCCAGAACGGCGCATACAGCAGCAGGCCGAGGAGGGTGCCCAGCACCGCTTCCTTGAGCAACAGCGCGCCGATGGAAAACCAGTCGTCATTGAGCGAAGACAGCGCGCGGCTGATGGTCGGCGCCGGCACCATCGACACCACCAGCACCACGGCATACCGCAGCGGGCCTTTCAGGTATTTGAAGCAGAAGGCCGGTACCAGAATCATGCACGGCAAAAGCCGCGCAGCGGCCAGGCCCATACCCAGCATCAGTTCGAACAGCCCCTGCGCGTCGAACGGCATCTAGTGCGCGCCCCCGGAACGGGCAATCAGGTCGAAGGCCATGTTGATGAACTGGATCAGCTCCACGCCAATCCAGCGGCCGGTCATCGCCAGGGTCAGGCCCACAGCCGCCAGTTTGATGCCGAAGGGCAGGGTCTGGTCCTGGATCTGCATCAGCGCCTGCAGCAATGAGGTGATCACGCCCACCAACACCGCGACCCCCAGAGGCGGCGCGGTGAGAATCACCACCAGGAACATGCCCTGCTTGAACAATGCCAACGCTTCCATGGCTGCCTCACATGTAGGAATAGAACAGGCTGTCGAGCAGGCGTGTCCAGCCTTGCACCAGCACGAACAGCAGCAGCTTGAGCGGCAGCGAAATGGTCATGGGCGAGACCATCTGCATGCCCAGCGCGAGCAGCAGGTTGGAAACGATCAGGTCGATGACGATGAAGGGGATGTAGATCAGAAAGCCGATCTGAAAGCCCGCCTGCAACTCCGACAGCACGAATGCTGGCACGGCCAGCAGCAGATCGCTCTTGCTGGCCTGATCGGCCATGTCCTTGGGCCACATGCGCTGAGTGTTGTCGAGCAGATGAGCGATCACGTCGGGGTCGGTGTTGCGGGTCATGAAGCGCTGCAACGGCTCGATGACCGTGCTGGCGCTGGCCTGCAGTTTCTCGGTGCTGCCCAGTTCGATCGGGTGCTCGTGTACCCGCTGCTGAATTTCGTGAGCGACCGGCGCCATGACAAACATAGTGGCGGCCAGCGCAATGCCGTACATGGCCATGTTCGGCGGCACTTGCTGCACGCCGATGGCGTTGCGCGTGATGAGCAGCGTCATGGCGATTTTCAGAAATGCCGTGCAGACGATCAGCAGAAACGGAATCAATGACAAGGCGCCCAGAAACAGCGCCAGCATGACCGGGTTCATCCCGTCCATGATCATACAGCCGACGCCATCCGGGTGATTTGCAGACCCAGGCGCCCGTCGATGTCGACCAGTTCGCCTTCGGCGACGACCCGCTCGCCATGGCACAAGGTGGCAAATCCCGGGGTGATGCCGTTGACCGGCAGTGTCGTCCCGGCGGCCATGCGCCGCAGGTCACCCAGGGTCAGGTTCACGCTGCCGCAGCGCAGGGTCAGCGCCATCGGCAACTGGTCCAGCGGATCGAGCGGCTGAGCATGGAGCTCGGTTGCCCCGGCCGCCTGGGTGTCGTAAGCGTCCTGCGGTGCTTCCTGCCATTCAGATTCGGCGGGTGCGGCGTTCATCTCATCGTGCGTTTGGTCCCCGCCGTAGGCGTCCTCGTAGCTTTCCGGCACGGCCTCATGGTCGTCATCCGTCAGGCTGTCGATGTCGTCCTCATACAACGCTTCATTGGCCATGTCCCAGGGTTTCCTCGTGGCTGAGCCGTACGTACAGCTGATGTTCGTGACTGTCTGTCTGTACTGCCCATTGCCGACCGGCCAATTTCAGCTGGCCATGGCCCTCGCTGTCGAAATGGCTGTGAAGCGGCAACAGCACGTCGCCCGGTTGCAGCGAGGCCAACTGTTCCAGGGTCAGTGACAACTGACCCAGTTCCAGTGGCTGAACGATCGGCCAGTCATCGGCAAGCGCCTGGCGATGCCGGTGCCAGCCTTGACCGTCGAGCAGACGCTGGATCACAGCGGCGTCGGCGCAGAGCAGGCCATCGAGGGTCTGCTCGCCCAGCGTCAGTTGCAGCCGGCACGTGACCGTTTTCTCCGGCGCGTCGCCCACAGGCAGCACAGTGTTATCGCTGAGTGGTTGCAAGGGGCAAAACAGTTCCGCGAGGGCCGGACTCAGCCGCTGATTGAGCAAATCCCAATACCAGGCCTGATGTTCGCCACTCAGGGTCACGGGCAGTTCGCCCATCAGGCTGAGCATGGCCTCGGCGTCGCTCAGGTGCAGCCGGCCAACGGCGCTGTCGAAGCCGGTCAAGGTTCGATGGGCGCTGGCGTGGGGCGGCAGGGCCGTCAACGTAAGTTGGCCTTGCAGGCCTCTGGCGCTGAACATCAGGCTGGCGCCGGCGCCGAGTTGCCGCGACACCCGGGCGACGAGGTCGTCGACTTTTCGCAAACGCAGCGCAGTCATGCCTGCAGCTCCTCATGGAACGACAGCTCGACGTCATGCCCGAGCGCCCGCGCCAACGCGTCTTCGCAAGCCCGTTGATGCGGTTGCACGCGCTTGAGCGCGCTGCGTCGGGCGAAGCCCAGCTCGACCGTCCACTGGTTGTCACGCTTGCTGGCGTTGACCTGGACCTTGCCCAGAGTGGGCATCAGCAGCGTCACACTGAACGGGCCATCGGGTTGCGCCGGCAAGCGCTCGGCCAGTTCATCGATCAGTTGCGTCGGCACGCCGTCGCTGGGGGCGAGCATGCTGAACCCGCTGCCGGAATAGCCGGATTGCTGAGGTTCTTCGCTGACCGGCGTCACCAGCAATTGAGAGAAGAACAGACCGTCGGCACTCAGCGGTTCATCCGCCGCAGGTGCGTTGCACAGCGCGCGCAGGCGTTCGGCATCGCTGCGTCGCCCTGCGCCAGGCAGTCCGCGGTTGTCAGACTGCGCAGGCGACCCGGACGGCAAGGGCTGCGGCTGCGCGGGGCGCGACTGCACCTGAGGCTGGGGGCGGGGCGGGTGTTTGATCGGCGTATTCATCGCGACTCAACCTTGTTCGTTGATGGCTTCAGCCAGACAGGCCAGTTTTTCCACGGCGCGCTGCGACGCCTTGGCGGCATCCCTGGCCTGAGCCAGGCGTTGCTGCTGTTCGTCGATGCCCAGACGTTGCTGCTGCACGTCCTGGCGGATATAGGCCAGACGATCGAGCATGCGGTTTTCCTGTTCGTGCCAGCGGTCGAGGTCATTCAGGGCCATGGCTTTGTTCAGGTGGGCGTCGCTCAGCACCTGGCGCCGTTCGCGCTGATTGTCACGCTCCTGGGCGTAGGCGTTGCGCGTCTGCTGCAAGTGCTCGTGCATGTCTTCCAGCGCTTTCTGCGCGGTGCGTTGTGCGCGCTCGGCGCTGGCCTGACGGTGCTGACGCAAGGGCGTAAGGATGCCGATGACGTGCTCCATCGCCAGTCGCTGCGGGTCGGCTTCCAGTTCTTCTTCCATGGTGTCACTCCGGCAGTTGCGCGGTGAGGTGCATCAGGGCGTCCAGGGTTTCCTGCAACGGCACCGGCTCGCGCAGGTCCTGACGCAGAAAGGCGTTGATCGGCTCGTTCAGCTGCACGGCACAATCGGTGACCGGATCGCCGCCGGGCTGGTATTCACCCAGACGCAGCAGCATTTCGACCTGTCGATAAGCGGCCATCAGGCGGCGCAGACGGTTGTTGGCCTGCTGATGCTCGCGCCCGGTGACGTTGCTGAGAATCCGGCTGATGCTCGCTTGCACGTCGATTGCCGGGTAATGCCCGCGTTCGGCCAGTTTGCGCGACAGCACAATGTGACCGTCGAGCAGCGAACGCACCTCGTCGGCGACCGGATCGTTCATCGAGTCCTGTTCAATGAGCACGGTGTACAGCGCGGTGATCGAACCGGTTTCGCTCATGCCCGCGCGTTCGACCAGACGCGGCAGCAGCGTGTACACCGAAGGCGGCAGGCCGCCGCGACCCAGTGGCTCGCCAGCGGCGATACCGATTTCACGCTGGGCGCGGGCAAACCGGGTCAGTGAATCGAGCAGCAACAGCACTTTCATGCCACGTTCGCGATAGGCCTCGGCAATGGCTGTGGCCGTGAACGCGGCGCGGGCGCGCTCCATGCTGGAGCGGTCCGAGGTGGCGCAGACCAGCACCGAGCGTGCGCGCAGGGTCGCGTCCAGCTCGTGATCGAGAAACTCGCGCAGTTCACGTCCCCGTTCCCCGATCAGGCCGAAGACGATCACATCGCAATCCATGTTGCGCGCCAGTTCGGCCATCAGTGTGGTCTTGCCGCAACCGGCTCCGGCGAACAGACCGACGCGCTGGCCCTCGCCGAGCAGGATCGCGCTGTCGATCGCGCGCAAGCCGGTGGGCAGCGCGCGGGTGATGCGCGGGCGCTGGGTCGGAGGCAATGCATCGGCGATCACCGGCAGGGTGACGCGACGATCGCCGGGGCCAGCGAAGGCGCCCTGGGAATCGCCCAGCAACGGCCGGCCGAAGCCGTCGAGCACGCTGCCCAGCAAGCTGTTGTCAACGCCGATGCGATGGGCCATGCCCAGCGGCCGGATAGGTGCACCGACCTGAATGCCGTCCGGCGTGCCCAAGGCGCTGAGCAGGGTGCAGTCGCGGGTGAAACCGACGATTTCAGCCAGCATCGCGCTGCCGTCGGATTTGCTGACTTCACACAGGTCGCCGACCTTGGCCGCCGGGATCTGGCACTCGAGCAGGATCCCGCTCACGGCGCTGACCCGGCCGCTGACCCGCACCGCCGAAAACTGGCTCAGCCGGTGACTGTGCAGGGTTTTCCATTGGGCGAGGGCGGCGTTCACCAGTTCACCTCGTAATGGCGTTCGCCGTCGAATTGAATTCGGTTGTCGTCGATGCGGGTCAGGCGCAATCCGGCCAGTTCATCGCCCACGTACAAGCGGTGGCCGTCGGCAGTCACCAGGTGCGCATGGGGGCCCGACATGATTTGCACAATGGTGAAGGGCAGGCCGTTGCTGGTCGCCGTGACGTTATCGATCAGCGCGACGGGCGATTCGTAGCGATCCTTGAACCGCTGCAGCATGCGTTGATAGACCAGCTGCGATTCGGCCTTGAGGTTGCCGCTCAGTGCCAGGCCTTCCGGGGTCTGCTGCACGTTGACGTCGCTGAGCAATCGCTCGCTGAGCATGGTGTTGAGCTGGCGCCTGACCTCGTCGACAGTGCTCAGCTGGATGCGTTTGTGCGCCGGTTCAGCCGTGCTCCGGCGCTTGCTGGGAGTGGCCGCGACGTTGTGAGCCGGTGCACCGGTTGCCACTTGCTCGGTCACTGGCGCTGCGCTGCGGGTCAGGCTCCAGGCGCTGCCCGCGATGCCCAGTAACACGCCGATCACGATACCCGTGGTGCGATTGAGCAACCGCGAGCGGGACTCGACTTTCTCCAGCGGCGGGGCAGTGTGCGGCGCTTCGGCGCGAGCTTCGGGCTCGGCGTTGGCTGTGGCGATGACGGCCGGTACTGACGGCCAGGCGTCTTCGGCCGGGGACACGCACAGCCACACCGAGCCGAGCACGAACGCCGTGTTGGGCGTGAGTGCGGTCGTCGCGTGACGATGACCTTCCTCGTCGCAGATGCTGCCGTCGGCGGCGTTCAGCACCCAGTTATCCCCTTGGCGCTGCAGGTGGCAATGCAGTTGCTCGACGCCTGGGTCGTGCAGGGCCAGATCCTGTTCGGCGTGCGAACCGATCGCCCACTGTTCGCCCACCAAAGGCAGCGCCGCGCCCTGATGCAGGCCGGTCAAAACCCTTAATTCATACATGTGTCGCTCTCCAGGGGCTCAAGCGGCGTACTCGCTGTCCAGCGCTTCGAGGTCTTCTTCCAGGTCGAAACGGCCCAGCACCTTGACCTGCGCCGCGTTGCTGATTTCGGCAAAAGACAGCACCGGCACGTGGTAGAACTCTTCCTGCAGCAACGTGCGCAACGGGCTGCGCAGGTCCTGCGCGACCAGCAGCACCGCCTGTTCCGGTGTGCGCACCGGAAACGCGATGTGCAGCTGTTGCACCAGCAACTGACTGGTCTCGTTGTCCAGCGCGAAGAACGTTTCGGTCTGGGTCTGGCGCAGTCCGTCACGCAGAATGCCTTCGCTTTCCGGGGTCAGTACCCAGACCAGCAAGCCCTCGGCGCCGCAGTACTGGTGATAGATCTGCGACTTCAAGGCGATGCGCACGTAGTCGGCGAGCACGGTGACCTCACGCTCGTGCTGACCGTGCTCGATCAGGGTTTCGGCGATCACGCGGATGGCCCGCAGCGGCACGCATTCGGAGGCCAGGCGCTGCAACACCGCGGCAAACCGCGCCAGCGGCAGCACGCGCTGCATCTCTTGGGCAAGCTCGGGTTGTTCGGTCTCCAGCCAGCCGAGGATGGCTTTGGTCTCCTGCAGGCCGATGAATTGCGGGCCGCATGCCTGCAACGCGCGCTCCATGCGTTCGATGATCAGGGTCATCGCGTCGACACGCTCGATCTGCCCCTGCTGCAGTTGAGGATCATCGGCGGGCATCCACAGCCATTGGCCCTCCTGACGTTCAGTGGTGCCGTACACCGCGTCCTGCGGCGAATCGTCGAGCATGCGCGCGTCCACGGCGACATGGCTCTGGGTGAAGGTCGCCTTGAGCAGCGGCACTTCGTAGACCGAGAAGCGGAATTCATCGGGCGGCAGGTGTTCGGCCTGCTCGATGATGAACGACGGCAGGGTGAGGCCGTATTGCACCACCAGGCGGTTGCGTCGCTGGCGAATTTCGCTGACCAGTGCTTCGACCTGCGCCGGGTTCTGGCTGGGGTGAAACTGCAACACGAACTGGCGGCTGGGGGAGAACGTGCGCAAGTCTTCACGGCCGTTCATCTCCGGCGCGACGGCGATTGCCTGAGCCTGCTCGGCCTTGGGTTTCGCCCGCTGAAGCTGGAGCAGACCGCCGCTGCCGCAAATGATCGCGATCACGATGAACACGGCCGTCGGCATGCCCGGCAGTGCTGCGAAACCAAGCATCGCCACCGCCGCGATGATCCACGCCTTGGGCTGGCTGGTGATCTGTTCGGCGATCTGCCGGCCGATATTGGCCTCGGCGCGGTCCTCATCCGGCACGCGGGTGATGATCATGCCGCAGGTGACCGAAATCAGCAGCGCGGGAATCTGCGCGATCAGGCCGTCGCCGATGGTCAGTACCGTGTACACCTGCAACGCGTCGCCGGCGCTCATGTTGTGCTGGACCACACCGATCGCGATGCCGCCGATCATGTTGATCGCCACGATGATCAGGCTGGCGATGGCGTCGCCGTTGACGAACTTCATCGCCCCGTCCATGGCGCCGAACAGTTGGCTTTCCTTGCCCAGTTCGGCGCGCCGCTTGCGCGCTTCATGAACGCTGATCAGGTTGGCGCGCAAGTCGCTGTCGATGGACATCTGCTTGCCCGGCATGGCGTCCAGGGTGAAACGCGCACCCACTTCGGCGACCCGTTCGGAGCCCTTGGTGATGACCAGAAAATTGACCACCGTGAGGATCAGGAAGATCACCATCCCCACCGCAAGATTGCCGCCCACCACGAACTGGCCGAACGCCTCGACGATGTGCCCGGCGTCCTGGTTGAGCAGAATCAGGCGCGTGGTGGAGATCGACAGCGCCAGCCGAAACATGGTGGTCAGCAGCAGGACCGCCGGAAACGTCGAGAACGCCAGCGGTCTGGGCAAGTGCATCGCCAGCATGATCAGCAGGCAGGAAATACAGATGTTGATGGCGATCAGCACGTCGACGAGCCCGGTGGGCAGCGGCGTGATCATCATGAAGACGATGGCGATCACCACGAAGGCGCCGACGATTTCCGAGCGGCGCATGGCCGCCAGGGCGATCTGGTTGAGCAGGTTGATGACACGATCCATCAGGCGAGGCCCCCCTGGAGCTGGTTCTGTTCCTGCCGAGTCAGTTCGGCCATGAGGATGAGCAGGTTGCCCAAGGCGTTCTGGCGGCTTTTCATGTCGCGCCAGAGGAGAATCGGCAACTGCTGCAGCATCGGTCGCAGGCCGTTGAGGAACGCCAGCTGATGCTTGAGTTGCTTGCCGCCGATGTGTTGCGTGAGTTGCAGGGTTTCGTTGAGGCTCATGCCCTTGCCGGACAGCGCCAGCAGGTGTTTGAGGAAGGCCGCCGGGTCGACCTGCAGGCCGGGATTCTTGTTGCGCATGCGCCCCAGCAGGTGCTCGCAACCTTGCAGCAGCGTGGCGACGTGACGAGCGGTGTTGAGCCCGTGCATCAAGGTGCGCAGTTGCTGCGGCGATGTCGACGGCGTGAGCGAGGACAGGTCGTCGGCGATGGCGCTGCGCATGTCGCGCAGGTTCAGTTCGAACTCGCCGGCCTCTTCCCGCTCATTGATCAGGGCATCGATCAGGCCTGTGATATTGGGCTGGCCGCTGACCGCCACGCTGTACAGATTGCGCAGGGTGCCGCGTCGCTTGTTGTCGATGTTCGGCCGCGAGAACGCCTTGGCGCTGTTCATGCCCGCGCGTGCACGTTTGCCGTACTTGCGCCGCAACAGTTTCAGTTGCTCGGTCAGGACCACGTGCTCGCCGGTTTCGCCGTCGGCCTGGGCCTGTTTTCTGGCGGCCTGCAACACCACATGGGCTTTGGCCGCGTCGCCTTCGGCGAAGCTGAGAATCTGCGCCAGGCTGGCGGCGTTCTGCTTTTGCAGCTGCTTGCGCAGGTTGCGCGCCGCATCGTCCAGGCCCTTGTCGTGGCTGCCCATCAACTGCTGATACAGCTCGCCCAGCTTCACTGCGCGCGATTGCAGCGCGTTGCTGCTGGCAATCAGTTCACGCTGGTTGAGGCTGCGGCTCTGCTGAACCAGCGCCGAGGCAAAGCGTGCAACCTGTTGCGGCGTGGTGCCGCCGATGTTTGGCGGGTTGCTGCGCAACGACGTCACAGGCGTCGCCGCTGCCTTCGCCGGCGCAACGGCTGCTGTCTGTAGCACGGGTGGGGCAGAAGGGGCGGCGATTTTCATAGGACGATTCTGAGCGGGGTCGTGCGCTCTGAGTGGGTCCTACCGGTGAAGCGGTTCCATCTGTTTGCGAGGGAGGGACGCTGTGCCAAAAACCGTTGGCGATTCAGCGTGGTCGCGCAAGTTTTTGCACAGATCCGTCAGTCATGTTTTTTAAAAACGTTATAAATCAATGAATTGCCGTACTAATTTGGATGGCACGCATATCGCTATAGGGCTAGCACACTTCAAACAAGGAAGAGCCCTGATGTTTCCAAGCCTCGCGATACTCGACATCGACCCCTCTAGCCGCCGCAACAACGATGGCATTCGTCAACTGACCAGTGACCAGGTGAAGATGATTCGCGCGTTCATTCAGAAGCGTGTGATGAATCCGGAAGACGTCGATGACATCCTGCAAAGCACCTTCCTCGAAGCGCTGCGCAGCGAGCACAAGTTCCAGAACGCAAGCAAGCCGCAGACGTGGCTGTGCGGGATCGCGTTGAATCTGATCCGTAACCATTTTCGCAAGATGTATCGCCAGCCCTATCAGGAAAGCTGGGAGGACCATACCCATTCCGAAACGGACAGCCACAGCGACATCGGCCATCAGGTCGATGGGCATCGTCAGTTGGTGCGGGTGGTCAGGGCGATCGGCAGTCTGCCGTCGAACATGCAGCGGGTGATCGAGGTGTCACTGGAAATGGACGGCAACTATCAGGAGACCGCGACCTCACTGGGCGTGCCGATCGGCACGGTGCGTTCGCGTCTGTCTCGCGCCAGAGAACAATTGAAGCGGCAGATGGATCCGTTCGCCTGAAGCATTCGACCGACCAGGCGAGCGTTTACCGAACACCATCTGAGCGACGTGTGGCTCAGAGGTGTTCGGAAACGGTGGCTGCATTGACCAGGTCGTACAGGGCGAATGCACGGTTGACCAGGCAAACGGTGACGGCGGTGAGGGCGACGGCATTGATGATGTGGAGAGTCATGGTCGTAAGTCCTGTCGGAGCGCGTTGGCCGGTAAGTGATGGGGCGATGTTACGCGAGCCCCGGCAAAGCTGAAGACAATCGCCTTCATGGTGGACATTAACCAGAATGATGGAGCGCCGCGCAGGCTCTGGGTTGCGTGTCCTGTGCCTGTTGCCGCTGCGCGCGCATTGTCCGTTTCGGCGATTCGGGTAGCGCGGCTGCGGTTTTTCCTCACACGGGTTACGGCATTGCGCGTCGGCCGGTCGACACAAACCGAAACATTTATCGGAACCGACCGCGGCATCGAACCACACAGTTGCCATCCTTCACTCCCGGATGGCGACTCCCATGCGTATTTCAAGCAGCCCTTTCAGCGGTATCGCACCTCAACCCGGCAGCGGCGATTCAATCCAGGAGCCTCCGCTGAATAACCCGAAACTGGCGCTCGCGCGGAACGGCGGCGGCAATCCGAATATTCAGTTCGGCGCCACGCTGTTGCAGCCGGGCAGCCCACCCGAAACCGGCAACACGACCCAGAGCACCGAGCAGCGGCTGCTGTCTCTTTTGACCCAACTCACCCAGCTGTTCAAGGGTCAGTCGCAACCGACCGGCGCCTCGCAGCCGGGCGTGACGCCTCAGGCCAGTGGCGGGGCGAGCGCCGCACCGACGCAAGGCGCAACGGGTGCAGAAAAACCGGCTGCGGTGAACGATGTCAGCGCAAAAGGTGCAGCGTCACCGGTCGCGTCCGCCACGCCGGAAGAGGCGCCCAAGGCGTCGGAGGCGAAATTTCTCGACGACTCCAAATACTCTTCGCCCAAGGAGCTGGAGCGCTGGGCGCCGATGGTCGCCAATCTACCGCCCGATCAGCGCGAGCAGGCTGCCAAGGAGCTCAATCGACCCATCGCGGCGGCACGCATGGCCGCCGAAAAAGGCCCCGATTCTGCCAAGGCCATGGAATTCATCAATGCCAATCCGTCGCTGAAAACCGCGATAGACACGGGCAAGCACGGGGGCAAGGCGGACGGCAAGATCACCGACGGCGACCTCAACGCGTTCGCCAAGAACATGCAGAAAGCCGCGGACAGCGCCGACAAGGACATTGCCAATTACCAGAAGGATCATCCGGACGCGGACCCTCAGTCGCTGGAGATGGTCCGCAGCGCCGCGCTGATGCGCGCCAACGAGCCGCTGACCAAGGCTGCCGACCCCAAGCACGCCGCCGGTGCCGAAGACAAAACCAAGGTCGACGGCCTGACCAGCGCCGACGGCCTCAAGGCCATCGAGAACGACAACCCGGGCCTTGCTGGCCCGCTCAAACAGGCGGCAAAAACCTGGTCGCAACCCGGCTTCCTCGGCCAGATCGACCAAGGCGGTCTGGAAGGGCGCAAACTGGCGGCCAATAGCCCGGACAAATTGTTCAGCGCGAGTAACATCAGTGACTGGATCAAGAAGCAGGCGCCCACCAACGGCGGCGAATTCGCCAGTGTGCTCAACGACGCCGCGACGCTGAACTCGGTCGCCGATGTCGACATCAGCAAGCTGGGCAAAGACGTGTTCGACAACCCGTCGGCCTACAGCGGTGAGCAGAAAGCCGCCGTGATGGTGAAGTTGCAGCAGACCCAGCGCAGCGTCATCGCGGGCGAGGATCTGCGCAAAACCGAGAAGACCGAAGACGCGCTCAACGAAAAAATCGGCCAGCTGCAGGCCGATCCCGATGTTCAGGCCTTCCTCGACAAACAGATCCCGCAGCAGTCTCGCGCGCTGGTGGGCAGTTCGCCGTCGCTGCAGAAGGCCGTCAACGAGCAGATGCAGAAGGTCAACAGCGGCCAGGCCTTGCAGACCGATCTGAACACCGCGGACAAGGCCACCAGCAAAGACAAGCCCAACGCTGACTACAGCAGCGCGCTCGGCGGTCTGTCGGCGCAGTTGCAGATGCAAAAGGACCTGCTCGGCCCCGACGCCAATGTTTCGACCGCGCAACAGGTCATCGGGCAGCGTCCGGATCTGCAGGGCCGGATCCAGAACTCCTACGTGAGCAATTTCAGTGAAGGTGGCGCGGTCAAGCAACTGCTCAATCAGAAGAAGGCCGACGGCGAACAGGCACTGAATTCAGCCGATGCGCAAAAAGCAGCCTATGACAGCGTGCTGCCGGATGACTTCGTCCAGGGCCAGCAGGCGAATTACGTGCAGTCCACGTTTGCCCAACTGCAGGACTCCAAGGCCGGGCGCAAAGTGCTCGATCAGGCCAACGGCGACAAGGATCACGCGCCCTCGATGGCCGCTCAGGTCGCCTCGCAGATGGGGCCTGCCGCGCTGCAATCGGTCATGGGGTTCTCATCGGTATCGGACATGCTGGCCCGGGGCGACAAGACCGACGCGGCGAAAACCATTTACGACAGCACCAAATCCGGCCTTTCGGCGGCCAAGCACGGCTATGACGCGGTCGCCAAGTCCGCCGGCCGGGCAGGCCTGGGCGAAGTGGCGGCCAAAGTCGGCGGGCGCGTGGCCGGCATGGTCGTGGGCGAAGCGGCCGGGATGGCGGCTGGCGCGGCCATCGGTGCGTCTATCCCTGTGGTTGGCTGGATTGCCGACGCGGCCATGAGCCTGGGCTTCGGCATTTCGGCAATCATCGAAGCGGTGAAAAAGCACAAGGCGCAAAAAGCCTTCGACCACAACGTCGACCCGGTCCTGGACCAGTTTGGCATCCCCAAAGCCCATTGATTTTCCCTGACCTGAAGAGGTAAACGATCATGAGCATGGCAATTCGGCCCCCGGTAACGCCCAGTTTGCAACCTACGGACTTCTCGTCCCTGAGTGGCAAGAACGGGCAAAACAACTCGCTCGGCGGTGGCAGCGGCAATCAGGCCATCGACCCCAGCACCTTATTGTTCGCCAACCCCACGCAGTCGCAAGTCAACTTCGCTCCGCCCAACAGCCAGGATCCCCAGACCGCGGCGGCAAGCCCGCTGTCCGGCGCCAACAACCAGACGGGCATTGCGCAGCAACTGATGTCGCTGCTGATGGAAATGCTGCAGATGCTCATGCAGAACAATCCCAACCAGCCGCAGACCCAGAACCTGGCAGCGCAGAACAATGAGGGCGGTGGCACCGGCGGCGGTTCGGGCGGTATCGACGGCGGTGCAGGCGGTGGTGGCGGGGCAACGCCGAGCGGTGCTGCCGAGGGCGGCAGTGGGGTGAGCAACCCGACCACCAGCGCCGCCGGCAACGTCTCCAACGACACCACACTCAGCGGCTCGGGCGATTTGCACCTGCCCAAGCAACTGGAACCCTACCGCAACGACATCATGGACGCGTCCAAGGCGACGGGTGTCCCGCCGAGCATTCTCGCCGGACAGATCTGGGCCGAATCGCGCGGTCAGTTGGGCCAGGACACCACCAACGTCAACGGCAAGACCGATGCCGGCCTGATGCAGGTCAATGCTGACACCTTCGCCGGCTTGAAGAAGGAAAACCCCGACCTGCTCGGCAATGCCGACGTCAACAATGCCCACGACAACATCATGGCCGGCGCTCTGTACATGCGCGATCAGCAGAAGGCGTTCGGCGACTGGGGCTCGGCATTGCGCGCCTATAACTCAGGGCCGGACAAGGTCAGCGGCAACCTTTCGGACGCAGGTGGCGTAGGCGATCCGAAGTACGTCGACAATGTCATGAACTTCGCGAAAATCATCGAGAGCGGCCAAGGGCAGTTGCCTGCCTGACCGACGCCTTCCTCCATCGGCAGATTGACCTGACTGCCGGCAGCGCTGGCTGCCGCACCAGGTGGTCTGCCTGTTTCTGTAAGTGTCTTTGCAAGTCTCTTTGCGCTCGCCGCCCGCTGCAGGATGTCCGCGTGGGCAGGTATCTTCTCTCGCAATGTGTGCCGATTTCTTTCCCGTTGCCATGCCATTACGCGCCAGTTGGCCCCGAGCGATGCCCAGTCGGCTGCTGCCGGCTTTCTGTCATTCATGCCTGTCACCTTTATTAAAATCAGTTACTTGCGCGGTCTGATCGCACGTCAAGTAGCGCGACAGATAAAGTTGTGCACCTTAATGGTTCATGTTGCGTCCGCGTATTGTTACCGTCACGCGATTAATCCGATTTCCGCGACAGTCAATTTCAAAAACAACAACTTGCTTAGTTGCGCGCGCGACTGGGATCATTAGAACCAGTGACGCGAAACAGTATCGAAGTGAACAAGACTGAGTGGCTTGCCATCGGGCGGAAACGCCCTGCGGCGCGGGCGCGAATGCTTTGGTGAGACTATGCTGAGCAGGCGCGAAATCATTTGATGATTAACCATCTGGTACACAGTGCCGTGTTGCTCCGCTCAGTCATAAGCATGAACCTGTTTGTAATAACCGCCGTTCTATTGAACGGTGGTTTGCATATGAGTTGAGAACGGCAACTTTCCGAGCATCTTGCTCACATCAACCGGCATTGACCCTTGGAGCAATCGGTTATGAAGAGACAATTGATTTGGGGCCTTACGGTTTCCGTATTGGCTTTGGGTATATCGGCTGCTTACGCGGCCTCCGATGTGAACGATGGCAAGACAGTCGCCGAATATGGTTCGGAGAAAGTAGGCCCCAATCGCACCGCATCTGATGGTGCCGACCATGTTGGCGCCAATGCCACCGCTTCCGATGGTGCGGACCGTGTGGGTGCCAATCGTGTAGCGGCTGACGGCGCCGACCATGTTGGCGCGAATGCCACTGCTTCCGATGGCGCTGATCGTGTCGGTGCAAATCGTGTGGCGGCTGACGGTGCTGATCGCGTTGGCGCAAACCGTGTAGCAGCTGACGGTGCCGATCGCGTTGGCGCAAACCGTGTGGCTGCCGATGGCGCTGATCGCGTTGGCGCAAACCGTGTGGCTGCCGATGGCGCTGATCGTGTTGGTGCAAACCGCGTTGCTGCTGACGGCGCTGATCGCGTTGGCGCAAACCGCGTTGCATCTGACGGTGCTGATCGCGTTGGCGCAAACCGCGTTGCTGCTGACGGTGCTGATCGCGTTGGTGCAAACCGTGTTGCGGCTGACGGCGCTGATCGCGTTGGCGCAAACCGGGTTGCGGCCGATGGCGCTGATCGCGTCGGCGCAAACCGCGTGGCGGCCGACGGCGCTGATCGCGTTGGCGCAAACCGCGTGGCAGCTGATGGCGCTGATCGCGTTGGCGCAAATCGTGTAGCAGCTGATGGCGCTGATCGTGTCGGTGCAAATCGGGTTGCAGCTGATGGTGCTGATCGTGTTGGCGCAAACCGGGTTGCTGCTGATGGCGCTGATCGTGTCGGCGCAAACCGCGTGGCAGCTGACGGCGCTGATCACGTGGGGGCCAATGCCGTGGCGGCGGATGGCGCTGATCATGTCGGTGCCAATGCCGTGGCTGCCAACGGCCAGCCTGAGCGCGGCCTGGCATCCGATGGCTCGGACAAGACCGGTGCCAATCGTGTGGCGGCCGACAAATGGGACCGCATGAAAGTGCGCGAACTGGCCGGTGAACTCTGCTACGAGTGCCTGACCAAGTAACCCCTTGAAACGGCCACCCGGCACCTCGTCGGGCTGGCCGTTTTCTTCAGCACGTCACCGTGCTGGCGCCTCACACCCCAGGCTTCACGAAGCCGGAACCTTTCCCCACCTCACGACCACACATGGCCAAATCCTTTGAAGAAGGTGATTGCCATGCCGTTGTCGACATCCGCGCCCGGTTTCACACGATCGACGCATCACTTCAACACCCGCGACCCGGAGGCACCGGTCCTGAGTCGGCGCGTGCTGGAGCGCCATAACCACGATCATCATGGGCGGACCGTCACGGTTTCGGTCGGCGAGATGAATGCGTTGACCCATGCCAACGCGGCCATCGACGACACCTGGCGCATTCTCAATCTCGGCTCGGGCAATCAGGAGCGGCATGTCAAACGCACGGAAGCCGAGGCCTTCAAGCGTACAGTGGTAGTGTACGACCAGAACCGAAACGGTCACTTCGATTACGATGCCGCACGCACGGCTGCGCGTTTTCAGGCGGGCAACTGCGATCAGATGGCCGTGGTCAACGCTGCGCTGCTGGCCACCTCGTCGTTGCAACAGCCTGTGTCGATACTGGTTGCACGGGACGTGGGCCACACCTTCGTCGAAGTCGGCGATTCGCGGGCAACCAACCGCACGGTGATTTCCGATGCCTGGCCTGAATTCGGCAGGGCAATGCGGCGCAAGGATTTCTCCTTGCTGGGTGAGAATCCCGAGACGGTTGCACGCTTTGTGCCCGAGCGGCGTCCGGAGATTCGCGAAGAGTTGCTGCGTGGCGACAAGGCCACTCAGCGCGAGGTCGATCAACAATTCTCCCGCCTGCGTCCGCGCGACCCGATCGGCGGGCCACGTTTGCTCGACAAGGTGCTGCGCGACGAGCGCCTGTACATCCAGCCTCACGCATCCAGCAACCTGGGTGTCAGCTATCGTGGCGATGATCGTCACGGTGACTTTCGACGCGCCGATCAGAACTTCACAGAGCGTCAGTTCAGGCAGCGTCTGCGGGACTCGGGCATCGACCCAAGAACCGGCGCCCCGCGCCCGCGCGCAGCGGTGCCCGAACCGATTGCCACCACCGTGCCGCTGCGTCGCACCACCACCCACGACCATAACTATGCCGACACGCCGCCCCGGCGTCGGGCGCGGGCGAACTCGTTCGTCGATCGCTTTCGCAATATCCGCCTTTGATGTGAGGACTCAGCCATGGCAAGCCAGCTAAAACAGGTACTGCTTCCGGTGTTTCAACTGCTGCGGCTCGATGGCCGCGAGCTGGATGCGGCCACCAGTTACGTCATGACCCTGGAAAGCGGTCTGAGCGTCGAATTCAAGGAAAGCCCCAACGACTTCCTGACCATGAGTTGCCTGCTTCCGGTGTCCGAAGAGCGGTTTGCCGATCCCGAAACCCTGGCGATCCTGCTGCAGACCAATTTGCTGGGCCTTGAGCATCCGCCGATCCTCACGGGCGCACTGGTGGAGCAGAAGAAGGTGATTCTGTGGGCCAGGCAGCCTTTTCAACTGCTCGACAGTGCCGCGATGGGGCGCTTGTTCGAGCGTTTTACCGAGCAGGCGCAGAAGATGGAGCAATGGCTGGCGGTGCCGCTGCGGGCGCCTGAACAGAAAACCGCCGCTGCGCCAGCTGACCGGCCAACCCGTTTGAGCACAGGGCCTGCGGGCGCGCGGCTTTGATCACGAACGACGTTGACGATTGACCCTCAACGCCCGGCCAGACCTGATAGATTCGCTATTTTTCAGTGAGAGAGCAGCAATGACCGAGCGCGAGATTATTGTTCCCCACGCCATGAAAGCCATCGTCGAACGGGCCGGTTATGCGCCCGCCGTCAGGGTCGGCGATCTGCTGTTCTGTGCCGGGCAAGTCGGTCGCACGGCGGATTTGCAGGTCATCGAAGACCCGGAGCAACAGTTCACGGCGGCCTGGGAGAACCTGCGCAGCGTACTGGCGGCCGCCGATTGCTCGTTTGAGGACGTCGTCGAAATGACCACCTACCACGTCAACATGTCGCAGCACATGGCGGTCTTCAGAGAGGTGAAGAATCGCCTCTTCCCCAAAGGGCTTTGCGCGTGGACCTGCATTGGTGTGTCGGAGCTGGCGCACCCCGGGCTGCTCGTGGAAATCAAATGCATCGCCGCGCGGCGAGTCGCCTGACTCGCAACGCGACCGGCGGGTGCGAACGGTGTCTGCGCGCTGAACTAACCGATGGCGTTCCGGGTCGGCTCTAGACCACCCATTTCCATGGAGCCTGCCATGCAGCCTTATGTCATCTGTCACATGATGTCGTCCCTCGACGGCCACGCGCTCACCGACGGTTGGGATCGTGCGTTCAAGAAGTCGGCAGGGGATCTCTACGAAACACTCGCGCAGACCTTCGCGTTCGATGCCTGGATCTGCGGTCGGGTAACGATGCAGGAAATTGCCCACGACGAGGGCTATCCCAAGGGCATGGCGAAGACGCCGATCCCACGCACGCATTATTTTGCCGAGCGCAATGCCAAGGCCTACGCCGTGTCGATCGACCCCCACGGCAAAGTCGGCTGGAAGAACAATCAGGCGCTGGATTCACACGTCATCGAAGTGCTGACCGAAGGCGTGTCCGATGACTATCTGTCGTACCTGCAATCCATTCAGGTGTCCTACATCTTCGCCGGAAAACACGACATCGATCTGGCCATGGTGGTCGACATTCTGGGCTCGGAACTGGGCTGCAAGCGCCTGATCGTGGAAGGCGGGCCACATGTCAGTGGTTCATTCGTCAATGCCGGATTGGTGGATGAGGTCAGTGTGCTGATCCTGCCGCTGATCGACGGTCGCGGCGAACACCCGGCGTCGTTCGAGGTTTCAGCCGAGGCCTGGAAACAGCCCGCCCACCTGACCCTGACCTCAGCTGAGGTGCAGGAAGGCGGCGCGGTCTGGCTGCGTTACACAATAGCCTGACGGGTTCTTCAGGCTGGCTGCGGCGCGGGCTCAGTGACGGTCGCGGCCTGAACCAGGTCAATGAACGCGTTCAGGGCCGGCGAGCGGCCGCCGCGGCGCCAGGTCAGCCAGATGTTCAGGTAGCGAAATTCTTCGCTCAGCGGATAGGCGTTGACGTTGCGGCTGCCCGGCATGCTTTCGAGCATGCTGCGCGGCACCATCGCCACCCCCGCGCCCGCGGTCACACAGGCCAGCATGCCGTGATAGGACTCCATTTCGAAGATCTTCCCGGGCGTTGCCATGTCGGCCCTGAACCAGGACTCGAAGTGGCGTCGATAGGAACAGTTCTGGCGAAAGGCATAGACCGTTTTGCTGCCGACATCCTGCGCCCGCGTCACCGGGGGATGACTGGCGGCGGTGATCAGCAACATTTCCTCCTCGAACAATTCAATGCCTTCCAGCTCCGGGTGGCGCAACGGCCCGTCGACAAATGCCGCGCTCAATCGGCCTGACAGCACGCCATCGAGCATGTCGCCCGACGGGCCTGTGGAGAGGTCCAGCTCGACCTTGGGGAAGCGCTGGTGGAAGTCGGCGAGCAGGGAAGGGATGCGCACCGCCGCGGTGCTTTCCATGGAGCCCAGGGAAAACACGCCTTGCGGCTCCGAACCGGACGTTGCCTGCCTCGCCTCATCGACCAGTTCCAGAATGCGTCGGGTGTAATCCAGGAAGGTCCAGCCCGTGGCGGACAGGCGCAGGCGCAGCTTTTCACGAATGAACAGGTCGACGCCCAGTTCCTGCTCCAGTTGTTTGATGCGTGTGGTCAGGTTCGACGGAACGCGGTGCAGGCGCTGAGCCGCGGCCGTGATGCTGCCTTCTTCGGCAATGGCCTTGAACAGCTCGAGTTGGGTCAGGTCCATGGAGGTTCTCTTTATCATTCTCGAATAGAGAATGAATGCTTGATAATTATTCATTATCGGAAATTTTCGCCAAAGCCTATCGTTGTCTCAGGACTTCAGCAACGGGCGACTGCCTGGCGGTGAGGGTCACATCATTTTCAGGAGGTATCACGTCATGTCGAAACACGCATCCACGTCACACGCCATTTCGCTGAATCCCGCCAATGGTCAGGTGTTCGCCGAATATCCTTTCGAGCAGGCGGATGATCTGGAGCGTTCGCTGGCCCGGGCCGCTGCAGGCTTCAAGACCTGGCGCAAAACGCCGGTCAGTGCCCGTGCAGAACAATTGCGCAAGATGGCCCAGGCATTGCGTCACAACGCCGAGACCATGGCGCAGATGATCACGGCGGAAATGGGCAAGCCGATTGTTCAGGCCCGCGCCGAAGTCGAGAAGTGCGCCGTCACCTGCGAGTGGTACGCCGAAAACGGCCCGGCCATGCTGGCGCCGGAGAAAACGCCCGTCGAGAACGACAAGGCGTACATCGACTACTTGCCGCTGGGCTCGATCCTCGCCGTGATGCCGTGGAACTTCCCGATCTGGCAAGTGATGCGCGGCGCCATTCCGATGATCCTGGCGGGCAATACCTATGTGCTCAAGCACGCCCCCAATGTCATGGGCTGTGCGTACTTGCTGCGTGACGCCTGGGCCCAGGCCGGTTTGCCGGATGGCGTGTTCGAGGTGATCAACGTCGGTAACGAGGGCGTGTCCACGGCCATCGCCGACCCTCGCATCGCGGCGGTGGCCGTCACCGGCAGCGTCCGCGCTGGTTCCGCCATCGCTGCTCAGGCCGGTGCGGCGTTGAAGAAATGTGTGCTGGAATTGGGCGGCTCCGATCCATTCATCGTGCTGGCTGATGCCAATCTGGACGAAGCCGTGAAAGCCGCCATGGTCGGGCGTTTCCAGAACAGCGGGCAAATCTGTGTGGCCGCCAAACGCATCATCGTCGAAGAGGCCGTGCTGCCCGCGTTCACTGAGAAATTCGTCGCTGCGGTCAAGGCGTTGAAGGTCGGTGACCCGCTCGTCGACGCGAACTACGTCGGCCCGATGGCCCGTTACGATTTGCGGGATGAGCTGGACGGTCAGGTCCAGGCGACCCTCAGCGAAGGCGCCACTCTGTTGCTGGGCGGCCAGAAGCTGGAAGGCGAGGGCAACTATTACGCGCCGACCGTTCTGGCTGACGTGCGTCCGGGCATGACCTCGTTCAAGGAAGAGCTGTTCGGCCCGGTCGCGTCGCTGATTGTCGCCCAGGACGCCGAACACGCGGTGGAGTTGGCGAATGACAGCGAGTTCGGCCTGGCTGGCAGCGTCTGGACGGCCGACGACAACAAAGCACGCGCGATCGCCGCCCGCCTGGAAACCGGTGGCGTGTTCATCAACGGCTACACCGCGTCCGACGCGCGCGTGCCGATCGGTGGCGTTAAGAAGAGCGGTTTCGGTCGCGAACTGTCGCACTTCGGCATCCGCGAGTTCTGTAACGCCCAGACGGTCTGGCTGGATCGCCGTTGATCGGACGTTGACCCGATGAGTCGGCCCCGCGTGACCTTCATCACGCGGGGCAGGTTTCAGGCACGCAAGCGGGAGTCGGTTATTGCAAAAAATTTCGCCCGATTGCTTGACTTCCCTTTTTCAATCAGTAAGATAGCGCGCATTCCGCGATAGCTCAGTTGGTAGAGCAAGTGACTGTTAATCACTGGGTCCCTGGTTCGAGTCCAGGTCGTGGAGCCAAATTCCAGAAGGGCGAGCAGGCATTTGAGGACCAGACGTCACACCGGCAACCGGGTGACTGACCTCAAAACTGCTCGACTGCTCTCACGCTGTTTCCCTCATTATCTTCCCCTCATCGATTCATTCTGAACTGACACCGCTTGTTCGCGCTCCATCAGCGTGTTGATCTGCGCGTCGCGTGCGGTTGTTCCTGCATTCCACTGCCAGCCTCTGACAAGTTTGTCGAACTCAACGTAAGCTGCATCCAGTGACGCCCCAGCCTCGTATCTAAAGGAGGCCGGAAATTCCGGGATGTCGAAAGCGTCTTGCGGGGCGGCGAGGCGTGTGGTTGTGCGAAGGGGGATAGTATGTGGAAGCGAAAGCGGCGCGAGTCGCTTGCTCAGGATCTCTACGATACTGCAGACGATCTGTTATTGCTGGCGCGGCAGCTGATGGAAGTGTCGGTCACGCTGAAAGATGCAGGCGACTCGAGTGGGGCATTGTTGACGACCCGAATGGTGTTGACGCTGCAAGACCGGGAAATCTCGTTGCGAAGTCACGCTGATCGTATGGTGAACACCGGAAATCTGGGACGCCGGGCGACAGACCGGATACCGCCGTCCCCGCCCGCCAAAGGCAGCGA
The DNA here is from genome assembly GCF_030209235.1 of Pseudomonas sp. efr-133-TYG-103a. Classification (NCBI taxonomy): domain Bacteria; kingdom Pseudomonadati; phylum Pseudomonadota; class Gammaproteobacteria; order Pseudomonadales; family Pseudomonadaceae; genus Pseudomonas; species Pseudomonas sp. efr-133-TYG-103a. Next base: position 72,957 of record NZ_JARVSK010000014.1, read on the forward strand.
CGCCGACACCGGCGCCTGACGGCAATGCGGTCAGTCAGCAGGACCGGCTTCAGCCGCGATATCCTGGCATGACGCAGCCAACAGTAGGACCGGCTTCAGCCGGGAAGAGGCCGGTGTGGG
>NZ_JARVSK010000033.1:0-69550 GCF_030209235.1 Pseudomonas sp. efr-133-TYG-103a
AGTGTGAGCGCTGAGATTCTGCGGTGTGACACCCGACGCCTTCCCGGCTAAAGCCAGTCCTACGGTTTGGAACTCCAGAGTCTTCCCGGCTAAAAACCGGTCCTACGGGTTAGAACTCCAGCCTGTCTTACACGTTGGGGACTGCTGTCGGGCTGCAGGTCTGACGGGGTTATCGCCCTGGCACCAACTTCAATACCGCCTCGCTGTTCCCCTCCACATCCTGTTCGCTGAAACGCTGCGGCACGTATTCGCCGTTGATGTAGCGCGTTGCCTGATCGGCATAGTGTTTGTCGAAGAGCACGCCGCTTTGCCCGACCGGGTTGATACCCAGCGCGTGTGCCGGGTCGGCGAAGTCGATCAGTCGTCGCGTCGAAGGCCCATAACTCACAGGCCATGGCGCATTGCCGATGCCGGCCGAGAGGTTGTTCGGCACTTCATGGGTGCCCGGTGCAGCGAACGGGCCGACGTTGAACAGCATGTCCAGCGGCGGCTGACGGCCCAGCGGATGTTCGTGGGTCAGCGTGTGCGCCTTGCCCCAGGTCCATTCGTCCGGGTTCACGCCGTAGAGAGATTTAAGATGCGAAACCGTCGCATGCCAGGTCACTTTCACGGTGTTGTCCCGGCTTTCGGGTTCGTTCGAATTGCGATTGTTCCACCACACAGAATTCGCATCGGCGGCCAGTCGCGGCAGCGCCATGTCGATCATTCGGGTTGACAGCAAGGTCGTGAACAGCCCATCGCCCAGTTCGTCATGGAACGCCTGATCGCTCAGATTAAACAGGAACTGGTTGAACAGCGTGGCCCCTACCGAATCCACCGGGTAGTCACCCTTCCAGGCTGCGAGGCGCTCGATCAGATCGTGCTCTTCGGGATCGCTGATGACTCGGCGCAGCACCGGAATCAGTGGCGTCAGGATCTGCGCTGCGTAGTCAGTCGTCGTGCCCAACTGTAAGGCTTTACTCTTTTCCAGCGTCCACTTCACCTCAGGGTCGCTCAGCTGTTTGTCGAGCTGACGGCCGCGCTCGGCAAGGTTGTAATAGCCTGGAATTTCGATGCCGGTCGGCGAGACCGGCTGGAAATTGGCCGAGACGATATAGCCACGTGCAGGGTTTTCTTCCTGCGGATTGGCTGTGAAGGGGTAAAAGCCGTTCTTGTCGGCCTGATCGCTGCTGCCGTCGAGTATGAAAGTCGGATTCACGCCCGCCGGACGTACGGGCAACTGAGCGGCGGCCCACCAGCCGATGTCGCCGTGGGCATTGGCGTAGACCACGTTGAGGCCCGGTGACTGGATCTTTTGAGCGGCAGTGCGCATCTTTTCCAGCGTGTCGGCGCGGTTCGCCTCGTAGAAGCCCTGAAGGATCGGGTTCTCCGACTCCAAAAATGACCACCACATCGCAACAGGCGTGTCGGGCGCTGCGTTGCCGAGCGCGTCATTGACGATCGGACCGTGTGGGGACTGACGCAACATGAACGTGACAGGCGCCTGGCCTTTGACCTTGATCTGCTCCAGGCGCGATGTCATGTCCGCCCAGGCGCCGTGATACCAGACTTGACCGGGATTGTCGGAATTGGTCTTTTCGGCGATCAAATCCAGGTCGTCGTTCTGGAACATGGTCAGGCTCCAACCGAAATCCATGTTGTGGCCCAGCAGCGCGAAGGGGTTGAGCGCCTGAAAGTGACCATAGAGCTCGAAACCGGGCGCCGAGAGCTGCGCCTCGTACCACACCGCGGGCACTGAAAAGCGAATATGCGGATCACCCGCCAGCAGCGGCTTGCCACTCTGTGTACGACTGCCCGACACGGCCCAGGCATTGCTGCCCTCGAACTGCGGCAGGCCGGCTTTTTCCAGGGCCTGATGGCTCAGCAGCGCAAGATCACCCAAACCTTGCCAATCCCTGTCGCTCAAGACGGCTGCCTGCGTCAGCGCGCCGTCGGGCTGCCAGGGCTGGTCGAAAACCTTGAGGTAATCCGGGCCGAGCCGATCACGCACGAACGTCATCAACGGTTCGGTGCGAAAAGCTGCTGCAAAGCTGTAAGCCAGATAACCGCCGATACTCAGCGTGTCCTGCGCCGTGAACGGACGCTTTTCGATGCCCAGCACGTCGAACTCAATGGGGCTGGAATGCGTGTCCTGATACTGGTTCACGCCATCCAGATAGGCCTGAAGTGCTTTCCACGCCGGGGTGTTCTTGTCCTGGCGGGCAACGTACTCGTCTGCGTGCTCGCGAATACGCAGGCTGCGGAACAATTTGTCGTTATTCACCAGCTTCGGACCGAGGATTTCAGCCAGCTCGCCGCGCGCCAGCCTGCGCAGGATTTCCATCTGAAACAGGCGATCCTGCGCATGCACGTAGCCCAGCGCGCGGTACAGATCGTCTTCGTTATCGGCCTTGATATGCGGCACGCCGCGCTCGTCGTAGCGCACGCTGACCGGCGCGTTCAAGTGCGCCAGCTTCATCTCGCCGTCGCGCACCGGTTGCTTGCTGTGGACGTACCAGGCGCCGCCGCCCGCCATGAGGACAAGCGCGACGGCAATGACGTAGAAACTGCGTTTCATGCGGGACTCAAAAAAGGATCGAGAAGGATTGGCAGGCTACAGATTTGTCGCCTGGCTGGGTAGAAGGTGATCACCGGGAGCGTCTTCGTGCGCTGGATTAATCGCGCCGCGTGCAGGTTGTGCCAGGTGGTTATTGCATTAAGCTGAGCCGACGTCCTAGAGAGTCCCGAACCATGCGCATCCAATCCTGCAGGCTTACGATCCTTTTGCTCCTGCTTTCGGCTCAGGCGTATGCCTTCACTGGGCCCAAGCCGGGTGATGTGGTTGAGGTCACGCTTGATCAGGTCCATCCCACGCAGGCGGTGATCGGCTTCGATCAGGTCTATTACAAGCTGGAGCGTTTCGCCAAAGACCGGCAGGCGCTGTTCGACGAGATCTGCGAGAGCAATGGCCAGGTCAAGGCCCGGCCGGTGAGTGAGTCTGCCGACCCTTTGAAGCCGGAAAGCTTTGCCTGCAAGGACGAGCCCAATGCCCATCCGCAACAGATGAAGACCGTGGTCGTGGGCCCGGGCGGCGATTTTTATCTCACCGACGGACACCACACGTTCAGCGCGCTGTGGGAACAGCCCGGCGCAGGTCCGCAGATGAAAATGAAGGTACGCATCACCGATGTCTTCAGCGACAGCGCCGACATGCCTGCCTTCTGGGCGCGCATGCAGCAGACACACAAGGTCTGGCTCAAGGACGGCAACGGTCAGGCCATTGCTCCCGACCAATTGCCGGCCCATGTCGGCCTCAAATCCATGCAGAACGACATCCTGCGCAGCATTGTTTACTTCGTGCGTGGCGCTGCTTACGACAAGCCAAAGGCAGGCGAGGTGTCGCCCGAGTTTCTGGAGTTCTACTGGGCAGACTGGCTGCGTGACCGGCTCAAGTTGGCGGACTTCAACCTCAGCGAGCGCAGCGGCTATCACCAGGCATTGCAGGCAGCGAGTGATCTGATGGTCAAGCCGCCGTCGAGCAAGTCGGTGGGCGGCGGCATGACGGCCAGGCAGCTCGGTGGATTCAAGTCGGTCAAGCGCAAGGTCCTGACCAGGACCGCCAGTGAAAAGCTGCCCTATGTGATCGACTACAAGAGCACGCACTGACCACGGCAGGGCGTTTCAGTCGGGGGGTTGCCATGGGCAGTAACACCCCACGGCCATAGTGTGTGTGGCATTGACCGGGCGATTGGCGCTGAGCGCTTGAAGAATGGGCTCGACGAAGCTGTTCTGTGAATTGCACACCAACCCCTCGCTGTAAGGGCCGAAATACGCCAGTTTGCCTTGGCGATCCCAGATGGCAATGGCCGGGCTGGATGTCATTCGCTCGGCGCCGGGCAGGTGGCTCAGCGGTTTGATCGCGTTCAGCGTGACCGGCAATTGCCCGCGAGTGCCTGGTTTTTGCACCGCGTAAAACGCCACGCCGCCGACCCCGGCGTAATGCGCGACCAGTTCGCTCAGATGCTCCTGATTACCGACGTTGCACGGGCAGGCAGGGTCCCAGAAATGCACGACACGGATCGGTCCGGGGCCGGCAAGCTCTGGCGGTAGCCTCAAGCTGTCCCCGGCGAACAAGGCGGTCGTGTCACTGAACGTCCGAAGGTATCGACCCTCAAACCACGTGAAGCCAAGCCACAGAACTGCCGCGCAGGCGAGGGCGATCAGCGCGATTACAGTGCGGCGTCGAATGCGGGAATGAGCAGTCATGAGGCGGCTTCGATTTGGATGCCGTAGCTTGCCACGCCTTGACGGACAGAAGAAACTCGCAAGCAGCGGCGCCCCCCAAACCCTAAACCTGCCTGATCTGGAATACCGATGTCCGACTCGTTCGACCCCGATCACCTGCGCGCCGGGCTTCAGCCGCTCAGTGCGAACCTGGCGCTTTCCGAAGAAGGTCTGGCGTACCAGCGTTTCTACAACATGCTGGGGCTGGGCCGCGAGGGTGCGGTAAACAGCCGGCTGGGGCGTTTCGAAATTGGTGGCTATGAAATCGTCACTCAGCTGTGGATGCCAGAGCGGCCTGTGGCTACCCTCGTGCTGGTGCATGGTTTCTACGATCACATGGGGCTGTATCGTCACGTCGTCGAATGGGCGCTGGAGCTGGGATTTGCGGTGATTTCCTGTGACTTGCCAGGCCATGGCCTGTCCAGCGGAACGAGGGCGAGCATTACTGATTTCGCCGAATACCAGCTGGTGTTGGAGCGTCTGTTCGTCGAAGCCGCCACGCTGCAGTTGCCCAAGCCATGGCATCTCTGCGGGCAGAGCACCGGCGGTGCGATCGTCATCGATCATCTGCTCAGTCGTGGCAATGAAAGTCCGGCGCAAGGCCAGTCTATTCTGCTAGCGCCTCTGGTGCGCCCGCGTGGCTGGACGTTGTCCAAGGTCAGCTATTACCTGCTGCGCGCTTTCGTAAAAGGCATCGACCGGCGTTTCAGCGAAAACTCCAACGCGCCCGCTTTTCTGCCGTTTCTGATGGCCGACCCACTGCAGCCCAGGCGCTTGCCGACCGCGTGGGTCGGTGCGCTGGCCAAGTGGATCGAACGCATCGAAAGCGCGCCGCGCAGCCGTCGCAGCCCTTTGATCATTCAGGGCGAGTCGGACATGACGGTGGACTGGAGCCACAATCTGGCCGTGCTCAACGACAAGTTCGAGCAGCCGCAAGTATTCATGCTGCATGAGGCGCGGCATCACCTGGCCAATGAGCTGCCGGAATTGCGGGCGCAGTTTTTCGAGTTTCTGACGCAGCGGATGAAGCAATCCTGATCGCCGTGCGTTGAAAGGTTTCGGCGTGCGGCGTTACTTCACGTTCTGGCCGACCGCCAAGCCTGCACGGATCGCGGCCAGAGCGGCCTGATAATAAGCCTTGCCTTCGCTGGATTCGGCGAACGTGGCGAACTCATCCAGCTCCGCATCGGACAAGTCCCGGTAGACATACAGCAGCGTGTTGTTGAGGTCATTGCCGATCTGCGCCATCAGGCGCTGGCGCTGGCCGTCGAGCATGGCCTGGGTCGAGCCGCTTCCCATCAGTCCCGGAATCATCGAACTCAGGCTGTCCGCAGCAACGCCGGCGATGGCCAGGCTCACTTCGGCGCCAGCCTCGCGGGCGGGCAGGGCGTTGGCCAGGTGGCCGATAATCAGCGTGCGATTGTCATCGGCCTGAATGTGCGGAAGTCCCTGAGCGTTTTTGGCCAGTTGATCGGGGCGGGTTGCCGTCAGCTCGGCATTGACGATCTTGCGGCCCAGCGGCGACTGGAAAAACTGCAGTGCGGGATTGGGGTCTTGCAGGCTCTGGCGCAGCTTCTGTTCGGCGCGCTGATCCATCGCTTGCGCGGCAAACCGCTGATTGCTGTTGTTGACCAGTGCATCGAAGACCGCTGGCGGCAGGCTGTTGCGGTAGCGCTGCTGCGCGGCTTTGAGGGCGTCGGTGAAATGCGCGCGCTGTTCTGGCCAGCCGGCGACCTTGTACAGCTGGTCGTGGCCGTCTGCCCAAACGGGCATGGTGCAGAACATCAACAGCAGGAAAAACAGACGGCGCATTAGAGACTCCTGTCGGCAGGCCGCTATTCTCGGCGGGGTGGCGGGGATTTGTCGAGTTAACAGTTGCCAGACCCCAAGAAAACCCGTGGGTTCGGCCGTTTTCGTGTCGGTGTGCGGCGGATTTTCCCCGGTGACAAAATATTCTTGTTCCGGCAGACCGCGGGCTCTGTCGGATTCACCGGCGTATGGATACTATGCGCGCCATGCTCATATCCCCCGATCACCCGTTGCTGTTGCGAATCGTCGACGACCTGGCCGAGCGTGGCTGGTCGCAGCAGAACATCTTCCTGCCCGACAGCCTGACCCGCGAGCTGGCGCTCGAGTGCCGCACGCGCGCAGCCGAAGGCGAGCTTGCGCCTGCTGCCGTCGGACGCGGGCCAGCACAGGAGGTTCGCGAGGGCATTCGCGGTGATCACATTCAGTGGCTGGAGGCCGGTCAGGCCGAGCCTTGCGATCGTTATCTGGCACTGATGGACAGCTTGCGTCAGGCCCTCAATCGCGGCTTGTTTCTGGGGCTTGAAGACTTCGAAAGCCATTTCGCGCTGTATCCGCCGGGCGCTTTCTACCGAAAGCACGTCGACCGCTTTCGCGATGACGACAAGCGCATGGTGTCTGCGGTGATCTACCTCAACGACGCCTGGTTGCCCGAGCATGGCGGTCAGTTGCGCATGTACCTCAAGAATGGCGTCGAGTACGACGTGCAGCCCACCGGTGGCTGTTTGGTGGTGTTTCTCTCGGGCGATATGCCACACGAGGTCTTGCCGTCCACACGTGAGCGCCTGTCGCTGACCGGCTGGTTCAGGCGCCGCGGCAACGATCCGCTGGAACTCTGACGGCTGCCGCTGCAACGGCATTGCCCGACGACGGCGTCTGCAAAAATGAAATCTTCTACATAAATCCGTTCGCCCGACGTGCCCATGGCTGGATAGCGCTAAGGTAAAGACCGTACTTGAGCGTTCCCTGCCTGCTGAGCCGAGCTTTCGTCAGCACTGAGCGCCTATAAAATCCAGAACGGGAGAGATCATGAAGACCTTATTTGCAAAAACTGCCTTCGCCGCACTGTTGCTGGGGGCTGCATGTGTGGCTCAGGCGGCGGATGTCCCGCGCACGCCTTCGCCTGCCGGGGCAGAGGTGTACATCATCTCGCCCAAGGACGGAGCGACGGTAAACGGCACCTTTAAAGTGCAGTTCGGTTTGAAAGGCATGGGCGTTGCGCCGGCGGGCGTCGATGTGCCCGAGACCGGTCATCACCACTTGCTGATCGACGTCAAAGACCAGCCTGACATGAGCGCACCGTTGCCCACCACCGACAACATTCGCCACTTCGGTAAAGGCCAGACCGAGACCGAGCTGAACCTCACCCCGGGCCAGCACACGTTGCAGTTGCTGGTGGGCGACAAGAACCACGTGCCGCTGAACCCAGTGGTTGAGTCGCAGAAAATCACGATCACCGTCAAATAAACGCGTCGGTCCTCGCCATCGCCAGGCACAAAAAAGGAGACCCGAAGGTCTCCTTTTTACGCCCGTCAACAGGGCTTAGAACAACACGCGGCTGCGGATGGTGCCTTTGATCTGCTGCAGCTTTTCTTGCGCCAGATCGGAGTATTCGGCGTCGACGTCGATCACCACGTAACCGACATTCTCGTTGGTCTGCAGGAACTGACCGGAGATGTTGATGCCGTTTTCCGCGAACACCTTGTTGATTTCGCTGAGCACGCCCGGAATGTTTTCGTGGATGTGCAGCAGGCGATGCTTGCCCGGGTGAGCAGGCAGGGCCACTTCAGGGAAGTTGACCGAAGACACGGACGTCCCGTTGTCGCTGTACTTGACCAGTTTTTCCGCCACTTCCAGACCGATGTTGGCCTGGGCTTCGGCAGTCGAGCCACCGATGTGCGGGGTCAGGATGACGTTATCCAGGCCACGCAACGGGCTTTCGAACTCGTCGTCATTGGAGCGCGGTTCGACCGGGAACACGTCGATGGCGGCGCCGATGAGGTGCTTGTCCTTGATCGCGCTGGCCAGTGCGTCGAGATCGACCACGGTGCCACGTGCGGCGTTGATCAGGATCGCGCCTTTCTTCATGGCGCGGATTTCGGTCTCGCCAATCATCATTTGGGTGGACGGCAGCTCAGGCACGTGCAGGGAGACGATGTCAGCCAGACCCAGCAGCTCATGCAGGCTCGGAACCTGGGTCGCGTTGCCCAGTGGCAGCTTGGTCAGTGGATCGTAGAAGAACACTTGCATGCCCAGGCCTTCGGCCAGAACCGACAACTGCGTACCGATCGAGCCGTAACCGATGATGCCCAGCTTCTTGCCACGGATTTCGAAAGAGTTGGCTGCGCTCTTGATCCAGCCGCCACGGTGGCAGGACGCATTTTTCTCCGGGATGCCGCGCAGCAGCAGAATCGCCTCTGCCAGCACCAGCTCGGCGACCGAACGGGTGTTGGAGTAAGGGGCGTTGAACACGGCAATGCCGCGCTCGCGGGCGGCGTTCAGGTCAACCTGGTTGGTGCCGATGCAGAAGCAGCCCACTGCGACCAGTTTCTTGGCGCTGTCGAACAGTTCTTCGGTCAGTTGGGTGCGGGAGCGGATACCGATGAAGTGAGCGTCGGCAATCTTTTCCTTCAGCTCGGCTTCCGGCAGAGACTTGGTGTGGTACTCGATGCTGGTGTAACCGGCGGCCTTGAGGACGTCGACTGCGGATTGATGGACGCCTTCGAGAAGAAGGAACTTGATCTTGCTCTTGTCGAGGGAAGTCTTGCTCATCTGCGTAAACCTGTGTCCCGGAGAAAAAATGGCAGGGAATGGTCAGCCTCAAAGCTGGCCGCACGGCGCAACGGCGCCTCCGCAGGTCGGCCTCAGGCACGTCTCTGCGGGGGCGGTATGCTAGCATATGTGCCCCGCTAAATACCCGCTCCTGCGACGTGAGCCGTTCTCAGGATCACCATGAATTGTTCGAGAGTTCTGTCGATGACACATCCTGCCCTGATTGATGAACTGAAGACCCTGGTTGAGCCTGGCAAAGTACTTGCCGACGCCGATTCCCTTGAGTTTTACGGCAAGGATCACACCAAGCACTTCGCGCCTGCGCCGATGGCAATCGTGTTCCCGAAGACCACCGAGCAGGTTCAGGCCATCGTCCGCTGGGCTAACGAACGCAAGGTCGCACTGGTGCCATCGGGCGGCCGGACCGGGCTCTCGGCGGCGGCCGTGGCGTCCAATGGCGAAGTGGTCGTTGCGTTCGATTACATGAATCAGGTGCTGGAGCTCAATCTCACCGACCGTACCGCCGTCTGCCAGCCTGGCGTGGTCACCAAGCAGCTGCAGCACCTGGCGGAAGAGAACGGCCTGTATTACCCGGTCGACTTCGCCTCGTCCGGTTCGAGTCATATCGGCGGCAACATCGGCACCAACGCGGGCGGGATCAAGGTCATCCGTTACGGCATGACCCGTAACTGGGTCGCTGGCATGAAAGTCGTCACCGGCAAGGGCGACATTCTCGAACTGAACAAGGACCTGATCAAGAACGCGACCGGCTACGACATGCGTCAGCTGTTCATTGGCGCCGAGGGCACGCTGGGCTTTGTGGTCGAAGCGACGATGCGTCTGGATCGCGCTCCGAAAAACCTGACGGCGATGGTGCTCGGCACCACTGACTTCAACGCGATCATGCCGGTGCTGCACGCCTTCCAGAGCAAGCTGGACCTGACCGCGTTCGAGTTCTTCTCCGACAAGGCGCTGGCCAAAGTCATGGCGCGAGGCGATGTCCCGTCGCCGTTTGCGACCGAGTGCCCGTTCTATGCGCTGCTCGAATTCGAAGCCACGACCGAAGAGGTGGCCAACCACGCACTGGAAACATTCGAGCACTGCGTCGAGCAGGGCTGGGTGCTGGACGGCGTGATGAGCCAGAGCGAGCAGCAGCTGCAGAATCTGTGGAAGCTGCGCGAGTTCATTTCCGAGACCATCTCGCACTTCACTCCTTACAAGAACGACATCTCCGTGACCGTCTCGAAAGTCCCGGCGTTCCTGGCCGATGTCGACGCCATCGTCGGCCAGCATTACCCGGACTTCGAGATTGTCTGGTTCGGGCACATCGGCGACGGTAACCTGCACCTGAACATCCTCAAGCCTGAAAACTTGAGCAAGGATGAGTTTTTCGCCAAATGTGCGACGGTGAACAAATGGGTGTTCGAGATCGTTCAGCGCTACAACGGCTCCATCTCCGCTGAACACGGCGTGGGCATGACCAAGCGCGACTATCTGGAGTACAGCCGCTCGGCTGTGGAAATCGAATACATGAAGGCAGTTAAAGCGGTGTTCGATCCGAACGGCATCATGAACCCGGGCAAGATCTTCGCGGTTTAAGCGACGGTTCTCACCTATAACAAGCCGATCTCGTATTCAGGAGCGCTCATGAGCTACCAGCACAAGTATGTCGACGGAACGAAGGTGCACTTTCCACTGGGCAAGGTCGTCTGCATCGGCCGCAATTACGCCGAGCACGCCAAGGAGCTGGACAACCCGGTGCCGACCGAGCCGCTGCTGTTCATCAAGCCCGGCAGCTGCGTCGTCGAGCTCGAAGGCGGGTTCAGCATTCCGCAGGATCGCGGTTCGGTGCATTACGAGGCCGAAATCGTGGTGCTGATCGGTAAGCCGCTGAGCAAGAATCCGAGCCGTGAAGAGGTGCTGGACGCCATTTCCGGCTTCGCACCGGGGCTGGATCTGACGCTGCGCGATGTGCAATCCCGTCTCAAGGAAAAAGGTCTGCCGTGGGAAATTGCCAAGTCCTTTGACGGTGCGGCGGTTATCGCTCCATTCGTCTCGGCGGACCGTTACCCTGACCTCACCGATATCGCCATTCGGCTGAGCATCAACGGTGAGGTTCGTCAGGATGGCAACAGCAGCCAGATGCTCAACCCTATCGTGCCGATGATTCAGCACATGGCCTCGCAGTTTTCCCTGCAGGCGGGCGACTTGATCATGACCGGCACGCCCGCTGGCGTTGGGCCGTTCAACGTCGGCGATCAGATCGTGCTGGAGCTGCCCGGTCACAGCCGTTTTGAAAGCGACGTGCGCTGATCGATCCGGCCCGGCCAGTAAAGGCCGCCTGCGAACCTGTGCAGGCGGCCTTTTTTGTTTTACCGGTTGAATGCCTGTTCCAGACCCACGCGTTGCCGTTTTTTTCACAAACGATCTGGATAATTCCTCGCCGACCGCGGCGCCGCGCTGTGCCCATGGACGTACTTTCTCAGGATTGCTTCGATGGCCGTTAATGCTCAAACGCTGACCCCAACCAAGAGCCGCCGGCGCATGCGCTGGGCGTGGTTACTGATCGCCGTTCTGGTGATCCTGGCCGGTCTGTCGTTCGCGTGGGACTGGAATGACCGGGGGCTGTTGTGGTTGCGTGAGCGCGGTGTAACGCCCGCCGAACGCGCGGCCAGCGTCTGGCTGCCGGATTATCAGGTCGACATCGACGCCAAGCCGTTGGCGGGGATGGAAAAGGACGAGGCGTCCGATGTGTCCTACGACCCGGCGAGCAAGACGCTGTATGCGGTCATGGGCAAAAATGCATTCCTGTCGCAATTGACCCTCACAGGCGATGTCATCCGCAAGATTCCGCTCGTAGGCTGGAGCAATCCGGAGGCCCTGGCTGTTCTGGGTAATGGCCAGATCGCGATCGTCGACGAGCGTCAGCATCTGGTGACTGTGGTCACGGTGACGCCGGACACTAAGACGCTGAACATTGCTGACTTCCCCAAATATGACCTTGGCCCTTCGAAGGATCAGAACAAAGCCTTCGAAGGGATCGCCTGGGATCCGCGCAACCAACAGTTCCTGTTTGGCGAGGAGCGGCCGCCGGCGCTGTACAGCCTGAAGGCTGACGTCAGCGGCAAAGTGGACGGCACGAAAAAGAAACTGATCAACGACAACCTCATCGTGCGCAACCTGTCCTCGCTGTATGCGCACCAGAAGACCGGGCATTTGCTGGTGCTGTCTGCCGAGTCGCACATGCTGCTGGAGCTGGACGAGAAGGGGAATCAGGTGAGCTTCATGACCCTGCTGCACGGCTTCAATGGATTGAGCGAGACGATCCCGCGCGCAGAAGGCGTGACGATGGATGAAGACGGCACTCTTTATATGGTGAGTGAGCCGAACCTGTTTTACTCGTTCAAGAAAAAGCAGTGACCTGACCGCACTGTTTTTTGTGTCCGCCGATGACCTCGGCAGCAGTTGTTAAGCCAGGCTTCATCGAAAAGTGGTATTAAAGCGGCCCCTTTTCGATGCTGAGCCATTCGCATGACCCGTCTGTCGCCTCTCAAGAGCGTCCTGCTCACCTTGCTCGTCGTCATTGTGCTTGCGGCTTTGTACTTCACCGCCCGCGAATACCGCGTCATCGAGCGGCTTTGGTTCAACTGGCATGTGTTCTGGCAATCCACCAACGCTCAGGCGCTGGGGCTTGATGAGTTCGAAGTGGTGGTCGAAGGCAAAGCCATTGAGGGGCTCGACGACGTTTCAGCACTCAGCTACGACCCGCAGCGCAAAACCCTCTTCACGGTCACCAATAAACACCCCGAACTCGTCGAGCTGAGTCTGGACGGGCAGGTGCTGCGGCGCATTCGTCTGACCGGGTTTGGCGATGCCGAAGCGGTGGAGTACATCAGCCCCGGCACTTACGTGATCAGCGATGAGCATGGTCAGCGTTTGATCAAGGTGCAGGTCGACGATGCCACCGTCGCCCTCGATGCCGGGCAAGCCGAGCAGCTGACGCTTGGGGTGGGCGCCGGCGGCAACAGCGGTTTTGAAGGATTGGCCTATGACAATCAGGGGCAGCGCCTGTTTGTGGCCAAGGAGCGCAAGCCGGTTCAGATCATCGAAGTGCGCGGCTTCCCCCGCGCCAATGCCGCTCCGACGAATATTCTGGAAGTCACTTCGAGCAAGCAGCGCGATGCCGGGTTGTTCGTGCGCGACCTGTCCAGTTTGCAATTCGATGAGCGCAGCGGGCATTTGTTGGCGCTGTCGGATGAATCGCGGCAGATTCTCGAGCTCGATACTCAGGGGCGGCCGGTGGCCAACGTGTCGCTGAGCAAAGGCAGCATGGGCCTTGAACGCAGTGTGCCCCAGGCCGAGGGCATCGCGATGGGTGATGACGGAACGCTGTACGTGGTCAGCGAGCCGAACCTGTTTTACGCGTTCAGGAAGAAATAAGCCGCTCAGTCACGCTTTGCGCGCGCATCGAACAGTGGCAGTGAGGCTGATCACGAAGGCTGTGTTGCTCAACTGCCACGGCGCGTGGAATCTGTTGATGATCAGCGCGTCAGGGTTTTCACGCCTTCCTGAGTGCCCAAAAGCAGCAGATCGGCTGAGCGCGCTGCGAACAGGCCGTTGGTGACCACGCCCACGATGGCGTTGATCTGTGCTTCAAGCTCCGCCGGATGGGTGATGTTCATGTTGTGAACGTCGAGAATGATGTTGCCGTTGTCCGTCACCACGCCTTCGCGATAAACCGGATCACCGCCCAGTTTCACCAGTTGCCGCGCCACATGACTGCGTGCCATCGGGATGACTTCAACGGGCAGCGGGAACGCACCCAGCACCGGCACCAGCTTGCTGCCATCGGCAATGCAGATGAATGTCTTGGCGACCGCCGCGACGATTTTTTCGCGGGTCAGGGCTGCGCCGCCGCCCTTGATCAGGTTCAAGTGCTCGTCGCTTTCATCGGCGCCGTCGATGTAGAACTCAAGGTCGCTGACCGTGTTGAGTTCATAAACCGGAATGCCATGGCCTTTCAGGCGCGCTGCGGTGGCTTCGGAACTGGCGACCGCGCCGTCGAATGCGCCTTTGTGTTGTGCCAGCGCATCGATGAAGCAGTTGGCGGTGGAGCCGGTGCCGACGCCCACGATGCTTTTGTCGTCGAGCTTGGGAAGGATGAAGTCGACGGCGGCCTGGGCGACGGCCTGTTTGAGTTGATCCTGGGTCATGCGGGGCTCCAGAGGTAAAGAGCCTGTAGGAGCGCGCTTGCCCGCGAAGGCGTTGTGTCAGGCACCGATGAGCCCAATGAAACGATGCTGTCGCGGACAAGCGCGCTCCTACAGGAGAGCGATAGGTTTAGAGGGCGGGCATTATAGCGACATGCCGTCGTTAAAGCCTGACTCTTGGTGTGGTCGTGCGTCGGGACGCGGGGTAGACTTCCCGGTCTTGCCCTTTCGCCAGTGATGCTTTCCGATGCTCGAACAGTACGTGAAGAAAATCCTCACCTCCCGCGTCTACGACGTCGCCGTGGAAACCCCGCTGCAGGGCGCTCGTCAGTTGTCCGAGCGACTCGGCAACCAGGTGCTGCTCAAGCGCGAAGACCTGCAGCCGGTGTTCTCCTTCAAGATTCGCGGCGCGTACAACAAGCTGGCGCAACTGAGCGCCGAGGAGCTTGCCCGCGGCGTGGTCACGGCTTCGGCGGGCAACCACGCGCAGGGGCTGGCGCTGGCGGCCAGAAAGCTGGGCATCAAGGCCACCATCGTCATGCCCAAGACGACGCCGGAGATCAAAGTCGAAGGCGTGCGCTCGCGCGGCGGCAAAGTGGTGCTGCACGGCGACTCTTTCCCCGAGGCGCTGGCGTATTCCCTGAAGCTGGTCGAGGAAAAAGGCTACGTCTACATTCACCCTTACGACGACCCTGACACCATCGCCGGACAAGGCACGGTCGCCATGGAAATCCTGCGCCAGCATCAGGGCAAGCTCGACGCGATCTTCGTGCCGGTTGGCGGCGGCGGGCTGATCGCCGGTATCGCGGCGTACGTCAAATACCTGCGTCCCGAGATCAAGGTGATCGGCGTCGAACCGGACGATTCCAACTGCCTGCAGCAGGCCATGGCCTACGGCGAGCGCGTGGTGCTGCAGCAGGTCGGGCTGTTTGCCGACGGCGTCGCTGTGGCGCAGATCGGCCAGCACACCTTCGACATCTGCAAGGACTACGTCGACGAGGTGATCACGGTCAGCACCGACGAAATCTGCGCGGCGATCAAGGACATCTACGACGACACCCGCTCGATCACCGAGCCGGCCGGCGCGCTGGGCGTGGCGGGCATCAAGAAATACACCGAAGAATACGGCGTCACCGGGCAGACGTTCGTCGCCATCGACTCGGGCGCCAACGTCAATTTCGACCGCCTGCGCCATGTCGCCGAGCGCGCCGAACTGGGCGAAGGTCGCGAGGCGATCATTGCCGTGACCATCCCCGAGCAGCCGGGCAGTTTCAAGGCGTTCTGCGAGGCCGTCGGCAAGCGCCAGATCACCGAATTCAACTACCGCTACCACACCGACCGCGAGGCGCACATCTTCGTCGGCGTGCAGACCCACCCGGAAAACGACCCGCGCAAGGCGCTGATCGCCAGCCTGCGGGCGCAGGGCTTTCCGGTGCTGGACCTGACCGACAACGAACTGGCCAAGCTGCACCTGCGGCACATGGTCGGTGGGCATTCGGAACGGGTCAGCGATGAAGTGGTGCTGCGCTTCGAATTCCCCGAGCGGCCGGGCGCGCTGTTCAACTTCCTCAACAAACTGGGCGGCAAGTGGAACATCTCGATGTTCCACTACCGCAACCACGGCGCCGCCGACGGCCGCGTGGTGGCCGGTCTGGTCGTGCCAGAAGACGAGCGCCATCTGGTGCCGCAAGCGCTGGCGGAAATCGGTTATCCGTATTGGGACGAGAGCAACAACCCGGCGTACAAACTGTTTCTCGGCTGAGTCGCCATTGCGTACGCCCGGTGGGAGTGAGCCAACGGTCTTTAACGCCCCCTTAGGTCTACGGCGAACACCCCGACGCTTTCCCGGCTAAAGCCGGTCCTACGAAAAGCTTGCGGCATCTGTAGGACCGGCTTTAGCCGGGAAGAGGCTGGTAAATCCGCCGGATACTCAGCGCCCGGGAGTCAGTCTTCGCGAGCAAGCTCGCTCCTACAGGTCCTGTGGCCCGTTCCTGAAACCAGGCAGCCCTGCAGGAGCGCGCTTGCCCGCGTACGGCTACGCTCAGAAGCATGGCTTCTATATAAGGAAACAAACCGCGATGGAACACTTCGCCGCATTGAAAATCCTGCACATGGTCACCACGGCACTCTTGTTCGTTGGTGCGCTGGCGATGATCGTCTGGATCGTTCGCGGCCGCAGGGCCGGGGATCTGACGGTGCAGAATCGCGCCATGCAGAGGCCTTGGGTGTTTGTCTGGTTGCTGATGGGGTTGTGCCTGCTGACCTTGCCGGTCAGTGGCTGGTGGCTGGTGCATTACGCCGGTTGGCCGTTGGGGCAGACCTGGCTGCTGGCTGCGAGCGTGTTGTACACCTTTGGCGCACTGAGCTGGGCGTGGCTCGCAGTGCGCGTCAATCGCCTGCGCCGTCCGGTGGTCGTGGGTAATCCCAGGTTCACGCTGGCGCTGGCAATCTTCAGCACTGTCTGCTTCGTGTCGATTGCCGGGTTGATGGGCGCCAAGCCCGTCTGAATAAGCCTTTGATCGGCTTGCCCCGGCAGATCGTCTTCGTCAGTCGCGCAGCGAAATCACCGGCCAGCCGCGACGGGTCGCTTCGGCACGCAGCTTCTCGTCAGGATCGACGGCCACCGGATTCGCGACCTGCTCCAGCAGCGGCAGATCATTCATGGAGTCGCTATAGAAGTAGCTGTCTTCCAGATCGAAGCCGTTTTCCTCGATCCAGCGGTTCAGGCGCGTCACCTTGCCCTCGCGAAAGCACGGTACGTCGGTCGTGCGACCTGTGTACCGGCCGTCGACCATCTCACATTCGGTCGCCAGCAACGTGTCGATGCCCAGGCGCGTAACCACCGGCGCAGTGACGAAGCGGTTGGTCGCGGTGATGACGACCAGCTTGTCGCCAGCATCCCGATGCCTGGCAATCAGAGCCATGGCCTTGGGCAGAATCAGCGGCTCGATGCAGTCGCGCATGAAATCCCCATGCCACTCGTCAAGTTGCGCCATCTCGGTGCGACCCAGGATTTCCAGGCTGAAATTCAGGTAATCGGTCAGGTTCAGCGTTCCGGCCAGATAGTCCTGATAAAACGCGTCGTTGCGGGCCTTGTAGGCGGCGCCATCAAGAATGCCCCGCTCACACAGATAGTCGCCCCAAGCGTGATCGCTGTCGCCGCCGAGGAGGGTGTTGTCGAGGTCGAATAATGCCAGGCGCATGGGGTTACTCGCTGAAATAACTGAAAAAAGAGCACAAGAATACGAGGTTTGACCAAGAGATCGCATCTATTAATGCAGTTGTCACGATAAGCTGTCGACGGCTCGTTGCTGCCTTCACGATCTTTGTGGAACAATGCGGCGACATGCGTTTGCGAGGTTGTAGCCGTGATCGACCCCGATGGTTTCCGCCCTAATGTCGGGATAATTCTGACAAATGATGCAGGCCAGGTCTTATGGGCTCGCCGTATCAATCAAGATGCCTGGCAGTTTCCGCAAGGGGGAATCAACCCTCAGGAAACGCCGGAAGACGCGCTCTATCGTGAATTGAATGAAGAAGTCGGGCTGGAAAGGCATGACGTTGAAATTCTTGCCTGCACCCGCGGTTGGTTGCGCTATCGTCTGCCGCAA
This sequence comes from Pseudomonas sp. efr-133-TYG-103a, assembly GCF_030209235.1. Taxonomy (NCBI): domain Bacteria; kingdom Pseudomonadati; phylum Pseudomonadota; class Gammaproteobacteria; order Pseudomonadales; family Pseudomonadaceae; genus Pseudomonas; species Pseudomonas sp. efr-133-TYG-103a. Next base: position 17,663 of record NZ_JARVSK010000033.1, read on the forward strand.
CGTTTGGTCCGCACGCACAGCCAGCCGCTGTGCATCGGCCAGAAGCAGAAATGGTTTCTCCTGCGCCTGATCTCCAATGAGCAGCGGGTGCGGATGGATTTGACCGGTAAACCGGAGTTCGATGGCTGGCGCTGGGTCAGTTATTGGTATCCGTTGGGCCAGGTGGTGACATTCAAGCGCGAGGTGTATCGACGCGCACTCAAAGAGCTTGCCCCGCGCCTGTTGGCGCGCGACTGACACGGAGTTCGACCCCGAGCCATGCTCAATACGCTGCGCAAGATCGTCCAGGAAGTTAACTCCGCCAAGGATCTCAAGGCGGCGTTGGGGATTATTGTGTTGCGCGTCAAGGAGGCCATGAGCAGCCAGGTCTGCTCGGTCTATTTGCTCGACCCTGAATCCAATCGCTTCGTGCTGATGGCGACCGAGGGCCTGAACAAGCGCTCAATCGGCAAAGTCAGCATGGCCCCCAACGAAGGCCTGGTCGGTCTGGTGGGTACGCGCGAAGAACCGCTGAATCTCGAAAACGCCGCCGATCACCCGCGTTATCGCTACTTCGCGGAGACCGGCGAAGAGCGTTTTGCCTCCTTCCTCGGTGCACCGATCATCCACCACCGGCGTGTGGTGGGCGTGCTGGTCATTCAGCAAAAGGAACGTCGTCAGTTCGACGAAGGTGAAGAAGCCTTCCTGGTGACCATGAGCGCGCAGCTCGCAGGCGTCATCGCCCATGCCGAAGCCACCGGCTCGATTCGCGGCCTGGGCCGGCAAGGCAAAGGTATTCAGGAAGCCAAATTCGTCGGCGTGCCCGGTTCACCGGGCGCAGCAGTGGGCACGGCCCTGGTCATGCTCCCGCCGGCCGATCTCGAAGTGGTCCCGGACAAGTCCGTCACCGACATCGACGCCGAGCTTAAGCTCTTCCAGAACGCCCTAGAGGGCGTTCGTAGCGATATGCGCACGCTTTCGGCGAAATTGGCTACGCAATTGCGCCCGGAAGAGCGCGCGCTGTTCGACGTCTACCTGATGATGCTCGACGATGCATCGCTGGGCAGCGAAGTTACCAATGTCATCAAGACCGGCCAGTGGGCGCAGGGCGCGCTGCGCTCGGTGGTCAACGAACACGTCAAACGTTTCGAGCTGATGGACGACGCCTACCTGCGCGAACGTGCATCGGACGTCAAAGACCTCGGCCGTCGCTTGCTGGCGTACCTGCAGGAAGCGCGTCAGCAGGCACTGGTATATCCCGACAACACCATTCTGGTCAGTGAAGAACTGTCCCCGGCGATGCTGGGTGAAGTGCCGGAAGGCAAGCTTGTCGGTCTGGTTTCGGTACTGGGTTCGGGTAACTCCCACGTGGCGATTCTGGCCCGGGCCATGGGTATTCCTACCGTCATGGGCGCGGTCGATCTGCCGTATTCCAAGGTCGACGGCATCGAGCTGATCGTCGATGGCTACCACGGCGAGGTCTACACCAACCCGAGTGAAGTGCTGCGCAAGCAGTATTCGGTGGTCGTCGAGGAAGAGCGCCAGCTGTCCCAGGGGCTCGATGCCCTGCGCGAGTTGCCGTGCGTCACTCTGGACGGGCATCGCATGCCATTGTGGGTCAACACCGGCCTGCTGGCCGACGTTGCCCGCGCGCAGCAGCGCGGTGCAGAAGGCGTCGGGCTGTATCGCACCGAAGTCCCCTTCATGATCAACCAGCGTTTCCCGAGCGAAAAGGAACAGCTGGCGATCTACCGCGAGCAACTGGCTGCTTTCCACCCGCTGCCTGTGACCATGCGTACGCTGGATATCGGCGGTGACAAGGCGCTGTCGTACTTCCCGATCAAGGAAGACAACCCGTTCCTGGGCTGGCGCGGCATCCGGGTCACGCTCGATCACCCTGAGATCTTCCTGGTGCAGACCCGCGCCATGCTCAAGGCCAGTGAAGGCCTGAACAACCTGCGGATTCTGCTGCCGATGATTTCCGGCACTCACGAAACCGAGGAAGCGCTGCACCTGATCCACCGTGCGTGGGGCGAGGTGCGTGACGAAGGCACCGATGTGCCGATGCCGCCGGTGGGCGTGATGATCGAAGTCCCGGCTGCGGTGTATCAGACCCGCGAGCTGGCGCGTCAGGTGGACTTCCTCTCCGTGGGCTCCAACGACCTGACGCAATACTTGCTCGCGGTCGACCGCAACAACCCACGGGTGGCTGATCTGTACGACTATCTGCACCCTGCGGTGCTGCAGGCGCTGCAGAATGTCGTTCGCGATGCCCATGCCGAAGGCAAGCCGGTGAGTATCTGTGGCGAAATGGCGGGCGATCCGGCAGCGGCGGTGCTGTTGATGGCGATGGGCTTCGACAGTCTTTCGATGAACGCCACCAACTTGCCGAAAGTGAAGTGGATGCTGCGCCAGATCAACCTCAGCAAAGCCAAGGAACTGCTCGATCAACTGATGAAGAACGACAACCCGCAAGTCATCAGCAGTTCGCTGCAGCTGGCGCTGAGAAACCTGGGGTTGGCGCGGATGATCAATCCGGGGTCCGTCAAGGGTCATTGAGCCTGGGCCGGTCCTGCCAGGGGCCGCCCACAAAATCGGGTTCCACGGGGTTCGGTCCGCTAAGGTTCGTTCGCAGCGTCAATCAGAGCTGCAGGTCTATCTCTCCCAATCGCCCGCCATACGGGCCGAAGCTGCGCTCGATCAACCTGCGGCTGCCGTCGGCGTTGACGAAAAGCACGGTGCTGGCGCGCGTTCCGTAATTGGGGCTGGCGATGAACACACTCGACAGCAGTTTCTCGGTCGCCAGCCCGACACCGGTGTTCGGCAATTCTGCGTCTGGCGCAGGTTGGGGATCGGCGAGTAATTGCAGCAGCGCGTCAGGTTGTGGATCGTCCAGATGCGCCGACAGCTGCGCTTTGGCTTTCACCAGCTTGGGCCAGGGCGTATCGAGCCCTGCGTTGGATACGCCGTAGATTCCCGCCTGCAAGCGCAACGGCGTCGGGTTGGCAGCGTTGAGGAAGTGCAACTGCTCGCGGTTGCCCACCAGCAGGTTGAAACCGCCATATTCGCTAGCGCGTGCAGCAACTTCGCGCAGGTAGTCGTCGATGGACAGCGCGCCGGTCAAAAAATGAGCAACCAGCTCGCCCCTCGACCGCCGGCCCATGGGTTGGTCTGGATCGCGGATGTTGGTCAGGGCTGCAAAGCGGCCGTCTTCATTCACGCCAAGCCAGGTGCCGCCGGCTTCCAGATCACGGCCGGCGCAGACTTGCGGTACTTCCTCCCAGCGGCCCAGTGGCAGCGTGGGTCGCGCGTAAAACTCGTCACGGTTGGCTGCCAGCACCAGCGGCTGCGCATGGGTCGGGCGCCAGGCAAAGACGATCAGGCACATGAATGACTCCTTTTTTGCCACTCTACCCACACCCGGCGCTGACATCCATCGCACGCTGCTAGAGCCGATCGGCGCGCTCCGGTAACATGCCGCACTGATTTCGGGAGACGCCCATGGAATTTCTGCTCTATCTGGCTTTGGGCGCATGCGCCGGGGTGCTGGCCGGATTATTCGGCGTGGGCGGCGGCATCATCATCGTGCCGGTGCTGGTGTTCAGCTTCACGTTGCAAGGTTTCGACAGTTCGGTTCTGACCCATCTGGCGGTCGGCACGTCGCTGGCAACCATTGTCTTCACCTCGATCCAGTCGGTTCGCGCGCACCACCGCATGGGCGCCGTGCGCTGGGCGGTGTTCGCGTGGATGACCGTCGGTATCCTGATCGGTGCGGGCCTGGGCTCGCTGACAGCCAGCTACATTGCCGGGCCGCATCTGCAGAAAATCATCGGCGTGTTCGCCATACTGGTCGCCGTTCAAATGGCTCTGGACTTCAAACCCAAAGCCAGCCGAGGGGTGCCGGGCAAGCCCGGATTGACCGCAGCAGGTGTCGTCATCGGCTGGGCCTCGGCGATTTTCGGGATAGGCGGCGGCTCGCTGACAGTGCCGTTTCTCACATGGCGCAGCCTGACCATGCAGCAAGCGGTCGCGACGTCGTCGGCCTGCGGATTTCCAATCGCGGTGGCCAGTGCCATAAGTTTCATGATTCTTGGGTGGCACGATCCGCTGTTGCCACCGCATAGTCTCGGTTTCGTCTATCTGCCGGCCCTGATCGGCATTGCCGTGACCAGCATGTTCTTTGCGCGATTCGGTGCCAGGCTTGCGCACAAACTGTCACCCAGGCTGCTGAAACGACTGTTCGCGCTGCTGCTCGTGGTCGTCGGTACCAGTTTTCTGATCTAGTTTTGCTTTGTCGCTCAGTGAGCGTTCTATTTTAAGGAGTCGCAATGCTGCCTTACCCGCAGATTGATCCGGTAGCCGTGGCCATCGGTCCGCTGCAAATTCACTGGTACGGCCTGATGTATCTGGTCGGTATCGGCAGTGCCTGGTATCTGGCGTCCCGTCGCCTGAATCGCTTCGACCCGACATGGACCAAGGAAAAACTCTCGGACATGATCTTCTGGGTCGCAATGGGTGTGATTGTCGGGGGACGGCTGGGTTACGTGCTTTTCTACGATCTGCCGAATTACATCGCCAATCCGTTGCTGATCTTCGAAGTATGGAAGGGCGGCATGGCGTTCCATGGTGGCTTCATCGGCGTGATGATCGCGACGTACTGGTTCGGTAAGCGCAACGGCAAATCGTTCTTCCAGCTGATGGACTTCATCGCACCGATGGTGCCGATCGGCCTTGGCGCCGGGCGCATCGGCAACTTCATCAACGGCGAGTTATGGGGTAAACCGACCGACCTGCCGTGGGCCATGATTTTCCCACCCTATAGCGATCCTGCTCAGTTGCCGCGTCACCCGTCGCAGCTTTATCAGTTTGCGCTGGAAGGTGTGGCATTGTTCGTCATTCTCTATTTCTTCTCGCGCAAGCCGCGTCCGACCATGGCCGTATCCGGCATGTTCGCGCTGTTCTACGGGATCTTCCGTTTCGTCGTGGAGTTCGTCCGCGTGCCGGACGCCCAGTTGGGTTATCTGGCCTGGGGCTGGGTCACGATGGGTCAGATTCTCAGCCTGCCGATGATCATTGGTGGTCTGGTGCTGATCTGGCTGGCTTACCACCGCGCGCCTGCTGCCAACAACGCAGCCGTTTGATTCGAATCGCCGGGCCCCGGGCTCGGCGGATTCACGCTACAGAGGGCCTTTGGGCATGAAGCAATACCTTGAGCTGTTACAGGACGTCATTGCCAACGGAACCCGTAAGGGCGACCGCACCGGCACCGGCACCACTGCGGTGTTCGGGCGTCAGATCCGTCACAACCTGGCCGATGGCTTTCCGCTGTTGACCACCAAAAAGCTGCACTTCAAAAGCATTGCCAATGAGTTGATCTGGATGCTCAGCGGCAACACCAACACTAAATGGCTCAACGACAATGGCGTGACCATCTGGGATGAATGGGCGACTGAAGAAGGCGATCTGGGCCCGGTGTATGGCGCGCAGTGGACGGGCTGGCCGACGAAGGATGGCGGCAAGATCAACCAGATCGACTACATGGTCGATTGCCTGAAGAACAACCCCAACAGCCGCCGCATCCTCTTCCACGGCTGGAACACCGAATACCTGCCGGATGAAAAGCTGTCTCCGCAGGAAAACGTGAAGGCGGGTCGTCAGGCGCTGGCTGTGTGTCACCTGCTGTATCAAGCGTTCGTTGCTGACGGCAAGCTGTCGATGCAGCTGTATATCCGCAGTTCCGATGTATTCCTTGGTTTGCCTTACAACATCGCGGCGCTGGCATTGCTCACCCATATGCTGGCCCAGCAGTGCGACCTGATCCCTCACGAGATCATCGTCAGTCTTGGCGACACGCATGCGTATTCCAACCACGAAGAACAGATCGCCACTCAGCTGACTCGCACGCCGAAAAAGCTGCCGCAGCTGAACATCAAGCGTCGCCCGGACAGCATTTACGACTACCGTTTCGAGGATTTCGAGATCGTAGGTTACGAAGCGGATCCGAGCATCAAGGCGCCGGTCGCCGTCTGACCGAGGAGCCGCAAGGCTTGCCTTATGCAATCGACGGGAGCAAATGTGCTCCCGTCGTCATTTTTTGCTGTGCCAAATCAACCAGTTATCGTCACATGCCAAGTGGCGGCATGCGCTATTCATATTGGAGACTACCGGAGTTGTTATGTCCTCTCGCGCTTTGTGGCTATATAAAAGAGCACATACTTACTATGTTCCATCTGGTTAAAAGTCACCTGTCTATCATATGAAGGTCTAGGGTAAAGTCGTATTGTTGCAGCCGCGTAATAAGTGTTTTGCACGTTCGTAAACAAAATCGGCACGATAGATATTTTCAATCTATTGAGTGTCTTTATTGAGTTTAAATCCGTTGATGGGTTGTTCTATAGTCGGGGTCTTCCTATAAGTCTTTAGCCTGACAACGCGTTTGGAATTAATCATCCATGACCACGACGAACTTCAGCACGGACACCTTTTCGGAGCATACCTCCGGCTTGTATCGCACCGCAGCGCGCATCCTCAACGAAGCAGGCATTCAGATTAACGGGTCGGCACCCTCCGATATCCGCTTCAATGGGCCGGGCGTCATCGAGCGCGCCTTCGCGCAGGGCAATCTGGGGCTGGGCGAGGCCTACATGGATGGCCAGTGGGACAGTGAGCAACTGGACGAATTCTTCCACCGACTGCTGAAAACCGGCATGACCGACGACGTCAAGCCAATACGGCTGGTGTTCTACGCGCTCATGGCCAAGTTCATGAACAGGCAGAACATCCAGCGCTCCAAGACCGTGGGCGAGGTGCACTACGATCTCGGCAACGAGTTCTATTCCAATATGCTCGATTCGCGCATGACCTACACCTGTGGTTATTGGGAGAACGCGAGCAATCTGGAAGAAGCGCAGGCCGCCAAGCTGGACCTCATCTGCCGCAAGTTGCAGCTCAAGCCCGGCATGCGCGTGCTGGATATCGGCTGTGGCTGGGGCAGCTTCATGAGCTATGCAGCGGAGCACTATGGGGTAGAAGCCGTTGGCGTGAGCATTTCCAAAGAGCAGATCGCCTGGGCCAAGGAGCGTTACAAGCATCTGCCACTGGAGTTTCGTTTTCAGGACTACCGTGAGCTCGATGAAGAGTTCGACGCTATTGCCAGCGTGGGGATGTTTGAACATGTCGGGCGCAGGAACCACCGTGAATACATGGAACTGGCTCATCGGTGTTTGAAGCCGGGTGGTCTTTTCCTCCTGCATACCATCGGCAAGAACCAGCGCAACTCTTATCCTGACCCATGGATCGACAAATACATATTTCCCAATGGCGACTTGCCGTCCATTGGTCAAATGGGCGATGCCATGGATGGCTTGTTTGTCGTCGAAGATTTGCACAACTTTGGCGCGGACTACGACAAGACTCTCATGGCGTGGCACGATAACTTCATGAAGGCCTGGCCGCAGTTTCAAGATCAGTTGGGTGAGCGCTTCTATCGCATGTGGCGTTATTACCTGCTTTCCTGTGCAGGTGCTTTCCGTGCACGTGACATTCAATTGTGGCAATGGGTGCTGTCCAAGGGCGGCGTGCCGCATGGATACCACCGCAGCCAGATTTGAGTAAGCCCCGTCTCCGCAGGAGCACGCTGGCTCTGAGTCGCATTCAGACGATTGCGGCTTAAGCCAGTGCGCTCCTGCAATCGTTAATGGACCGGCAATCCGTCCTGTCTATCGTCTGACGAACAAACGATTGAATTCCTCTATTCACCCAGTGCGCCATCACAATGAGCTTACGCGCCGGGTTTTGCTTATCGTTCTCCACATCGAACAGATAAAGGCAGGCCGCTCAAGAGGCCTTCCGAACAGTGATCACTTGTGGAGAAATGCGCATGAGCAACAAATTGACCACCGCCTTCGGCGCTCCCGTCGTCGACAACCAGAACATCCAGACTGCCGGCCCAAATGGCCCTGCGCTGCTGCAGGATGTGTGGTTCCTGGAGAAGCTGGCGCATTTCGATCGCGAAGTCATTCCTGAGCGCCGCATGCACGCCAAGGGTTCGGGCGCATTTGGCACCTTCACGGTGACCCACGACATCACGCGCTTTACTCGCGCCAAAATCTTTTCTCAGATCGGCAAACAAACCGAGATGTTCGCCCGTTTCTCGACGGTCGCCGGCGAGCGGGGCGCTGCGGACGCTGAACGCGACATCCGCGGTTTCGCGTTCAAGTTCTATACCGAGGAAGGCAACTGGGACATGGTTGGCAACAACACGCCGGTGTTCTTCTTGCGCGACCCACTGAAGTTTCCCGACCTGAACCACGCGGTCAAACGCGATCCGCGCACCGGTATGCGCAGCGCCGAGAACAACTGGGACTTCTGGACGCAACTGCCCGAGGCGTTGCATCAGGTCACGATCGTCATGAGCGAGCGCGGTATCCCGCGCAGCTACCGCGAGATGCATGGTTTCGGTAGCCATACTTACAGTTTCCTCAACGCGCAGCACGAGCGCTTCTGGGTCAAGTTTCACTTCGTCTCGCAACAGGGCATCGCCAACTTGAGCGACGCCGAAGCCGAAGTGCTCGTCGGCAAGGATCGTGAGTCTCACCACCGCGACCTGTACGAAAACATTGAAAACGGCAACTTCCCGCGCTGGAAACTGTTCGTGCAGATCATGCCGGAGAAGGAAGCGGGCGCTTACCACATCAACCCGTTCGACCTGACTAAAGTCTGGCCGAAGGCTGATTATCCGCTGATCGAAGTGGGTGTCGTGGAGCTCAATCGCAACCCGGAAAACAACTTCGCCGACGTCGAACAGGCTGCTTTCGCGCCTTCCAACGTGGTGCCGGGCATCAGTTTCTCGCCGGACAAAATGTTGCAGGGTCGTCTGTTCTCTTACGGTGATGCTCAGCGCTACCGGTTGAGCGTCAACCACCATCAGATCCCGGTGAACTCGCCGCGTGCCGCGTTGCATGTGAATAGCTACCACCGCGACGGCCTGATGCGTATCGACGGCAACCGGGGCGGCATGACGTCTTACGAGCCAAATACCAAGGGGGCGTTCCAGGAACAACCCGACTTCAGAGAGCCTCCGCTGTCCATCGAAGGTGCGGCGGGCCACTGGAACCATCGGGTCGACGGTGATTACTACTCACAGCCGGGCAATCTGTTCCGCTTGATGAGTGCGCAGGAGAAGCAATCGTTGTTCGACAACACGGCCCGCTCGCTCAGGGGTGTGTCCGCGCCGATCATTCAGCTGCACATCGAGCACTGCACGCTGGCCGATCCTGAGTACGGCGCAGGGGTCACCGAGGCCGTCGAGCGCATTCACCACGGTTGATCGACAGCGTCGTTGAAACACGCTTGCCCGCGATCGGGGACTGTCAGCGACGATAAGTCGATTGGCTGAACCTGTTCGCGGGCAAGCGCGTTTGTGCGTCGGACCTTTCCGTTTCGGGTCAGTGACCGTGGCTGCGGCCGACATGGGAATGTTCGATATCAGGTTGAACAACGCCACCGCTCACTTCCAGCCGCTCCAGAATCCCGCAATGATCCGGCGCGCCCTCGCTGCAGCGCTGACGCAAATCAATCAGTTGCTCCTGCAACGCCAGCAGGCTCGAGATGCGAGCGCTGACATGCTGGATGTGCTCGTCAATCAGCGCATTCACGCTCTCGCACTGGTCCTGTGGACTGTCGCGCAGCGCCAGCAGGCTGCGGATTTCATCCAGCGTCATGTCGAGACTGCGGCAGTTGCGGATGAACGTCAGCCGTTCCACGTGTTCTTGCGAGTACAGCCGGTAGTTGCCTTCACTGCGAGCGGGCTCCGCCAGCAGGCCTTCGCGTTCGTAGTAACGAATGGTTTCCACCGGGCAATCCGTGAGCTTTGCCAGCTCGCCGATCTTGAAAGACGCTTTCATCGCTGTCGACCTCCATTAGTGGCTTGACCCTATAGTGGCTACAGGGTGTTCACTTGGCAACACGCACACCAAGAGACTCAACCGATGAGTGACTCTGTACACAAGCATTCTCCCCACGATCATGCAGGTCACGATTACGCAGCGCATGACCCTGCGCAGGATCAAGCCACCGGCAAGTTCACACCCGTGCACAAACACGAGCCTCACGCGCATGCGTGCTGCTCCCATGACAGCGCACCGGCGGTGGTGACGGTGGGTAATGGTCCGAGTGCCGATGGGCGCTTGAGCAGTTTTCGCATCGAAGCCATGGATTGCCCCACCGAGCAGACGCTGATCCAAAACAAGCTTGGCAAGATGCCGGGCATTCAGAAGCTTGAGTTCAACCTGATCAATCGCGTGCTCGGCGTGTGGCACGAGTTGCCTTCGACCGAGCCGATCACTGACGCGATTGGCTCGCTGGGCATGCAGGCTGACGTCATTGAAGAAGGCGCAGACAAGGACACCGAATCGCTGCCTGCGGCCAGAAAGCCCTGGTGGCCCCTGGCGTTGTCTGGCATCGCCGCGGTGGTTGCCGAAGTCGTCCACTTCACGGACGCCGCGCCGACCTGGGTAGTGGCGCTGATTGCGCTGGTCGCGATTTTCAGCGGCGGACTGACGACCTATAAAAAGGGCTGGATCGCCCTGAAGAACTTCAATCTGAATATCAATGCGCTGATGAGCATCGCGGTGACCGGCGCCGTATTGATCGGGCAATGGCCAGAAGCGGCCATGGTGATGTTTCTGTTCACCGTGGCCGAGCTGATCGAGGCCAAATCCCTGGACCGCGCGCGCAACGCCATTGGCGGGCTGATGCAGCTGACGCCTGACACCGCGACGGTGCTGCAGGAGGGGGAGTGGCGCGAAGTCGAGGTCAAGAGCATTGCGCTGGGCAGTACCGTCCGTGTGAAGCCGGGCGAGCGCATTGGTCTGGACGGTGAAGTTGTAGCCGGTCAGTCGAGCATTGATCAGGCGCCGATCACCGGTGAGAGCCTGCCGGTAGAGAAGGGCGTGGGCGACAAAGTGTTCGCCGGGACCATCAACCAGGCCGGCTCGCTGGAATACAACGTGACCGCTGCTGCGAACAACTCGACGCTGGCGCGGATCATTCATGCAGTCGAAGCAGCGCAGGGCGCGCGGGCGCCAACCCAGCGTTTCGTCGACAGCTTCTCGAAGATCTACACCCCTGCCGTGTTCGCTCTGGCGTTGGCCGTGGCAGTCATTGCGCCGTTGTTCATGGGCGCGCCATGGTTCGACTGGATCTACCGCGCGCTGGTGTTGCTGGTGGTTGCCTGCCCTTGCGCACTGGTGATTTCGACGCCCGTGAGTATCGTCAGCGGGCTGGCGGCTGCGGCGCGCAAAGGCATTCTGGTCAAGGGCGGCGTCTATCTTGAAATGGGCCACAAGCTCGACTATCTGGCGCTGGACAAGACCGGGACGATCACTCATGGCAAGCCGGTGCAGACCGATTACGTGCTGCTCGACGACTCCCTGGGCGAACAGGCGCTGACGATTTCAGCAAGCCTGGCCGCACGCTCGGATCATCCGGTTTCCCAAGCCGTTGCCAATGCGGCGCAGCAGCCTGCGCAGCTGCCGGTCGAAGCGTTCGAGGCGCTGCCGGGCCTTGGTGTGAAAGGCGAGGTGCAGGGGCGTCTGTACCATTTGGGCAATCATCGTCTGGTGCACGACGCCGGTTTGTGTTCGCCGGCACTCGAAGAGCGGCTTGAAGCGCTGGAGACCCAAGGCAAGACCGTGGTGCTGTTGTTCGATGCGTCGGGTCCTCTGGCGCTTTTCGCAGTGGCCGATACGGTCAAGGAAAGCAGCCGCGAAGCCATAGCCCAGCTGCACGCACTGGGTGTCAAAACCGTGATGCTGACCGGCGACAATCCGCATACGGCGAAGGCGATTGCGGCGCAGGTGGGCATCGATCAGGCCCGCGGCAACCTCATGCCGGGCGACAAGCTTCAGGCCATCGAGGACCTTTATGCACAGCATCATCGTGTCGGTATGGTCGGCGACGGAATCAACGACGCTCCGGCCTTGGCGCGGGCCGAGATCGGCTTCGCGATGGCCGCTGCGGGAACCGATACCGCTATCGAGACTGCGGATGTGGCGTTGATGGATGACGACCTGCGCAAGATTCCGGCATTCATTCGCCTGTCCCGAGACACCTCGGCGGTGCTCAAGCAAAACATCGCCCTGGCCCTGGTGATCAAGGCGATCTTCCTGGCAGTGACGTTTGCCGGCGTTGCCACCATGTGGATGGCCGTCTTCGCCGACATGGGCGTGAGCCTGCTGGTGGTGTTCAACGGCTTGCGGTTATTGAGGAAGTAAGCGGTCCGACGTCCTCCGTGAATGCGCTGCGCAAAATGTGTCGGAATGCGGCGTGGCTCCGATAAGCAAAACACCGCAGAGCCCTTGTGGGAGTGAGCTTGCTCACGAAGGCGGTGTGTCGGGCGATGCATCTTCAGCGGATGCATCGGCCTCTTGGCGGGCAAGCGCATATTACTTACCGTATTTCTCGCGTCCCCAGGCGATCATGTCTTCGAGCAGTGCCTTCAGTACTGCGCGGGTGGGTTCGGCCAGATCGGTGCGGTAGTGGAACGGGACGAACTCGTCCATGTAGGTGCTTTGCGCCAGTTCCAGCTGCACGGCGTGAATGTGTTCGGCGGGATTGCCGTAGTGACGGGTGATGTGGCCGCCCTTGAAGCGCCCGTTCAGCACGTGGCTGTAGTGACTGGCGGCGGCACAGGTGGCTTCGAGGCGCTGAGCCAGAGACGCGTCGCAGCTGGCACCGTTGAACGTGCCGAGGTTGAAATCCGGCAGTCGACCTTCGAACAGGTGCGGAATATGACCCCGAATCGAATGAGCGTCGAACAACAGCGCATAACCGAACTCGTCGCGCAGGCGATCCAGCTCGTTGCGCAGGGTGTCATGGTACGGCGTCCAGATCTGCTCCAGGTATGAGGCTCGCTCTTCCTTGCTCGGCTCCTGGCCGGCCTTGAACAGCGGATCGCCTTCGAACAGCGTCGACGGATACAGCCCGGTCGTGGCGCCGGCATACAGCGGCTTGTCGTCTGAGGGACGGTTGAGGTCTATGACGAAGCGCGAATATTCGGCAGCCAGCACGCTGGCGCCCAGATCATGGGCGAAATCATAGAGGCGCGGGATGTGCCAGTCGGTGTCGGGCAGGCTGACCGCTTCGTCCACCAGTCCGTCGCGTACGGTGGGCGTCAGGTTCAACCCTGGGTGAGGCATGCTGATCAGCAACGGTACGCTGCCGCGAGTGAAGCTCAGAACCTTGTCCACGATATTCTCCCGAATCAGAAGTAGCTGTCAGAACGTGCTCAGTACGCCGTGACGCACGACGCGTTTGTCCAGATCGCCGCCCAGCCAGTAAGCCAGGTCAGCGGGTCTTTCAATGTTCCACGCCACGAAATCGGCGACCTTGCCGACTTCGAGCGAGCCGTGGGTATCGGCCATCCCCAGCGCTTTGGCGGCATGAATGGTCGCACCGGCGAGGGCTTCCTCAGGCGTCATGCGAAACAGCGTGCAAGCCATGTTCAGCATCAGTCGCAGCGACAGGCCCGGCGATGTTCCGGGATTGAGGTCGGTGGCGATAGCGATCTTCACGCCGTGCTTGCGCAGCGCGTCCATGGGCGGCAGCTGGGTTTCACGCAGGAAATAAAACGCGCCGGGCAGCAGTACCGCGACGGTGCCGGACGCCGCCATGGCGATGGCATCTTCCTCGGTCATGAACTCCAGATGATCGGCCGACAGCGCCTGATAACGCGCCGCCAGACTCGAACCGTGCAGCGAGGAGAGCTGCTCGGCGTGCAGCTTGACCGGCAGGCCCAACTGGCCCGCCGTGATGAACACCTGCTCGACCTGCTCGGGCGAGAACGCCAGGTATTCACAGAAGGCATCGACCGCATCCACCAGCTCTTCGGCCGCCAGTGCCGGCAGCATTTCACTGCAGATGTGGGCGATGTAATCGTCGGCGCGGTCTTTGTACTCGGGCGGTAATGCATGGGCCGCCAGGCAAGTGCTGCGCACCGTCACGGGCAGATTTTCACCGAGCTTGCGAATGACGCGCAGTATCTTGCGCTCGCTGGCGATGTCCAGCCCGTAGCCGGATTTGATCTCGACCGTGGTGACACCGTCCTTGAGCAAATGCTGTAAACGGCGTTCGGCGCTGGCATACAGGTCGGCTTCGCTGGCAGCGCGGGTGGCGCGCACGGTACTGGCGATGCCGCCGCCAGCGGCTGCGATCTCGGCGTAGCTGACGCCTTGCAGCCGTTGCTCGAATTCACCGCTGCGGTTGCCGCCGAAGACCGTGTGCGTGTGGCAGTCAATCAGGCCTGGCGTGACCCAGGCGCCATTCAGGTCGACGCTCTCGATGCTGCCTTGATCCGGCAATTCGTTGCGCGGCCCGATCCAGGCGATGTGCGCTCCTTCAGTCACGATGGCGGCGTCCTCGACGATCGAGTAAGAACCGTTTGCCATGCTTGCAGCGTGACAGTTGTGCCAGAGCGTTTTCATCAGTACCTCCAGAGAGTGACGTTCTGTGGGTGTGGGCTTGCTCACGCAGGGGCGTTACCTGCATGAACAGCCCAGACCCACCGGTTATTCATTGGCCGTAAGATCTCGCGTTGATCAGCTTGGGCTTGACCCAAAGCCGGTACGCAATCACCAGCAACACGATCCAGACCGCCCCCACCACCAGTGCGGGCCGGGTGTCGGGGAAGTAACCCAGCACGCCGAAAACGAACAGCATGAAGACCGTGGCAACCAGCGGCGCGACGGGCCAGAACGGCACGGGAAACTTCAGCTGCGCCACTTCTTCTGCGCTCATCGAACGGCGCATGGCGATCTGCGTGACCAGAATCATCAGCCATACCCACACGGTCGCAAAGGTCGCGATCGAGGCGATCAGCAGGAAAACGTCTTCGGGAATCAAGTAGTTCAAGACCACGCCGCACAGCAGCGCAATCCCCATCACCACCACCGTCATCCACGGCACACCCTGTTCGGAAAGCTGGGCGAAACGGTGTGGCGCCTGCCCTTGGCGGGCCAGGCCATACATCATGCGCCCGGCGCCGAAGATGTCACTGTTGATGGCCGAGACCGCGGCAGAGATCACCACGATGTTGAGGATGATCGCGGCAGAGGATATGCCCAGATGGTCGAAGATCTGCACGAACGGGCTGCCTTGGCTGCCGATCTCCTGCCAGGGATAAAGCGACATCAGCACGAACAGTGTCAGCACGTAGAACAACAGGATGCGCAGCGGCACGGCGTTGATCGCACGCGGGATCACCCGTTCTGGATTGCGCGCCTCACCGGCTGCGACGCCGATGATCTCGATGCCGCCGAAGGCGAACATCACAACGGCCAGTGAAGCCACCAGACCGCCGACGCCGTTAGGCATGAAGCCGCCATGCACCCACAAGTTACTCACGCTGCTGATGCTTTCGCCCGACGCCGAACCAACGCCGAACAGCATGATGCCGAAGCCTGCGAGGATCATCGCAATGATCGCGCCGACCTTGAGCAATGACAGCCAGAACTCCATTTCGCCGAAGACTTTGACGCTGCACAGGTTCAGCGCGCCGATCAGGAACACGATGCCCAGCACCCAGATCCAGCGGGGGACATCAGGGAACCAGAAGCCCATGTAAATCCCGAATGCGGTGACGTCGGCGAGACAGACGATGATCATTTCGAAAGCGTAGGTCCAGCCCAGGACGAAGCCTGCCAGCGGACCCAGATAGGTCGTTGCGTATTGGCCGAATGAGCCGGACACCGGATTGCGCACGGCCATTTCGCCGAGGGCGCGCATGACCATATATACTGCGGCGCCCGCGATGATGTAGACCAGAAGGACCGCGGGACCCGCCAGTTTTATCGCCGACGCCGAGCCGTAAAATAGCCCCGTGCCAATCGCCGAACCCAGCGCCATGAAGCGAATGTGACGGGCACTGAGCCCGCGTTTCATATCTGTTGCGTTTTGCGATTTCATTTCACACTTTCCTAGTATTTCTTTGCTGTGAAACGACGGTGAGTACACATCCCTGCAGGAGCGAACTCGCTCGCGAAGAGGCCGGTACATCCGCAGGATAATCAGCGGCTGACAACCAGCATTCGCGAGCAAGCTCGCTCCCACAGAGGCCGGCGTTTTGCACGCAATCGCGAGCGAACCCCGGCACATTAATCGGTCTCCTCACCCTCATTCCAACGACAGGCCCTCCTGGCCTGTCACCGATCAGAAACTCGGCAGCAGATCAGCAGAAACCAGCTCGCTCAGGCAGTTCGAAGCCAGCAGCTCGGTGGCGGCTTCGATGTCCGGGGCGAAAAAACGGTCTTTCTCGTAAAACGGGACCTTCCCGCGCAGCGTCGTGCGGGCGATTTCCAGTTTCTCGGAGGTTTTCAGGCCATTGCGCAGGTCCAGGCCCTGACACGCAGCCAGCCATTCTACAGCCAGCACGCCTCGGGTGTTTTCTGCCATTTCCCACAGACGTTTGCCGGCCGCCGGCGCCATCGAGACGTGGTCTTCCTGGTTGGCCGATGTCGGCAGACTGTCGACGCTGTGAGGATGGGCCAGCGCCTTGTTCTCGCTGGCCAATGCAGCTGCAGTCACTTGAGCGATCATGAAGCCGGAGTTCACACCGCCGTTAGCGACCAGAAAAGGCGGCAGCTGGGACATGTGCTTGTCCATCATCAGCGAGATACGGCGCTCGCTCAGCGAGCCGATTTCGGCGATGGCCAGCGCGATGTTGTCGGCGGCCATGGCGACCGGTTCGGCGTGGAAATTACCGCCCGAAATCACCTCGGCCTCGGCAGCGAACACCAGCGGGTTGTCGGACACCGCGTTGGATTCGATCGCCAGCACTTCGGCGGCCTGACGCAGCTGAGTCAGGCAGGCACCCATGACTTGCGGCTGGCAACGCAGGGAGTAAGGGTCCTGAACCTTGTCGCAATCGCGGTGCGAATCGGACACCTGGCTGCTGTCGCCCAGCAGGTTGCGATAGGCCGCAGCCGCGTCGATCTGGCCGCGCTGGCCGCGTGCGGCGTGAATGCGGGCATCGAATGGCGAGCGCGAGCCGAGCACGGCTTCGACGGTCAGCGCGCCACAGCTCAGTGCGCCAGCGAACAGGTCTTCCGCTTCGAACAGACCGCGCAGGGCGTAAGCGGTCGACACCTGAGTGCCGTTGAGCAGCGCCAGACCTTCTTTGGCGGCAAGCGTCAGGGGCTCCAGACCGGCGACCGCCAGCGCTTCCTCTGCGTTGAGCCACTGGCCCTTGTAACGCGCCTTGCCCTCGCCGAGCAGCACCAGCGACATGTGCGCCAGTGGCGCCAGATCGCCGGAAGCACCCACCGAGCCCTTCAGTGGGATGTGCGGATAGACCTCGGCGTTGATCAGGGCGATCAGCGCATCGATCACCTGACGACGGATACCGGAGAACCCCCGGCTCAGGCTGTTGACCTTGAGCACCATGATCAGGCGCACCAGTTCGTCACTGATCGGCTGACCCACGCCAGCGGCATGAGACAGCACCAGCGAGCGCTGAAGGTTTTCCAGATCGGCGCTGGCGATGCGGGTCGAGGCCAGCAGGCCGAAACCGGTGTTGATGCCGTAGGCCGTGCGGTTTTCGGTCAGGATCTGCTCGACGCATGCCACGCTGGCGTCGATCTGCTCATCGGCACTGGCGTCCAGTGTAAGGGTGACAGGTTGCTGATAGATCGCGCGCAATTGCGCCAGGGTCAACTGGCCGGGGATCAGGTTCAGCGGGGTCGCCTTTTGGGTATCGGTCACGATGCTGCTACTCCTTCATTGATGTCTGTCGCCTCAGAACCGGCTCCTGCCTGTACCGCGCTTTTGGCGCTCGAGCTGCGACTGTTGCTGTTGTAATGGGGCGCTGCCGCATACTCGCGGCAGCGCTGGAATACGGTTTCCAGTGATTCTTCGTTTTTGAGCAGGGTCACGCTGCTGGCGATATCGGGCGCCAGCCAGCGGTCTTCGTCGTAGGCCGGGACGCGCTCGCGCAACAGGCGCCAGGCGACTTCGGTGCCCACGCCAAAGCGCGGGCCCTTGAAGAACTCGAACGCCTGAGCGGCCAGCAAATACTCGATGGCGAGAATCTGAGTGACGTTTTCCAGCACCTTGTGCAGTTTCAGCGCGGCGCTGGTGCCCATGCTCAGATGATCCTCCTGAAGCCCCGACGTGACGTAGTTGTCGATGACCGCCGGTTGCGCCAGTTGGCGGTTTTCAGCGCACAGCGACGCCGCGACGTACTGCACGATCATCATTCCGGAGTTCACGCCCGGCTGGCTGACCAGAAACGCGGGCAGGCCACTGACGGTGGGGTTGATCAGCCGGTCCAGGCGCCGTTCGGCGATGGAACCCAGCTCGGCCATGGCAATGGCCAGCAGATCGGCCGCCATCGCGACGGACTGGCCGTGCGGATTGGCTTGGGAGACTACGCGATAAGCCTGCGGCGTGCCCAACAACAGCGGGTTGTCGGTGGCCGAATTGAGCTCGACCTCGATCTGCCGCGTGGCATGGGCCAACTGGTCGCGTGTCGCACCGTGCACTTGCGGAATGGAGCGGATACTCAAGGCGTCCTGCGTGCGAATGCCCTGACTGTTGGCCAGCACCTCGCTGCCCGCGAGCAGCCCGCGCAGATTTCTGCCGACCTGCTGCATGCCGGGGTGCGGTTTGAGCGCGATGATGGTTTCATCGAAAGCATCGAGCTGGCCGCGCAGGCCCTCGAACGTCATGGCGCTGATCACGTCGGCCCACTGCATCAGGCGATTGACGTCAGCCACTGCCAGGCAACTGAGACCGGTCATGCACGGCGTACCGTTGACCAGACACAGGCCGTCCTTGGCGCCGAGTTCGACCGGCGACAGGCCTTCTTCACTGAGTGCCTGCAGCGCTGAAACCGTCTGGCCGCGATAGCTCACCTGACCCACGCCCAGCAGCGCGACGCCGATGTGCGCCATGTGCGTCAGATAGCCCACCGAGCCCTGCGAAGGCACCTGCGGGGTAATGCGATGATTGAGCAGCGCGAGCAGCGCTTGCACCACCTGACGATGAATCCCTGATTTGCCCTGGCTGTAATTGATGATCGCGGCGCAGGTGATGGCACGGGTCTGCTCGTCGGGCAGTGCAGGCCCCACGCCACAGGCATGACTGAGCAGCGTGTTGCGTGACAGGCGACTCAGTTGCTCGCGCTCCAGCGAGACGTTGCACAACGCGCCCAGACCGGTGTTGACGCCATAAGCGCGCTCACCGCTGGCAACGATGCTTTGCACGATTGCCTGCGCATTGTCGATGCGCGCCCAGGCGCTTTCGGACAATGCCAGCGTGGCACCGTGGCGGGCGACAGCGACGACGTCCTGCCACGTGACCGGTGCGTCGCCGATGATGACCTGTTCTGCTCGCGACATGACTGCAGCCGTCCTTAAATGGTCGCCACGCGCCGCTGGACGAAACGATCAACGTATTCGTCTGCTGGCGAGTAAAGGATTTCTTTGGGGGTTCCGACCTGTATCAACCGGCCGTCCTTGAGAATGGCGATGCGGTTGCCGATGCGTACGGCTTCGTCGAGGTCGTGGGTGATGAACACGATGGTTTTCTTGAGCGTCGATTGCAGCTCCAGCAACTGGTCCTGCATCTCTGCACGAATCAGCGGATCGAGCGCACTGAACGCCTCGTCCATGAGGATGATGTCGGTATCGGCTGCCAGCGCACGGGCCAGGCCGACACGCTGGCGCATGCCGCCAGAGAGCTGATGCGGGTACTTTTTCTCGTAGCCCTGCAAGCCCACGGTGGTAATCCAGTGCTGTGCGCGTTCGGCACATTGCGCCTTGCTCTCGCCACGTACAGCGAGTCCGTAAGCGACGTTATCCATCACGGTCTTGTGCGGCAGCAGGCCGAAACTCTGGAACACCATGCTGATCTTGTGCCGACGGAAGTTGCGCAGCGCTTCCATGTCGTAGGTGAGGATGTTCTCGCCGTCGACCAGGATCTCGCCGCTGGTCGGGTCGATCAGGCGATTGAAGTGCCGCACCAGGGTCGACTTTCCGGAACCCGAAAGTCCCATGATCACGAAGATCTCGCCGCTGCCGATGGACAGCGACAGATCATTAACGCCCACCACGCAGCCGGTCTGCGCCAGCACCTGATCCTTGCTGTGGTTCTGGCGAACCATGGCTAGCGCGTCTTTGGCGCGGCTGCCGAAGATTTTGTAGACGTTCTTGACGACGATTTTGTTTTGCTCAGCGCTCATTATTTGCTCGCCTCATGTCGTGGGCGGCCATAGGCCTGAGTGATGCGGTCAATGACCACCGCAAGGATCACGATGGCCAGACCCGCTTCCAGGCCGCGACCGACGTTGAGCGTCTGAATGCCCACCAGCACGTCTTCGCCCAGGCCTCGCGCGCCGATCATCGAAGCGATGACGACCATCGACAGGGCCATCATCGTGGTCTGGTTGATCCCGGCCATGATGCTTGGCAGGGCCAGCGGCAGTTGCACCCCGAACAGTTGCTGCCAGCGATTGGCGCCGAAGGCGTTGATCGCTTCCATCACCTCGCCGTCGACCTGACGAATACCCAGATCGGTCAGGCGAATCAGCGGCGGGGCGGCGTAGATGACCGTGGCGAAAATTGCCGGCACCTTGCCCAGCCCGAACAGCATGAGTACCGGGATCAGGTACACGAAACTCGGCATCGTCTGCATGATGTCCAGCAGCGGCATCAGCACCGAACGCAGACGATTGCTGCGTGCCGAGAGAATGCCCAGCGGCACGCCGATGAGCACCGATATGAACGTGGCGACCAGCATCAGCGCCAGGGTCTGCATCAGCTTGTCCCACAGCCCGACGGCGCCCACCAGGAACAGCAGACCGATGATGATCGCCGTCGTGGTGATTTTGCGCGTAGCGTGCCAGGCGATGAGGCCGACGATGGCCAGCAACACCCACCACGGCGCGATGCGCAGCAGGCCTTCGAGTTTGACGATGGCCCACAACAGCGTGTCGGAGATGTGCCGGAACACATCGCCGTAGTTGGTGACCAGCTTGTCGACCCAGTCATTGACCCAGTCGGCGATGGAGAACGTGAAGCTTTCGGGGAACATAAGCGTGTCTCGATCTATGAAGTGTTCGCTCAACGTCTGTAGGAGCGCGGCTTGTCCAGCGATCGGCGGTGTAACCGTCGTAATACCTGCCATTGCACTCTGCCTGACAGGTCGCGTTTACAGATTTACTGCCGCTTCGCGCCAGTTCGCGGGACAAGCCACGCTCCTACAGGCAGCGCTGCCCGTCAGAGTGACGCATCAACCTTCTTGGCAGCATCTTCGCTGACCCACTGATGCCACACTTCAGGATGTTCCTTGAGGAAGATCTTCGCCAGCTTCGGCGACTCGATGCGGTCCTTGGTCATGCGCGCCAGATTCTGGTTGAGCAGGTCGATCGGGATATTTACCTTTTCCATCACGGCGACCAGTTCAGGGGCCTGATCGTGAAAGGCTTTGGACAGGCCCACCTTGATGTCGATGGTCTTGTTGACGCCGGCTTTCTCTTCCAGGCGCACCAGGTCCACCTGACCCATCAGCGGTGTCGGCGACCAGTAGTAAGCCAGGATTGGCTCGCCACGCTTGTAGCTGGACAGAATCGCAGCGTCGAGCGCCGGGCCGGTGCCTGGGCGGAAGTTGGTGTATTTGCTTTCCAGCCCGTAGCTTTTCAGCATCTCGCTGTTTTCCAGCTCGCACGTCCAGCCTGCCGGGCAATTGTAGAAGCGACCTTTTTCAGGCTCTTCGGCGTCCTTGAACAGCGCTGCGTATTTGCCCAGATCAGCGATGGATTTCAGGTCCGGAGCCTTGGCCTCCAGTTTGCGTTTGGCATCGCCTTCAATCACGTAGCGCGGCACGTACCAGCCTTCCACGGCGCCTTTGACCGGTGCGCCCACGCCGACGACTTTGCCAGCGGCCTCGGCCTTGTTCCAGACCTCGCTGCGGCCCACCCATTCTTCGGAAAAAATCTGGATGTCGTTGGTGCTCAGAGCGTTCTCCATGGTGATGGAGTTGCCAGGCAAGCTGTCCACTTCACAGCCATACCCTTTGTTCAGCACGACTTGCAGCACGTCTGTCAGCAGCATTGCGCTTTCCCAGTTCAAGCCGGCGAATTTCACCGGCTTGCCGGACTCGCACCATCCCGCCGCCTGACTCGCGCCGCTGGCAAGCACACCCACTGTCAGCAACGTGGATAGCAGGGCCTTTTTGGTTTTCATTGTGAGACGCTCCTGGTCTTGAGTTGGATTACGGCAGTAAGCAAGTGGCATCCAGCCGATGGGAAGGACACTTGGTGGTCCCGTTCCGCTTCACTCCAGCTTAAACAGACGTGCATCAGCGGCGGTCAGTTCATCGCCGTTCCAGCAGGTACAACGTGAGGCCGTGCGTTGGGCGCGTCCTGCTCTGAGGGCAGGATCAAGCGATCCGCAATCCTGCCGGGCCATTTCTTCGCTGCCACGTAATACAGCGCAGCCGGCACCACCAGGCCGATGATCCATGAGATATCGGTGTCATCCAGGCTGGCCACCAAAGGTCCAGTGTAGAAATGCGTGGAGATGAATGGCATCTGGATCAGCACACCGACGACGTAAATGCTGATCCCGATCCAGTTCCAGCGGCCATAGCGGCCGTCAGGGTCTGACAGGGCAGGGATGTCGTAACGCTCTTTGGTGATGCAGTAGAAGTCCACCAGATTGATCGCGCTCCAGGGCGTGAAGAACGCCAGCAGGAACAGGATGAATGCGGAGAAGTCCTTGAGGAACGAGTCCTTACCGGCCAGGGCCAGCGCAGTGGCGACGCCGACCATTGCGAAAATGTAGGTCAGGCGCAGTGCGCTGGAGATGTGACGGTTGCCGCGAAAGCCGCTGACGATGGTCGCCATCGACATGAAGCTGCCGTAGGCATTGAGCGTGGTGACGGTGACTTTGCCGAAGGCGATGCTGAAATACAGCGCCGCGGCAACTGCACCTGTGCCACCCAGGCTGACGATGAACTGCACTTCGTGGTGAGCGAACTGTTTGCCTGCCAGCGCTGCCGCAAACACGCCGAACACCATCGACACCTGCGCGCCGATCACTGCGCCCAGGCCAACGGCCCAGAACGTCTTGCTGGCCGACGTGCTGCGCGGCAGGTAGCGCGAGTAGTCCGCGACATACGGACCAAACGCGATTTGCCACGACGCCGAAAGGGAGATGGCGAGCAGAAAGCTGCTCAGCGAAAAGTGCTTGTTGCCCAGCAACGCGCCAACATCGTTGCCAGCCAGCAGCGCGCCGAACAAGTAGACGAAGGCGATCACGCCAATGAGGCTGGCAACCCGGCCGATCATGTGAATGACCCGGTAGCCGAAGATGGTCAGGACCACGATGGCCGCCGCGAAAATCACGATGCCTTGCCAGTCGGGAACCTGAATCAGTTGAGCGACCGCCTGCCCGGCAAGCAACGAGCCGCTGGCCGAGAAGCCGATGTACATCAGGCACACCAGCACCAACGGGATCACGGCGCCGTAGACGCCAAATTGCACGCGGCTGGAGATCATCTGCGGCAGGCCGAGCTTCGGACCTTGTGCGGCATGCAGCGCCATGACCGCACCGCCGAGCAACTGACCGACGAACAGCCCGATCAGCGACCAGAACACATCACCGCCGAGCACCACTGCCAGGGCGCCGGTGACGATCGCAGTGATCTGCAGGTTGGCGCCCAGCCAGAGTGTGAACTGGCTGAACAGACGGCCATGCCTTTCCGCGTCAGGGATGTAATCGATCGAACGCTTTTCGATCACGGAAGAATGTGCAACACGATCATCTGAAACAGCCATCTCGAAACTTCCCCTAAAGCGTGTGTTGGTTCACGCCGCGGCCCCGTGTAGGAGCGCGCTTGCCCGCGATAGCGTCGTGTCAGTCATCATCGATGTTGAGTGTGCTGACGTCTTCGCGGGCAAGCGCGCTCCTACAGGTTCTGCGTTGTTCTCTCTGTTACTTGACCATCGGCAGGTTCAGGCCCTGCTCTTTGGCGCAATCGATCGCGATCTGGTAGCCCGCATCGGCGTGGCGCATCACGCCGGTTGCCGGGTCGTTGTGCAGCACGCGGGCGATGCGCTCGGCAGCCTCGTCGCTGCCATCACAGACGATGACCATGCCCGAGTGCTGCGAGAAGCCCATGCCGACGCCGCCGCCATGGTGCAACGACACCCAGGTCGCGCCGCTCGCGGTGTTGAGCAAGGCATTGAGCAGAGGCCAGTCGGACACGGCGTCGGAGCCGTCGCGCATGGATTCAGTCTCGCGGTTCGGACTTGCCACGGAGCCTGAGTCCAGATGGTCACGACCGATCACGACCGGTGCCGAAAGCTCGCCACGGCGAACCATTTCGTTGAATGCCAGCCCCAGCTTGGCGCGCTGCCCCAGGCCGACCCAGCAGATACGTGCCGGCAGACCCTGGAAACTGATGCGCTCGCGGGCCATGTCCAGCCAGTTGTGCAGGTGCGCGTCGTCCGGGATGAGCTCCTTGACCTTTGCGTCTGTCTTGTAGATGTCTTCCGGGTTGCCCGACAGCGCTGCCCAGCGGAACGGGCCGATGCCACGGCAGAACAGAGGACGGATGTAGGCGGGTACGAAGCCTGGGAAGTCGAACGCGTTGCTGACGCCTTCCTCTTTGGCCATCTGACGGATGTTGTTGCCGTAGTCGAAGGTCGGAATGCCTTGTTTCTGGAACGCCAGCATCGCTTCGACATGCTCGGCCATCGATTGCTTGGCGGCTTTGACCACTGCGGCAGGCTCGGTGACAGCGCGATCGCGGTACTGCTCCCAGGTCCAGCCTTTTGGCAGGTAACCGTTGAGCGGGTCGTGGGCGCTGGTCTGGTCGGTGACCATGTCCGGACGCACGCCACGCTTCACGAGTTCCGGCAGTACTTCAGCGGCGTTGCCCAGCAGTGCGATCGAGATCGCCTTGCCTTCGGCGGTGTACTTGGCGATGCGCGCCAGAGCATCGTCCAGGTCGTTGGCCTGTTCGTCGACATAACGGCTTTTCAGGCGGAAATCGATGCGGCTCTGCTGGCACTCGATGTTCAGCGAGCACGCGCCGGCCAGTGTCGCGGCCAGCGGCTGTGCACCGCCCATGCCGCCCAGACCGGCGGTCAGCACCCAGCGTCCCTTGAGGTTGCCGTCGTAATGCTGGCGACCGGCTTCGACGAAGGTTTCGTAGGTGCCCTGGACGATGCCCTGGCTGCCGATGTAGATCCAGCTGCCAGCGGTCATCTGGCCGTACATGGCCAGGCCTTTGGCGTCCAGTTCGTTGAAGTGTTCCCAGCTTGCCCAGTGCGGCACCAGGTTGGAGTTGGCGATCAGCACGCGTGGGGCGTTGCTGTGGGTCTTGAAAACGCCGACGGGTTTGCCCGATTGCACCAGCAGGGTTTCATCGTCGTTCAGTTGGGTGAGGCTCTCGACGATCTTGTCGTAGCACTCCCAGTTACGCGCCGCGCGCCCGATACCGCCGTAAACCACCAGCTCGTTGGGGTTTTCGGCGACTTCCGGATCCAGGTTGTTCATCAACATCCGCAACGGCGCTTCGGTCAGCCAGCTCTTGGCGGTCAGTTGCGTGCCACGTGCCGCGCGGATTTCCACGTCGCGGCGTCTGGTCCATTGCTGAGCGGGGGTTTTGTTGTCAGTAGTCACGTAACAATCCTCGATGATCAATCCGGCCCAGGCACTGGGCTGACGGTGCCTGTGTCGAACAGGCGGAATATGGGTTTAGCAGATCAAGCGCCGCAGTCGATGAATCTCGACAGAGGGCGGCAAATACTCATGCGTACTCATATTTACTTGTACATACAAGCATATGCAACCGAAGGGCCAACTTTTCAGACGCGTTGAAAAAACGCCGCAAAGCCGCAACGTGTCGGGCTCTAGAGAGGCGGGCAGAAAATCGGGCGGGAAGGACTGGCGTTACGCGAACGCCTGATTTGTTACTTTTGGGTGCGCACGCCCCAAGCCGGTGCGTCGGGTAACAGGCGCTGAGTCGATCAGCGCCCTGCGAAGCATCAGCGCGCTGATGAGCGGCCAGCGACGCTGCGCAGCAGCATTACGCCGGCCAGCGCAGACAGAATCGAGCCCATGAGCACGCCGACTTTCACTTCGTCGATCAGATGGGGCGCGCCGGGGAATGCCAGATTGCCGATGAACAGGCTCATCGTGAAGCCGATGCCGCACAGCAAGGCGACACCGTAAAGCTGTGGCCAGTTGCTGCCTTCGGGCAGAGCGGCGAGGCCTGAGCGGATGGCCAGCGTCGCGGCCAGGAATACGCCGATCTGCTTGCCAACGAACAGGCCCAGCGCGACGCCGAGCGGCACCGGATCCAGCAGGTTACCGGGCGTGATGCCGGACAGTGACACGCCCGCGTTGGCGAAGCCGAAAATCGGGACGACGGCGAAGGCCACCCAGTAGTGCATCTTTTCTTCGAGAAACAGCAGCGGCGAGCGAGCTTCCTCCTCTCGCGTGCCCAGCGGAATGCATAACGCCAGTGCGACGCCTGCCAGTGTTGCGTGGACGCCGGACTGCAGCACGAAAAACCACAGCAGCAGGCCGAGCAGCAGATAGGGCAGCAATCGCTGGACGCCCATGCGGTTCATGATCACCAGTACGGCCAGCGTCACGAACGAGGCGCCCAGCATCGGCATGTTCAGGCCTGTGCTGTAAAACAGCGCGATGATCGTCACCGCGCCGAGGTCGTCGAGGATCGCCAGAGCAGCAAGAAACACTTTCAGCGAGGTCGGAACGCGCTTACCCAGCAGCGAAAGCACACCTAATGCGAATGCAATATCGGTGGCGGCCGGAATCGCCCAGCCACTCAGTGTTTCAGCGTTGCCCATGTTGATGGCGATATAAATCAGCGCCGGCACCAGCATGCCGCCCGCCGCCGCAAAGCCGGGGAGGGCGCGCTGGCCCCAACTGGCCAGACCGCCCGCCAGCACTTCGCGCTTGATCTCCAGGCCCACCATCAGGAAGAAAATTGCCATCAAACCATCGTTGATCCACAGCTCTACCGACAGTCCAGCCCAGACGCTGTGCAGCGATGCGAAATAGAGAGACGCGATCGGTGAGTTGGCAACGATGATCGCCGCCAGCGCCGCGACCATCAGAACGATGCCGCCAGCAGATTCCGAAGCCAGAAAGCCGGTGAGGATAGCCAGCGCTCTAGGGCTTTCTTTCTGAGGGTTGAGCTGGGTCATCGGCGTCCTTGTTCGGGTTGAAAAGAGCGCAAATTAGCACAGGTGGTATGACGCAGTGCAGGCTCGCTGTTGCCGGTGGCGTGAGAGCGTGACAAGCGTGTTCCTGCAATTCGGCACTCAGATCGCGGTCAGCTCGATCACACAGACCCGGCTTGCACGCGGCGCATAGAGCACCACTTCCAGTAGCGAGCCTTCGGCGTTGTCCAGTTGCAGACAGTCGTGTCGCTCCAGCAGTTGCGGAGGGTGATCGCCCACGTTAGCCGCCATCTGTTCGGCCGTGCTGAACACCAGAAACGCGTTGGCCGAACTGAAAAACCGTTGCGGCTGCAGCACGTCGATCCATTGCAGGCGCGCGCGATAACGCGTCGGCTCGTAGATCAGATTGAAATCGCGAATCGGACCGTCGAGCAGCGTGCAGTTCACATTGCTGTCGCCGCTGAACGCGAACGGGTCCGAGGGCAGCAGCGGCTCGCTGTCCTTGCCATCGATGTTCAGGATCATGCCTGCGCCTTGCAGCACCGTGATGATCCGCAGATACCCGGCGAACAGTGAAAAACCGCCCGATTCGCCGATGTCCGCAATCGACAGGCGCCAGCCAAAGCCGTCGAGGCCTTGGCCGGCGTCGCGGGTGATCTCTTCAGTGCTGCCGCCACCGTTTTTCCAGGGCATGCGTGGATAATCGGCGGAGCGGAGAACGGTCAATCGGGTCATTTGCTGAAGCGTCCTTCGAGACGATGACGGGAGCCGGGGTGGATCAGGCGTGCGGCGGTGACCGGCTGTCGGCCAGACCAGGTCCGGCGGCGCACCAAAAGGCATGGCTCACCGGTCTCGATCTGCAACAGTTTGCATTCGTCGGGCTCGGCCAGTATCGCTTCCACCACGTGCTCGCCTTCAGTCAGCGGCGCGACCTGGTTGAGGTAAGCGTAAGGCGTCTGTCTGGTGAAATCCTGACGCAGGTATTCGGGGGCGACGAGCGCGTTGACGAAGCGGTCTTCGATTTGCACGGGAATATCGTTTTCGAAATGCACGATCAGCGAATGGAAAACCCGCTGTCCTTCACGCATGTCCAGCGCCAGCGCGCGTTCGGAGCCCGCGGCTTCCTCGCACAGAATGATCACCTGGCAGGTATGGACGTGGCCCCGGGCGGCGATTTCATCGGCGATATTGTGGACTTCGAACAGGGCGGACTGTGTCTTGGGTTCTGCGACGAAGGTACCGACGCCTTGCATGCGCACCAGCAGCCCTTCGGCGGTCATTTCACGCAGGGCGCGGTTGATGGTCATGCGGCTGAAGCCCAACTGGGTCACCAGCTCGCTCTCGGAGGGCACGCGATGATGCGGCGGCCAGCTGCCGTTCTGAATTTGCTGGGTGATCATTTGCTTGACCCGAGCGTAAAGCGGCGCCGGACTGTCACCCATCTGGGCGGCCAGCGGAGAGTTGGCAGGCGGAGTCGGCACAGAGAAAATCCTTGTTATGGCGTAATGAGACGAAAAGAAGATATGACCAACAGCGTCCACGCTAACCATTAACGCGTGTGCCGACAAGCTTGCCGCAGTTTACCGGGCAGGCAAACGTCTGTATATGTATAGACAATTTCACGCGAGGGGTGCGAAACCATGTCCGTTTTCTTTGCCGAACGCGCGTTGTTGCCCACAGGCTGGGCCAATAACGTACGTCTTGAAGTCAGCGCCGACGGGCTGTTGACGAGCGTTCAGGCGGATGCCGATCGTCAGGGCGCCGAACTGCTCAGCGGGCCGGTGGTGCCGGGCATGCCCAATCTGCATTCACACGCATTCCAGCGCGCCATGGCGGGTCTGGCGGAAGTAGCGGGCAACCCCAATGACAGCTTCTGGACCTGGCGCGATCTGATGTACCGGCTTGTCGGCCAGATCAGTCCGGAGCAACTGGGCGTCATCGCCCGCCAGCTGTACATCGAAATGCTTAAAGGCGGTTTCACCTCGGTCGCCGAATTTCATTACGTGCATCAGGACGCCGATGGCAAGCCCTACGCCAATCCCGCCGAACTCGCACTGCAGGTCAGTCAGGCAGCCCGTTCAGTGGGGATCGGCATGACGCTGCTTCCCGTGCTTTACAGCCACTCAGGTTTTGGCGGGCTGGCGCCCAACGAGGGCCAGCGCCGGTTTATCAACAGCACGCAACGCTACCTGGACCTGCACAATCAGCTGCGGACGATCATCAACGAGCAGCCCGCGCAGGCGCTGGGCCTGTGTTTTCACTCGCTGCGGGCGGTGACGCCCCGGCAGATCAGCGAGGTCATGTCGGCCAGTGATAAGCACTGTCCGGTGCACATTCATGTTGCCGAGCAGCAGAAGGAAGTGGACGACTGCCTGAGCTGGAGCGGCCGCCGTCCGTTGCAGTGGTTGTTCGAGAACGTCGACGTCGATTCGCGTTGGTGCCTGGTCCATGCCACGCATGCGCAAGCCGACGAAGTGACCTCGATGGCCCGAAGCGGCGCCGTCGCGGGGCTGTGCCTGACCACAGAAGCAAACCTGGGTGACGGGATTTTTCCGGCAGTGGATTACATCGCTCAGGGCGGACGCTGGGGCGTCGGCTCCGACAGCCATGTGTCGCTGAGCGTGGTCGAGGAACTGCGCTGGCTCGAATACGGCCAGCGTCTGCGTGATCAGCGTCGTAATCGCCTGCACCGGGCAGACCAGCCGATGGTCGGCCGCACGTTGTACGACGCTGCGTTGTCAGGCGGCGCTCAGGCCATGGGCCAACCGATCGGCGCGCTGGAAGTCGGCAAGCGTGCAGACTGGCTGGTGCTCGATGGTAACGATCCGTACCTGTCGACGGCTTCGGGGGATGCGATTCTCAATCGGTGGCTGTTCGCAGGCAGCGACCGGCAGATTCGTGAGGTGATGGTCAACGGGCGCTGGGTGATCCGCGACGGGCGACACGCTGACGAAGAGCACAGCAGCCGGGCGTTTGCGCAGGTGCTGCGAGAATTGCTGGGCTAAACCCCAGGCGTGCGGGGATGAATAGCCTGCAGAACTGAACTTGCCCGCGATTGCGGCTGGTCGGCATCACATTGCCGGATATGCCACGAGCGCGGGCAGTTCGCTCCTGTCTGGAAGCGGCGCTATTGCGCTGACTTCCCAATCTGCGAGTCGTCGACTCTCCAGATCAGCTTGGTCGTGTCGTAGCCCTGCTGTTGCGCCTTGATCAGCAGGTCGTTGCGCACGCTCTCGGAGACGTGGGCGGTACGCGACAGCAGCCAGAGGTATTTGCGATTCGGGTTGCCGACCAGCGCCAGCTTGTAGTCGTCGCTGACGTACAGCACCCAATAGTTGCCTTTCGCAAGGCCGGGCAGCAGTCGCGAGAACCAGTTATCGAACACCACCCACAGCTTGTCGGTCTTGCCCTGAACCTGAGGCGAGGCCGTACCGGTCGCTTCTTCCCACTTGCCTTCCTGGGTGCGGCAACGGTTGGTGACCGCGATATTGCCGTCATCCTTCAGGGCGTAATGCGCCTCCGATTGCGCGCAGTTGCGCTGGAAAAACATCGGCAGTCGTGCCAATTCATACCACGTGCCCTGATAGCGCTTGAGGTCGACGTGATCGACAGTTCTGGGTGCCATGGATTCACCTTCCGGGGTTACTGAGCAGGCCGACAGCCACACTGCCGCGGCCATCATTGCGGCCAGTTTCATCACGCGACGAGTATTCATTCCAGGCCCTGACCCGTATGCAAAACGACTTTATCGGCAGCGTACTGAACGCTGATGAATGTCTTCTGATCACCCCATGTGCAGCTGGACATGCCCAAGGCACCTGAGCATTCGGTCGGCTTGCCCAGCAGCTGCTCGATCTCGGCCTTGGACATGCCGGCTTTGATTCTCGAGTAGTTTTCCTGGTTGATCTTGCTGCACGCCGCAAGCAGCACGCAGAACGACAATAACGCTAGAGAGCGCAAAGACATGGAATGAAGCTCCTGAATCGAGAGGGGGCGACGGCACGGTGAGGGGCTGGCCCGGGTCACTGGCGCGATGCCGAAAGCTTAGAAGAGAAAACCGCAGGTCTGGTTCCGTGGAGGCAGAAGTTCCATTCAGGGCGGCTTCACGATTCCTGCCTATTTGCCGGAACAAGGCGGCAGACGGGCTTAAAACCGCGACCCACGCTCCTTCAGGAATTCTACTTCCTCAGGCGTCGATTCTCGGCCGAGCACGGCGTTGCGGTGGGGGAATCTGGCGAACCGCTCGATGACCACGCGATGCTTTTTGGCGTAGTTCAGCGTGCTGGTGAAGTATTCGCGATCCGTGGCAGGCAGCAGATCGAGCAGGGCGGTGAAGCGGCGAATCGCTTCATGCTGGGCGGCAAGGTCCTCAGTGTGTTCGAGCACCAGATAGATGAACGTGCGTTGCAGTGGCGTCAGGGCCAGATCGCGATGAAGCTTCAAGCCGTGGGCGACGAGCGCCTGAGCGCGGGTGTCTCCGGCATACGCTTCGGGTGTGTCGCGGAAGATCATGCGCGGCAGCTGATCGAGCAACAGCACCAGCGCCAACCAGCCTTGGGGCGTGGCCGTCCATTCGGAAAGCCCGCCTTTGAGCGCGAGGTCCACCAGACCGCCGAAGCGATTCAACGCGTCGGCGTCCTGGGATTTCTTCTTGCCGAACCAGAGCCTGTTCTTCTCCCTCGCGGCCTCTGCTGGCGATTCAGCGGAGCCGAACCACCAATCCAGCAGCGGCAGCCAGGGCGCGCTCATGATCCGTTATTCCTTGTGATACGACGTAGCGCGTTCCACTTCTTCTTTCGAGCCCAGGAACACAGCCACGCGTTGGTGCAGGCCTTCAGGCTGAATGTCGAGAATACGCTGATGACCGTCAGTGGAAGCGCCGCCCGCCTGTTCAACCAGGAACGACATCGGGTTGGCCTCGTACATCAGGCGCAGTTTGCCTGGCTTGGAAGGCTCACGCGCATCGCGCGGGTACATGAACAGGCCGCCACGGGTCAGGATGCGGTGCACGTCGGCAACCATCGCGGCCACCCAGCGCATGTTGTAGTTCTTCTTCAGAGGGCCTTCTTCGCCCGCCAGCAGCTCTTCCACATAGCGCTTGACCGGGGCTTCCCAGTGACGCTGGTTAGACATGTTGATCGCGAATTCCTGAGTGGATTCCGGGATGCGGATGTCTTCATGGCTGAGCACGAAACTGCCCATTTCGCGGTCCAGGGTGAAGCCTTTGACGCCGTCGCCCAGGGTCAGAACCAGCATGGTCTGTGGGCCGTAGATGGCATAACCGGCGGCAACCTGTTGAGTGCCTGGCTGCAGGAAGGCCTTTTCGTTCAGCGCTTCGTTCTGGCTCAGGTACTCGTTAGGGCAACGCAGCACCGAGAAGATGGTGCCGACCGGGGCGTTGATGTCGATGTTGGACGAACCGTCCAGTGGGTCGAACACCAGCAGGTAAGCGCCTTTCGGGTATTTGCCCGGGATCTGGTAAGCGTTGTCCATTTCCTCGGAAGCCATGCCTGCCAGGTGACCGCCCCATTCGTTGGCTTCCAGCAGGATTTCGTTGGACATCACGTCCAGTTTCTTCTGCACCTCACCTTGCACGTTCTCGGTACCCATGCTGCCAAGCACGCCGCCCAGCGCGCCTTTGGATACCGCGTGGCTGATTTCCTTGCACGCACGCGCCACCACTTCGATAAGGAAGCGCAGATCGGCAGGAGTGTTGTTGCTGCGGGTCTGCTCAATCAGATAGCGACTCAGGGTAGTGCGGGACATGGAGAGCTCCGAAGATGGGAATAAAAAAACGCGCACAGTTTAGCGCGAGTGGGGAGTTAATACTGCCTGTCAGACCGGCTTCGTAGTGATTGAGTTCACGAACTACATGAGCGTAGACGTTCACTGGTTACAAGTTCGTGTGCATCCGGCGCGATTTCCCCCTGCGGGATCGGTTCAGCGCTGGCACCGACGCGATATTTATTTGCTGCGTGAAGTGCGCAGCGTGCTCAACGCCATCCACCCCAGAAACACGACGCCCAGTACCAGCACGCTCCACAGACCGATGCGTTTCCAGTCGGGCCCGCTGGCTGCCGGCAGCACGGGCGTCATGGCAGGCGCGGGCGCTACGGCCAGCGAGGCTTTACCGAATGACGCGGCTTTTTCGGGCGTCACACCCGGCACCAGCGTGGTCAGCGGCAGGCTGGCGCCCTCGATCTTGTCGTTGCCGATGGCCAGGCTGTAGGGCGGTGCGCCGCGCGCCAGAAACACCAGTTGCGTGGCCCGCACGGCAAAGCTCAGCTTCGGCGCATCCTTGCCCAGACCACCACCTCGGTCGTCGACTTCGAGTTTCAACTGCTGAACGACATTGCCCGGCAATTCCATTTCATCCTGCACGGCATCCTGGCCATTCTGAGTCAGGCGATACAGCAGGCCGCTGTCGATCATCTGCCAGGGCGCATTGCTGTCGCGACGTGCGTAAAGCGTTGCAGGGGCCAGGCTGTTGGGCTGAGCGATGTCGACCTTCATGCGCTCCAACGGCAACGCCACAGGCAGCTGCCACACGTATACGCCCGGTTTCTCCACGCGGCCATTGATGGTCGGCGACCAGCTCAGTGGCAGCACGCCGGGGCGGGTACTGACCAACTGCGCCGAGGTCAGTGTGGGCGCCGATTGCGGCGTGCTCCACAGCAGCCGCAAGTACCGCGCGGTTCGCCCGGGCAACGTCACGATGCGCTGTTCGACCAGTTCGTCGGCGAAAGAAAGCCGCGCCACCTGACCTTCTCCCCAGCGTTGCCAGTGTTGCAGGTCGTTGCTGGCTTCGATGCTGAAACGCTGAAACCCTTCGCGCTCGGTGCTCCAGTCCAGGATCAGTTGATCAAGGGGCGCGTTGATGGCGCTGGTGTCCAGCAACCAGCCGCGCAGCACTTCTTCGCCGGCCTCGATTTCGCCTTGGGGCTGAACCTCGACCAGCGTGCCCTCCGGCGTGCGTTCGACGCGAATTCGGGGTTCGGCGTCCTTGGCATCGTCGCTGTTGTAGAGCGCGAACCACTTCACTGCGACCGGCGTTTCATCCGCCGCGCGCTGCGGCTGTCCGAGGGTGATCGCATAAGGCTGGGCCTGGCCGTCGGCATTGAACACGCGCACATCGTTCAGATTGCCCTGACGCGCATTGAGCTGCAGCCCGAGCGGCAGTTCGAGGCTGTACCACGGCCCTTCTCCGCTGAGGGTCAGCGGTGTGTGACTGGCGAAATCATCCGGCAAATCCTCCGCCTGAGTCAGCAATGCTGCGCACAGCAGAGAGCCGAACATGGCGGCCTTGAAGATGCACTGACGGCTCAACGGGTGACTCCTTACGCGCTTCATTCCGGTGCCGAATCGGTAGGCGCAGCATCGATTGATGACTGACTTCGTGTAGGGTTTTTCGGCGGCAATGGTGCGAAATATCCCACTACAAGCAACAGAATGCCAACGCCGATAAACGAAACGATGCGCTCCAGTCCGCCGCGATTGCTCAGCTCGACGAAGAACAGTTTGGCCACGACCACGCCGATCAGCGCGGCGCCGACGATCCACATGTCACGGCGTGCACGCAGGTGGCCGCCGATCATGAGTGCCAGCGCCATCAGCGTCCACACGATGGAAAGACCGGCCTGCACACGCATGGATTCAAGCAGTGCATCGGTCTGCCAGGCGATGCCAGCCCAGTGATGCGCCGTTCTCATGACCATCGCTGTCATCAGCGCGAACAGGGACGTGCCGGCGATCAGCAGAGCGGCTTTGTGCGCGTGATCGACGCTGACGCCCAATGGCGGCAACTGCTTGCGAACCCAGCTGAAAACGCCCGCCAGCGTGATCAGCAGGCCAAGCTCCAGCGGGCTGATCAGTGGGATGTACGGCAGGGGATCGGCATTGCCGTCGCTGAAGCCGTTCGCCAGCCAGAACCAGGCCAGCATCAGCGCCGCCAGCGGTGCGGCGGCCCACACGCCGTATTCTTTTGTGTACGTATCAATCGGCCACGGCCAGCTGCGTGGCGCCGTCATTGCCAGCAGATACAGGCTCGGCAGTAGCGCCCAGCCCAGCCATCGCCACGCATTGTAGGCCTCGGACATCACGAGCAGACCGTACCTCAACTCCAGCGACAGCACGCCGATGATCAGCCAGCAGCCGAGTATGTGAGACGCACTGCGCAGGCGTGAGTCGAGCATGCCGTCGAGGCGCTTGAGGGTCAGCAGGTGAGCGGTGAATACTGCAAGCCAGCTCAACCAGCCGAAGTCGGCGGCCGGGTTGTAGTAAGGGTTGAAAATCATCAGGCCCAGTAAAACTGCGCTCGCCGGTGTCAGCAGGCAGCACAGTTGCGCCAGCCCGGACCATTTCAGGCGCAAGGCGAGCACGGCCCACAGCGCGACGCTGAGCGCGCCCAGCAGCAGAAGGGTCGGGACTTCGCGTGGTCCCGATACGTAATGGGTACTGACGCACAGGGCGATGGACCACCACAACGCGCCCCAGATCAGCAACGAGGGTT
This sequence comes from Pseudomonas sp. efr-133-TYG-103a, assembly GCF_030209235.1. NCBI lineage: Bacteria > Pseudomonadati > Pseudomonadota > Gammaproteobacteria > Pseudomonadales > Pseudomonadaceae > Pseudomonas > Pseudomonas sp. efr-133-TYG-103a. The sequence goes on from NZ_JARVSK010000033.1 coordinate 53,365, forward strand.
GCAACACCCGTTCGCTGAACGCCAGACGCAGCGTGCCGATGCGTTCGACAGTGAAAGCGCTGATCAGGCCGGCGATCGAGATGATCGAAGGCGTCCAGAAATCCCCATGATTGAAGCTTGGCGAGTACCAGCGTCCAACAATGCCCAGAAAGGCAAAGCCTGCGCCCAGCTGCAGCAGCAAGCCGAAGAACCGCGCAAGCAACCGGTTCTGACGCATGCCCAGCCAGAACACGGCGGCCCCTTCGACGGCCCACGCCACGGTGGTCCATTGCGCGCTGAGTCCGAGCGGGACGGCCAGCGTCGCGAAGACCACGCCCAATGCCAGGCAGGTCTCGACCAGCAATAGCGTCCGGCCTGACGCACGCCCGGCGAGGAACCGGGCGATACCCATATAGAGAACGCCCAACACCAGCGCGCTGAATGCAGCGCCGAATTCAACGTGCTGAATGAGTGCGTATTGCAGGCCGAATCCAGCGATGGGCGTCCCGAACAGCAGGGTTCCATCCACGTAATGACTCTGTCTTGCGGACCAGCGCAGCAACGCTTCACGACTGTCGTCCTCGGGGCCAATCGCGTGTTCCTGCAACTTGCGCCGGGCGAACAACAGCCCGATCGCCAAATACATCAGGAAGAACAGGATGAGAAACGGTTCGGTGCTCCAGAACAGCGCTGGCGTGTAGGCGTTCAGGCCCCAGGCGAAGCCGATGCCGAATGTGCCGATGAAGCCGATCAGGTTCAGCGTGCGCCAGGCCTTGAACCACGCGATGGCAAAAATGCCGCCGTTGAGGAGCGCGAAATAGCTGAACAGCGCCACATGGCTGCCGTCGCCGGAGGAGGTGAGCAACGGCGCTGCGAAACCGCCCAGTGCCGCGACGCAGGCAAGCGCCAGAGCGTTCTGGGTGAGCGCCAGAACGGCTGAGAAAACCGTTACGGCCACCAGCAGACCGAACGCCATGCCGGGCGCCAGCAGCGTATGGACCTTCATCGCCGCGAAGACCGTCAGGTACAGCACGGCGACCCCGGTGCCCTGCAGCATCAGGGCGAAGGAGGCGTTGCGTTGGCGCAGCCACCAGCCCAGTCCGAGCAAGGCCAATGCAGCAGCCGCGACACCGGCGTATCGGGCCTCGATCGGTACGACCATGCCTTCGGTGGCGTAACGCAGCAGAAACGCGAGGCCGAGAAACAACAGAACCACACCCACTCGCAACACCGTGTTGCCGCCGAGAAGCCAGTCTTTGGCGCGAAGGACTGCGCGATCGAACAGGTTCGGCTGAGCGGGTGAATGACTGACGGAGGCGGCGCGGTGGGTGGGGTCTGGCGAGGGACGCCATTGGGCAGAGGTTGCGGGTTCCGGCTCGGCGGGCTCGAGGTCCGGTAGATCCCATATCAACTCTGGACCGGCATCCGAAATGGGCTCGATGTCCAGCGGGGTGGCTGTGGGAGCGTCCGGCATTTGCACCGCCGCCGAATCCAGCTGGCCGAGGCGCTGTTGAATGGCCTGTAGATCCAGTCGCGTTTGCGCCAGCTCGGTTTTTTGGCGGGCAGCTTCTTGGGTGAGGGTCGACAGGCGGAGGCTCAAACCCACCGACAGCCCGATCGCCGCGCCGACAACCCCGCCAATCAGTGATTCATCGAGCAACGCCCCGATGACCAGGCCAGCCAACAAAAGAATCCATTGCACGCGACGACATCCCTTCTCGGCCGGTGACCGGCGATGGCGAGGAGTATATCGGGCGTAGGGGAAGAGGAAACAATTTGTGTCGGGTGCTGAGGACCCGATCACTGTAGGAGCGCGCTTGCCCGCGATGGCGGTGTGTCAGTCAACGTTGCAGTGTCTGACTCAACGCATCATCGGAGCGCTCCTACAGGTATTTGCAGGCTACTAATCCAGCGCCTTCCAGATCTCGTCGGCGTACTCGCGAATAGTCCGGTCAGACGAGAACCAGCCCATGCGCGCCGTGTTGAGCACTGCCGAGCGCCACCATTCGGTGGAGTCGTGCCAGCGCGCCTCGACCTTGGCCTGGGCGTGCCAGTACGACTCGAAGTCGGCGCAGACGAAGAAGCGGTCGTAGTTGATCAACTGATCGATCAACCCTGCGTAACGATACGGATCGTCCGGGGAGAAGACCCCGCCGCGAATCGCCTGGAGCACATCGTTCAGACGTCCGGACGCCGCAATGTCGTTATGGGCGTTGAATTCGCCGGCGTGCTTGCGCGCTTCGACTTCCTGCGCGGTCATGCCGAAGATGAACATGTGCTCAAGCCCGACTTGCTCGCTCATTTCCACGTTGGCGCCGTCCAGCGTGCCGATGGTCAGCGCGCCGTTGAGGCCGAACTTCATGTTGCTGGTGCCGGAAGCTTCCAGGCCCGCGGTGGAAATCTGCTCCGACAGGTCGGCTGCCGGAATGATGCTTTCGGCCAGACTGACGTTGTAGTTAGGCATGAACACCACTTTCAGGCGTCCGCGCAGGGTCGGGTCGTTGTTCACGGTGCGCGCGATGTCGTTCGCCAGTTTGATGATCAGCTTGGCCGAGTGATAACTGGCCGCCGCCTTGCCGGCGAAAATCTTCACGCGCGGCACCCAGTTGGTGCTCGGATCGGCGCGCATGGCCTGATATAGCGCCACGGTGTGGAAAAGGTTCAGCAGCTGGCGTTTGTATTCGTGGATACGTTTGACCTGCACATCGAACATCGCTTCGGGATTGATGACGATGCCCATCCGCTCCTGAATGATCGTCGCCAACGCCTGCTTGCTCTGGAGTCGCTGAGCGGCAAATTCCTTCTGGAATTTCGGATCGTTGGCCAACGGCTCGAGTTTCAGCAGCGCGGTCTCGTGATTATCGAGCACCTGTTCGCCCAGTTCGTTGACCAGCATCGAGGTCAGCTGCGGGTTGGACTGGAACAGCCAGCGGCGGAAGGTGATGCCATTGGTTTTGTTGTTGATGCGCTCCGGGTACAGCTTATGCAGCTGTGCGAACACCGTCTTGCGCATCAGCTGAGTGTGCAACGCCGATACGCCGTTGACGCTGTGCGAACCCAGGAACGCGAGGTTACCCATGCGCACGCGGCGGCCGTTGTCTTCTTCGATCAGCGACACGGCGCGCAGCAGGCCGAACAGGTCAGGATCGTCCTTGTACTCCAGGCGTACGTCGTCGATGTGCTGCGCATTGATCATGTAAATGATCTGCATGTGGCGCGGCAGCATGCGTTCCATCAATCCCACGGACCAGGTTTCCAGCGCCTCGGGCAGCAGCGTGTGGTTGGTGTACGCAAGGGTGCCGACGGTGATGCGCCAGGCTTCGTCCCACTCGACGTCATAGATGTCGATGAGGATGCGCATCAGCTCAGCCACCGCGATCGAGGGGTGCGTGTCGTTCATCTGGATGGCGGCGTGTTCAGGCAGGCTGTTGATCGAGTAGCCCATGTTCTTGTGGCGACGCAGCAGATCCTGCAGCGATGCCGACACGAAGAAATACTCCTGACGCAGGCGCAGCTCCTGACCGGCTTCGGTACTGTCGTTGGGGTAAAGCACGCGCGAGATACTTTCCGCCCGGACGACTTCGGCCACGGCACCTACGTGGTCGCCCGCGTTGAAGCGCTCCAGATGCAAGTCTTCGACGGCACGCGCACGCCACAGGCGCAAGGTGTTGACCGCTTTGCCGCGCCAGCCCACGACCGGCGTGTCATACGCAATGGCGCGCACGGTTTCGCCTGCTGTCCAGACCTGCCGCGTTTCGCCGGAGGCGTCGAGCACCGGCGCACCGGCGGCATCCAGAACCGGCTGAACGCTGCCGCCGAAGCCGATCTGATAAATCACTTCCGGGCGTTCGAATTCCCACGGGTTACCGAAGTCCAGCCAGTTTTCAGTCTGTTCCTGTTGCCAGCCATCCACGATCGCCTGACGGAACAGGCCGTGTTCATAACGAATGCCGTAGCCATGTCCGGCGATGCCCAGCGTGGACATACTTTCCATGAAACAGGCGGCCAGACGACCCAGGCCGCCGTTGCCCAGGGCCGCGTCGGGCTCCAGGGTGCGGATTCTTTCCAGATCGACCTTCAGGTCTTTGAGCGCTTCACGCGCGATTTCCAGGATGCCCAGATTGCTGAGGCTGTCGAACATCAGCCGGCCAATCAAAAACTCAAGGGAGAGGTAATACACGCGCTTTTTTTCTTGCCGATAGATGTAGCGCGTGTGATTCATCCAGCGCTCTGCCATCTTGTCGCGGGTCGCCAAGGCGATTGCCATGAACCAGTCATGGTCGAACGCGTGGTCGGCATCCTTACCGACGGCATACTCGAGTTTGGTAAGCACAGCTTCACGGAATGCTGCCACTTCAGCGTCACGAACGTTGGGTTCCGGAGACATCGGGTACGACCTCAAGTTGGTTAGACGATTAAATGGGGTTGTTTGACTGTAGGGGGTGTCGTCGGTTATTTCCTGCCCAGCGGGTGAAATATCCGCTTGCATGACTCACGGTTCGACTCAGACATGCCGCTCTGGTTCGCAGCTATTTGAACGTTTGAAACGCTTGCATCGATCGTTCCAGTTCGCATCTGGCGGGTGTTGTTTCGTGCGTCAGTGACGATCTTCCGAACCGCGAGGCGCGCGAAAACAAAGGCCACAGTGAAGCAGTAACAGGCAGGCATGATCATTTGTCGATTCGGGTTTATGATGCCCAACGGCAGATAGATAGAAGCCCCTGAATTGGACTTATGGAGCACCTATGCAGACTTTGTACCCGCAGATCAAACCTTATGCCCGGCACGATCTGGCAGTGGAAGAGCCTCATGTGCTGTATGTCGATGAAAGCGGCTCGCCCGATGGCTTGCCGGTGGTATTCATCCACGGCGGGCCGGGTTCGGGATGCGATGCGCAAAGCCGCCGCTATTTCGATCCGAATCTGTACCGCATCATCACATTCGACCAGCGCGGATGTGGTCGCTCAACGCCCCACGCCAACCTCGAAAACAACACCACCTGGCATCTGGTTGAAGACCTCGAGCGCATTCGCAAGCATCTGGGTATCGATAAATGGGTACTGTTCGGCGGTTCCTGGGGCTCGACGCTTTCCCTGGCCTACGCCCAGACGCATCCCGATCGCGTCCATGCGCTGATTCTGCGTGGCATCTTCCTGAGCCGCCCGCAAGACATCAAATGGTTCTACCAGGAGGGCGCGAGCCGTCTGTTTCCGGATTACTGGCAGGACTACGTCGCACCGATTCCTCCGGACGAGCGCGGCGATCTGCTCAGCGCCTTCCACAAGCGTCTGGTGGGCAGCGATCAGATTGCCCAGATGCATGCGGCCAAAGCCTGGTCAACGTGGGAAGGGCGGGTCGCTACCCTGCGCCCGAATCCCCAGGTGGTTGACCGTTTCTCTGAACCGCAGCGCGCCCTGTCCATCGCGCGCATCGAGTGCCACTACTTCACGAACAATGCCTTTCTCGAAGAAAACCAGCTGATCCGCGACATGCACAAGATCGCACATCTGCCGGGCATCATCGTGCATGGCCGCTACGATGTGATCTGTGCGCTGGACAACGCCTGGGAGCTTCATCAGGCCTGGCCGAACAGTGAATTGCAGGTCATCCGTGACGCAGGCCACTCGGCTTCGGAGCCCGGCATTACCGATGCGCTGATCCGGGCGGCCTCACAAGTGGCGCGACGCTTGCTGGATCTGCCACCCGAAGAAGCGTGACACGCCGTAAACCTGTAGGCGTGAGCTTGCTCGCGATTGCTTTATGCCTGACACAATCGTTGTGTCTGACGAACCGCGATCGCGAGCAAGCTCACTCCTACAGGGGCAGTGGACAGCAGTAATAAGAGGTTTGGGAATGAAAGGTTTGCTTCAGCGCGTGCGAAGTGCGCGCGTCGATGTCGAGGGCGTGACGGTCGGCGCCATCGATCAGGGTCTGCTGGTGCTGGTGGGCGTTGAGCCTCAGGACACGCAGGCCAGTGCCGACAAATTGCTGCACAAGCTGCTTAACTATCGGGTGTTCAGCGACGCTGACGGCAAGATGAACCTGTCGTTGAGCGATGTCGGCGGAGGTTTGCTGCTGGTTTCGCAGTTCACGCTGGCGGCAGACACCAAGAGCGGAATGCGCCCCAGTTTTTCGAAGGCGGCACCACCGGCGTTGGGGGCCGAGTTGTTCGAGTATCTGGCGTCGAAGGCAAAAAGCTCGCATCCGACGGTCGAGACGGGCCAATTTGGTGCGGACATGCAGGTTCATTTGATCAATGATGGCCCTGTGACATTTTTGCTGGAGAGCTGATTGCGCTGTTTTGCCTGTCGTACCCGAATTTATTAGGCAAAAAGCCATAAATACTTTGCTTCCCCTGATGCGTTGTAACGCGAGCTACTAGATAATCGCGCGCTACAAAGACGGGCTATCGTTCGTCCAATCGGTAAAAACGCAGAATGGTCCGACATCGTTTGGGGAATCATTGGCCCCTTTCGGAGTCGGAACAATGCTCGCCAACCCGGCATTTGAAAGCTGGCCGTTGGTTTCTTCATCTGTTTTCGGCGAGGGTTGCTCGTGATTGTTAGTCCATGTAATGCACCAAAGACCCCTGGCAAGCGCCTGCGCAGTGCCTTGTTGGCCGGGTCGGCTTTGTTTTGTCTGTTCGGCGCCGGTCAACTTTGGGCGTTCGATCTCGACGACGTGGCGACAAAGGCCAAAGAACTGGCCGGACAGAAATTCGTAGCGCCAAAAAGCAACCTTCCAGCGGAATTCCGCGACATGAAGTTTGCGGACTACCAGAAGATTCGCTTCCTTCAAGAGAAGGCGGAATGGGCCAATGACAAGACCCCATTCAAGATTTCCTTCTACCACCAGGGCATGCACTTCGACACCCCGGTCAAGATCAACGAAGTGACGGCCACTACCGTCAACGAGATCAAGTACGACCCAAGCCGTTTCAATTTCGGCGACTTGAAGTTCGATACCAAAGCGACCGAGAACCTGGGTTATGCCGGCTTCCGCGTCACTTACCCGATCAACAAGGACGACAAGCAGGACGAAATCATGACCATGCTGGGCGCGAGCTATTTCCGCGTCATTGGCAAAGGTCAGGTCTATGGTCTGTCCGCTCGTGGCATGGCGATCGATACGGCCATGTCGTCGGGTGAAGAATTCCCGCGTTTCACCGAGTTCTGGATCGAGAAGCCGAACACCGATGACAATCATCTGGTGATTTTCGCGCTGCTCGACTCCCCTCGCGCGACTGGCGCGTACAAGCTGACGCTGCGTCCTGGCACCAACACGCTGGTAGACGTGCAGTCGCGTATGTACCTGCGTGAGAAGGTCGGCAAGCTGGGCGTCGCCCCGCTGACCAGCATGTACCTGTTCGGCGCGAATCAGCCTTCCAAAGTCCTGAACTACCGTCGCGAGCTGCACGACTCCAGCGGTCTGTCGATTCAGGCGGCCAACGGCGAGTGGATCTGGCGTCCGCTGAACAACCCGAAACATCTGGCTGTCAGCAGCTTCTCGGTCGAGAACCCACGCGGCTTCGGCCTGCTGCAACGTGGTCGCAACTTCAGCCATTACGAAGATCTGGACGACCGCTACGACAAACGTCCAAGTGCCTGGATCGAGCCTAAAGGCGACTGGGGCAAGGGCACCGTCGATCTGGTAGAGATCCCGACTGCCGACGAAACCAACGACAACATCGTTGCGTTCTGGAAGCCGGAAACCCAGCCGGAGCCCGGTCAGCCAGTCGATTTCAACTATCGCCTGCACTGGACCATGGACGAGGATTCCATTCACTCGCCTGATCTGGGCTGGGTCAAGCAGACCCTGCGCTCCACTGGCGACGTCAAACAGTCCAACCTGATTCGTCAGCCTGATGGCAGCGTGGCTTACCTGGTCGATTTCGTCGGCCCGAATCTGGCCAAACTGGGTGAAGACCCTGCGATCCGCAGCCAGGTCACCACCGATGACAACACCGATCTGGTTGAAAACAACCTGCGCTACAACCCTGTTACCAAAGGCTGGCGCCTGACGCTGCGACTGAAGGTCAAGGATCCGAACAAGTCGGTCGAGATGCGCGCTTATCTGCTGCGCGAAACGCCTGCCGAGCCTGGCAAGGAACCTGCGGTCATCACTGCTGACAAATCAGACAAGAAGCCTGAGAAAAAAGCAGACGCCAAAGCCGCTGTAGTGGCCGTGGCGCCGAAGGATGACAAGGCCGAGATCGTCAAGACCGACGCAGTGAAGGCCGGCGACGCGAAAGACACCAAAGATGCCAAAGTGGCCAAGGCTGATGCCAAGGACGCGGGCAAAGCCGACAAGGCTGATGCAGCCAAGCCTGCCGACGCTGCGAAAGTGGCCGAAGCCAAGTCCGATGAGGCCTCCCGTCCGGAAGCCGCGCTGGGCGATGCTGCAAAAGCCAACAAAGGCGCCAAAGACACCCCGCAGCCAGCTGTAGAGGCTGCATCCACCCAACAGGGGCCGGCCATGATTCAACAAGTCCTGACCGAAACCTGGAGCTACCAGTTGCCAGCCGATGAGTAATTCACAAGCCGTGCCAGAGTCTCTGACCGAGTACCTGGCACACCTGCCAATGAGCGACGAGCAGCGGGCAGAACTTGCCAGCTGCACCTCGTTTGCTGAGCTGCATGAACGCCTTTCGGCGCAGACCGTTGCCGATCCTGCCGAAGCCGCGCAGGCTTCGGTGGGTCGCCGTCTGACCCTGACCACCGCTGATGAGCTGCATGACGCCGAAATGCTGAGTGTCGACGCCAGCGGTCGCGTGCGCCTGAAGGCCACGCCGCCGATTCGCCGGACCAAGGTTGTGCCTGAGCCCTGGCGCACCAACATCCTGCACCGCGCCTGGCGCCGGATGACTGGCAAGACCAATCCGCCAAAGCCGGATCAGAGCGATCTTCCGCGTGATCTGCCCAAGGCGCGCTGGCGCACCGTCGGCTCGATCCGTCGCTACATCCTGCTGATCCTCATGCTGGGCCAGACCATCGTGGCTGGCTTCTACATGAAAGGCATCCTGCCGTATCAGGGCTGGTCGCTGGTTTCGTTCGATGAAATCAGCCATCAAACCCTCTGGCAGACAGCCGTTCAAGTGATGCCGTATGCGCTGCAGACCAGCATTCTGCTGCTGTTCGGGATCTTGTTCTGCTGGGTGTCGGCCGGTTTCTGGACTGCGCTGATGGGCTTCCTCGAATTGCTCACTGGCCGTGACAAGTATCGGATTTCCGGTGCCAGCGCGGGCAACGAGCCTATCGAAGCAGGCGCGCGCACCGCGCTCGTCATGCCGATCTGTAACGAAGACGTTCCTCGCGTGTTCGCGGGTCTGCGTGCAACGTTCGAGTCGGTCGCGGCCACGGGTGATTTGGACCGCTTCGACTTCTTCGTGCTCAGCGACACCAACGAAACCGACATCGCCGTTGCTGAGCAACAGGCCTGGCTGGACGTCTGCCGCGAGGCCGGCGGCTTCGGCAAAATCTTCTATCGCCGCCGCCGCCGTCGCGTCAAGCGCAAGAGCGGTAACCTGGATGACTTCTGCCGTCGCTGGGGCGGTGACTATCGTTACATGGTCGTGCTCGACGCCGACTCGGTCATGAGCGGTGAGTGTCTGACCAGTCTGGTGCGCTTGATGGAAGCGACGCCGGACGCCGGTATCATCCAGACTGCGCCCCGCGCTTCTGGCATGGATACGCTATATGCCCGCATGCAGCAATTCGCGACTCGCGTTTATGGTCCACTGTTCACGGCCGGTCTGCACTTCTGGCAGTTGGGCGAATCCCACTATTGGGGCCACAACGCTATCATCCGCATGAAGCCGTTCATCGAGCACTGCGCCTTGGCGCCGTTGCCGGGCAAGGGCGCATTTGCCGGTGCGATTCTGTCCCACGACTTCGTTGAAGCTGCGCTGATGCGTCGTGCCGGCTGGGGCGTGTGGATTGCCTATGACTTGCCGGGCAGCTACGAAGAGCTGCCGCCGAACCTTCTGGACGAACTCAAGCGTGACCGCCGCTGGTGTCACGGTAACCTGATGAACTTCCGTCTGTTCTTGGTCAAAGGCATGCACCCGGTTCACCGCGCAGTGTTCCTGACGGGGGTGATGTCGTACCTTTCGGCACCGTTGTGGTTCTTCTTCCTGGTGCTGTCCACCGCGCTGCTGGCGGTGAACACGCTGATGGAACCGACGTACTTCCTCGAACCTCGGCAGCTCTATCCGCTGTGGCCACAATGGCACCCGGAAAAAGCCGTCGCGCTGTTCTCGACCACGATCGTTCTGCTATTCCTGCCCAAACTGCTCAGCATCATTCTGATCTGGGCCAAAGGCGCGGTGGGCTACGGCGGTCGGATCAAGGTCACGCTGTCGATGCTGCTGGAAATGCTGTTCTCCATGCTGCTGGCGCCTGTGCGTATGATTTTCCACACGCGCTTCGTTCTGGCTGCGTTCCTGGGCTGGGCTGCCACGTGGAATTCTCCGCAGCGTGACGACGACTCCACACCGTGGAGCGAAGCGGTCAAGCGTCATGGTCCGCAGACGCTGCTCGGTTTCGGTTGGGCATTGCTGGTGATGTGGTTGAACCCAAGCTTCCTCTGGTGGCTGGTGCCGATCGTCGGTTCGCTCATTCTGTCGATCCCGGTTTCGGTGATTTCCAGCCGGACCAATCTGGGGCTCAAGGCGCGTGACGAAAGTCTGTTCCTGATCCCGGAAGAGCACACCCCGCCACAAGAGCTGGTGTCGACCGATCAGTACACCCACGAAAACCGCTGGCATGCGCTGAATGACGGTTTCGTTCGTGCCGTGGTCGATCCCAAGCAGAACGCACTGGCGTGTGCGCTGGCGACTTCTCGCCACCGTCAGGCCGAACCGATCGAGTGGATGCGCGTCGAGCGCGTGCGTCATGCGATCAAGGGCGGTCCTGAGCATCTGAACAACCACGAGCGCCTGCAGTTGCTGAGCGACCCGGTCGCGCTGGCTCGCCTGCACGAGCTGGTCTGGGCCGAAGGCAACACCGCGTGGCTGGATGCGTGGCGGGCGTCGGTCAAAGCCGACCCTCATGCGCCGCTGTTGCCGTTGCAACCAGCGACACACGTGAGCGAGGCGACCCTCGTCAACGCCTGAGTGAACGCGTGATAAACAACGCCGCCGAAGAGCAATCTTCGGCGGCGTTTTCGTTTGTTCTACTGTAGCGATGGCGCTGCAAAGGGACCGGTTTTACCAAGCAATCCGAGTAGGACCGGCTTCAGCCGGGAAAGCGCCCAGTGCAGGCGCCATCGGCCTGAGATATGGCAGCTAACGCGTTCCCGGCTAGAGTTGGTCCTACTTCGGCGGCTCGATGAATGGCGTCCCGTCAGTTCACCCGAAACTTGCCCACCATCTCTTGCAACTGCACACCCAGGCGCGCCAGTTCGATGCTGGACGCGGCGGTTTCTTCGCTTGCGGCGGCGGTCTGCTCCGACACGTCGCGCACGTTCAGGACGCTGCGGTTTATCTGTTCGGCCACGCTGCTTTGCTCTTCGCCGGCCGCAGCGATCTGCTGATTCATGGCCTGAATGTTCGACACGGTGCGCGTGATGTGGCCCAGGGCACTGCCGGCCTGGCGACTGAGGTCCACGCTGCTGTCAGTCAGATCACGGCTGGCGTCCAGCGTGCTGACGACATGCTGGGTGCCACTCTGCAGCGCCGCGATCAGCACTTCGATTTCTTCGGTCGACTCTTGCGTGCGTTGCGCCAGACTGCGCACTTCGTCCGCCACCACGGCAAAACCGCGGCCGGCCTCTCCCGCCCGCGCCGCCTCGATTGCAGCGTTCAGGGCCAGCAGGTTGGTCTGCTGCGAAACCGACTTGATGACGTCCAGCACGCCGCCGATCTTGTCGCTTTCAAGCTTGAGCTTGCCCATCGCTTCGGTTGAGTTATTGACCTCGCGCGCCAGACGCTCGATCTGAACGATGGCGTCATTGACCACTTTGTCGCCCTCGCGGGCCTGCTGGTCCGCCTGACGCGCGGCTTCGCTGGCTTCCTCGGCATTACGCGCGACCTCCAGCACGGTGGAAGTCATCTGATTCATCGCTGTTGCAACGAGGTCGGTTTCGTCTTTCTGACTGTTCACGCCGACGCTGGTCTGTTCGGTGACGGCCGACAGCTCTTCGGCGGCGCTGGCGATCTGGGTCACGCCGTCGCCAATGCCGCTGATCAACCCGCGCAGGCTGACCGTCATGTCCTGCATGCTGCGTTGCAGAGCACCCATTTCATCGCGGCGCCTGACATCCAGGTCCTTGCTCAAGTCGCCTTTCGCAATGCGCTCGGCCGCCTTCAGGGTTTCGCGCAACGGCGTGATGATCTGCTGGGTGATCAGCCACGCTGCGAGCAAGCCGAGCACCAGCGCGATAACCGCCACGCCGCTGAGCATCGTGCGCGATTGAGACGCCTCGGCATCGCGTCGCAGGCTTTGCAGTGCCGTGATCTCACCGGTGGATGTCAGGAGTGTGTCGCTCAGGGCCTCCATCGATTCTTGAGCGGCCTCGGCGCTGACTTGCAATTCCTTGAACTGCCGCAAGCTGTCGCGGTAGCCCTGCAGCGTCTTGCGCGCTGTCAGCAGCTCGCCGATGGTGCTCTCGCTTTGGTCCCGAGCGATCTGCTCGACCTCCTGGAGCGCCTCGTCGATGGCGGTGATGGCCGCGACCTCGTAGGATTCTCTTGCGCTGAACACGTACGCCTGCACTTCATAACGCGCATTCTGCACTTGGGCGCGCAGTTGCTGAATGTTGGTGAATTCACCCAGTCGCTCGCTGCTGTCCTGTTCCTGACTGACGGCTTTGAGCACTTCGCTTTCAACCTTGCTGATCGACGCGATGGCCTGCTCGGAGAGGTCCGCCAGACGCAGACGCGAAGCCTCGCGGGCTTTGAGCTGTTGGCCCAGCTCGGCAAAGGTCGATTCCAGCGTTCGCACCGTTTCGCTCTGGCTGTGAAGAAGCTTGAGGATATCCGGGGGCGGGGAATCCTCGCGCAGCACGGCCAGGTGCGCCTCGATTTCGTTAATGCGCGCTACGACGCGGCTCGCATTTTCCGGCGTGTTTTCATCGCGAAAGATAATGCGCTCGGCGCGCAGATCCTTGGTCATGGCGTTGAGCTGGGCGATCGACGTCAGCGACTCCGAGCGCTCGATCATGATGTCCAGGCCGTGCCAGCCGGTCAGCGTGATGGCCAGCGTCAGCAACAGCACCAGACCGAAGCCCAGCGATAATTTGAGTTTGACGCTGGCATTGGCCAGTGCCCGATTGAAGGTGTGCAACATGGGACGTCTCCTGCGGATGAGCGATAAACGCGCATCGGCAGGCGGGACGGGAATGTGACCTGAACAGGTCGTAGGAAATTTCTGAAGCTGAGCGTGAGGTGACGGAGGTCGCAAAACGGCCCAGAAGGGCCGATTCACGGGTCGAAATCAGCAGGCTGATCTAGACGCGAAAGCGGCCCACCAGTCCCTGCAGATGCGTACCCAGTCGGGCCAGCTCCATGCTGGAGGCGGCGGTTTCCTCGCTGGCGGCCGAAGTCTGCTCAGACACATCGCGCACGTTGAGAACACTGCGGTTGATCTCTTCGGCCGTGGCGCTCTGCTGCTCGGCGGCGGCCGCAATCTGTTGGTTCATCGACTGAATGGCCGATACCGTTCGCGTGATGCTCTCCAGTGAGCTGCCGGCCCGACGCGTCAGTTCGACGCTGCTGACGGTCAGGTCATGGCTGGCGTCCATGATCGTAGCGACCTGCTGCGTGCCATTCTGCAAGCTGGCAATCAGCACTTCGATTTCCTCGGTGGACTTCTGTGTGCGTTGCGCCAGGCTGCGTACCTCGTCGGCCACCACCGCAAATCCACGTCCGGCTTCGCCCGCGCGTGCCGCTTCGATGGCTGCGTTCAGCGCGAGCAGGTTGGTTTGCTGAGCGACCGACTTGATCACATCCAGCACGCTGCCGATCTTGTCGCTCTCGCGTTTGAGTTCGCCCATGGCCTCGGTCGAATGGCTCACTTCACTGGCCAGGCGCTCGATCTGGGCAATGGCTTCATTCACCACCTTGTCGCCTTCACGGGCCTGCTGGTCGGCAGCGACCGCCGCCTCCGACGCTTCCTCGGCGTTGCGCGCAACTTCCTGCACCGTGGCGGTCATCTGGTGCATGGCCGTGGCAACCTGATCGGTCTCGACTTTCTGGCTGTTGACGCCTGTGCTGGTCTGTTCGGTGACCGCCGAAAGCTGTTCTGCCGCGCTGGCGATCTGGGTGACGCCATCACCGATGCCGCCGATCAGCTCGCGCAGGCTGACGGTCATTCGTTGAATGCTGCCTTGCAGCTGGCCGAGTTCATCGCGGCGGTCGACGCTGAGGTTATGGGTCAAGTCGCCGGACGCGACGCGCTCGACGGCAACCAGCGTCTGACTGAGTGGTATGACGATCTGGCGGGTAATCGCCCATGCCGCGATGACCCCGAACAGCAGGGCCAGAGCGGTCGCTATGGTCAGCATCGACCGCGCCTGCTGGCTGTCGGCATCGCGCTTGGCGTTCTGCGAGGCGGTCAATTTGTCGCTCAGGTCCAGCAGTTGCTGGCCCAGCGAGGTCATTTTCTCCAGCGCCTGGCGACTGACCTGCTGGGCATCGCGGTACTGGCCCACGGCGGCGCGATAACCCTTGAGGGCCAGGTTCGCGCGTTGTAATTGCGGAATGTATTGCGACGAAACGTCACCGGCCAGCGAGTTGACGCCCATGATGGCTTCATCGATCGCCGCATTGGCGTTTTTCTCGAAGTCCGGATTGCCGCTGAAGGTGTAACCGCGCACCTGGAAGCGGGCTTGCTGGATCTGCTTGCTGACGTCCACCGCGCTGTTGAACTGCAGAATATTGTCGTGCTGGATCAGCGCTTCTTCGATCTTCTTGACCTCATCCACTGCGGCGTCTGCCGTTGCGCCGAGGTTGCTGCGGCTCGCCTCACGCGCCTGCAAAGCCTTGCTCATGTCGTCGAAAGCCTTGCGATAGTCCGCTGCAGCCTGGATCTGCGCGTCCAGCAACTTAAGATCCTCGCCGGCGGTGATCACGCCGCGAGTCTTCTTCAGGTCGCCATCGAGCTTGTCCAATGCGGTCATGACTGCCGTCGCCGTTTCCGGGCTGAACTGAGCTTCATAGCGCATGCGGGCAGTGCGCAAATCCATCGTCTGTTCGCTGATCTGCGAGATCGCCGCGAGCTTGTCGCCGCGCTCGATCAACGACGTCAGGCTCGACCAACCGGTGGCGGTGATGATCAGTGTCAGTAACAGCACCAGCCCGAAACCGATACCCAGTTTGAGGCTGACGCTCACATTTCCAAGGCGGTGGGCAAACCAGCGAGACATGATGATTCCTTGCGGATTATTGTTATGGACGCAGGGTTATCGGCACGTTTATACCGGCCTGAAGCCACGAGAAGGCGGCATATCGGCCAAGTGCCGGATCGCCGATGGAAGCCGATTGCCGGATGCAAGAAGGGTGGAAGCGCTGTGCGGCGTGGAGTCGTCGCGCGCCAGGCACCGAACCGGTGGGAGCGCGCTTGCCCGCGAAGACTGGTTTCCAGCCGCTGCATCTCCACCGGACGCGACGGCCAATTCGCGGGCAAGCGCGCTCCTACAAGGGTACGCGGGGCTGACTAGTGACAAAACCTGTGGGCAAGCTTGCTCATGAACGCTGACGTCCAGACGCTACATTTCCACCGCATACACTGGCCTTTTCCCGGCTGAAGCCGGTCCTACAGGCGCTGCAAATGTATGTAGGACCGGCTTTAGCCGGGAAAGCGTCGGGCGTCACGCCGTTGATCGAGCGGCTGTTAAAGACAGTTGGCTCACTGCCTCAAGGGCATTGCGCCATGGCGTGGTCGCGCCAGAAGACTGAATTACAGCCGAAGCATCTCCAGCGGATGTGCCGGACTCTTCGTGAGCAAGCTCACTCCACAGGAATCTCCGGGCCATTCCCGACCTCTCCGGCCACGCCCAGCTCCCGTAGGAGCGAGCTTGCTCGCGAAGACTGAATTACAGCCGAAACATCTCCAAAGGATGTGCCGGACTCTTCGTGAGCAAGCTCACTCCCACAGGAATCTCCGGGCCATTCCCGAACTCTCCGGCGACGCCCAGCTCCCGTAGGAGCGCGCTTGTTCTGGTCAAGTTTTTCCGGACACCGATTACGGTGATCAAGCCGCCTGCTGCT
>NZ_JARVSK010000030.1:0-65207 GCF_030209235.1 Pseudomonas sp. efr-133-TYG-103a
GCTAACGGTTAGTGCGTCCAGCGTACCCCGCTGCCAGCTGTAGGAGCGCGGCTTGCCCCGCGATCTGCCGGGTACCGGCAGTAAAACCTGTGCATGCGAAGTGTCAGACTTTACGCGGTGGCTGGTTCTACGACTGCTTCGCAGCCAATCGAAAACGTCCAGAGAAGTCGCTGCCCCAACCACATGTACATTTCTTGATACATTCAGGACAATCCGCCGACACCTCGCTTCGTCACCCTTCCGCCCCGCTCGCCTGCGAAGTAGCATGGCAGCGTTGTTCTTCACTCGCGGCCTTTCCCGGCGGCATCACATGGCGGCAGCAACATGCAGACAACCCCCGACAGCAACACCGCCAACGCGCAGGCCGATGAGCGTCGCTGGAACACGCGCGCGCTGATTGTCGATGACGATGTGCCGATCCGGGAGTTGCTGTGCGATTACCTGGCGCGCTTCAACATCCAGAGCACCGGCGTGACCGACGGCAATGCAATGCGGCAGGCACTGGCTGAGGAAACCTACGACGTGGTGGTGCTGGACCTGATGCTGCCCGGTGAAGACGGTCTTTCGCTGTGTCGCTGGCTGCGCAGTTCGTCGGATATTCCGATCCTGATGCTGACGGCCCGCTGCGAACCCACCGACCGTATCATCGGCCTTGAACTGGGCGCTGATGATTACATGGCCAAGCCGTTCGAGCCGCGTGAGCTGGTGGCGCGCATCCAGACCATTCTGCGCCGCGTGCGGGACGACCGCACCGAAGAACGCGCCACGCTGCGTTTCGACAATTGGCGCCTGAACAGCGTGCTTCGGCAGTTGACCGCTCCCGACGGTCTGGTCGTGCCGCTGTCCAACGCGGAGTTCCGCCTGCTGCGCGTGTTTCTCGAGCGTCCGCGTCGCGTGCTCAATCGCGAGCAGTTGCTTGACGCCGCGCGGGGTCGCTCGATCGAAGCGTTCGACCGCAGCATCGACCTGCTGGTCTCACGCCTGCGGCAGAAACTGGGTGATGACCCCAAATCCCCTCAACTGATCAAAACCGTGCGTGGCGAAGGCTATATGTTCGACGCCAGGGAGATTGGTTGATCCGTTCCGCCGACACCCTCTTCGCCCGATTATTCGGCGGCGCGCTGCTGGCGATCATTCTGGCGCACCTCCTGGCATTCATGTGGTTTCACCATTACGGTCCGGCGATGCCGCCCCCGCCGCCTCCTGCTGCACAGCAGAACCAGGCAGCCGCAGACAGCGGCGCCCCAGGCAAGCCTTCCGGCGGATTCGACGCGTTGCGCCCGCCGCCGGGCCGTCCGCCGTTTCTGGGTATTCCACTGATCCCATTGATCTTCCAGCTGATCACGCTGGTCATCGCCGCCTGGTTCGGCGCCAAGGCCCTGAGTCGTCCGGTGCAGCGCATCAGCGAGGCGGCCGAGCGGCTGAGCGAGAACCTCGACAGCCCGCCGCTGGACATCAAGGGGCCGCGAGAAGCGCGTCAGGCCGCGGCCACTTTCAACCTGATGCAGGAACGCATTCGCGAGCAGGTGCAACAGCGCGGCCGCATGCTCGCAGCAGTCTCCCACGACTTGCGCACGCCCCTGGCCCGCCTGAAATTGCGCGTCGAACAGATTGACGAGCCGAAATTGCACGATCAGATGACGCAAGACCTGAACGACATGATCGGCATGCTCGACGCGACCCTGACCTACCTCAATGAACAACGGACCAGCGAGGCGCTGCAATACTTCGACGTGCAGGCGCTGATCGAATCTCTGACCGAAAACGCTCAGGACAACGGCGATGATGTGCAGGCCAGCGGCACTTGCCGGCCGCTCAAGTCTCAGCCGATGGCGTTGCGCTCGTGCCTGCACAACCTGATCGACAACGCCCTGCGCTATGCCGGCCACGCCCGGGTGGAGATCGAAGACGCCAGCGACCGCCTGCAAGTGCGCGTCGTCGACCATGGCCCGGGTATTCCGGATCACCTGCGCGAAGCGGTGTTCGAACCCTTCTACCGCGTCGAGGGTTCACGCAACCGTAACTCCGGCGGCGTCGGAATCGGCATGACCATCGCCCGCGAGGCCGCCCGCAGAATGGGCGGCGACCTGCGCCTGGCGGAAACTCCTGGCGGCGGCCTCACCGCCGTGCTCGACCTGCCGCGCATCTGAATCGTCACCACGACGGTGGGCGTAAACCCATGGCAACCGCCACCTTCCTCGCCGCGTAAGCCCCGCGTTACAAAGCTCACATACCCAGGACACGCGCCCCGTGGACGCTGCATAAGCCGGAGCACCCGGTTTTATCCATCTGATGGGGAGTCAGTCCGATGATCACAGGCATCAGCGGCAGCAGCAGTTATTCCAGCTATGTCAGTTCAGCCACCAGCAGCGCAAACAGCAAGAAGTTTGCCGAAGAACTGGTCAAGAAACTCGACGCCAACGGTGACGGCAGTATCGACAAGGACGAGTTGAGCTCGGCCCTGTCCTCGGATTCAAGCGACGGCATCACGGTCAGTCTGAGCAAGGCGTTCAGCGATCTGGACAGCGATGACGATGACAGCCTCGACGCAGAAGAACTCGCGGCGATGGCGCCACCACCACCGCCGATGGCCATGGATGCCGCGTCCGCCGCCGATCAGGCGCAGGATCTGCTCAGCGCGCTGGACACCGACGGCGACGGCGCCGTCAGCAGCGATGAATTGACCGCCGCCCTCAGCAGCACCGACAGCAGCGCCGATGGCACTCAGGTTTTCGACGCACTGGACACCAACGAGGACGGCACGGTCAGCCTTGAAGAGCTGACCGCCGGCCTGCAAGCCCAGCAGCCACCGTCACCGCCACCCGCCAACGATGCAGGCGACCTGTTCAGCAGCCTGGACACCGATGGCGACGGCAGCATCACTGCCGCCGAACTCACTCGTGCGCTGCAGAACGGTTCGAGCGCCGACAGCAGCATGCCGGCGTCTTCCAGCGCCGATGCCGTCGACTCGCTGTTCAGTGCGCTGGATGCCGATGGCAGCGGCGGCGTCAGCGCAGACGAACTGAGCGCAGCGCTCAAACCCGATGCCAGCCAGCAATCCACCGCTGCCACTCAGGCCAGCGAGGCACTGAACCGCATGGTCGCGGCCCTGAGCGACCGCTACAACCTCAACAGCAGCGCAACCGCAGGCAAATATCTGAGCACGTCGGCCTGATGCAAAAAACCGCCGCGGAACCTGTGTTCGGCGGCGGTTCTGTCAGTCATGAATCGTCACTTTGGCAACTGGCGCGCGCGGCTGTCGCCGACCCAGTCGAGCAGCAGACTGTACGCCACGGCCAGCAGTGTCGGGCCGATGAACAGGCCGATAAAGCCGAACGCCAGTAACCCGCCAAACACCCCCAACAGCACGATCACCAACGGCAAATTGCCTCCGCGACTGATCAGATAAGGCTTGAGGACGTTGTCGACCCCGCTGACGATGAACGTCCCCCACAGCCCGAGAAAGATCGCCATCCCGTAATCGCCTTTCCAGGCCAGCCATGCCGTCGCGGGAATCCAGATCAGCGGCGGGCCCATGGGCACCAGGCTGAGCAGGAACGTGCCGATCCCCAGCACCAGCGCCCCCGGGACACCGGCAATCAAGAAGCCGATCAGCGCCAGCACTGCTTGCGCGGCTGCGGTCCCGATCACGCCATTGACGACGCGTTGCACGGTCCCGGCGACCAGATCGAGGTAATACTGCGCGCGATCACCGATCAGCCGCTCCAGCAGACTGAGGACGAACGCCGCCAGACGCGGCCCGTCGCGGTAGAAAAAGAACACGAATACGATGCTCAGGGTCAGTTCGAGAATGCCGCCGCCGATCTGCGCACTGCGCGCCAGCAGCCAGTTGCCGACCTGTCCCAGATAAGGCTTGACGCTGGCAAGCATCGCCGCGCCTTGCTGATCGATGGTCATCCAGTAACCCACCAGCCGTTCGCCCACCAGCGGAATACTGCCCAGCCAGGCGGGCGGATCCGGCAGCCCATCGACCTGCACGTCCTTGACGAACGCCGTCGCGTCGCGCACGTGATCCGCCAGATTGAACCCCAGCCACACCAGCGGTGCGGCGACCAGCAACATCCAGCCCAGCGTGAGGATGCCGGCAGCCAGGGACTCGCGGCCATTGAGCCAGCGGGTGAGCAATGGCATCAGCGGCCAACTGGCAAATGCCAGCACGGCGCCCCAGAACAACGCCGACCAGAACGGCGCCATCACCCACAGGCAGGCCCCCAGCAACGCCAGCAGCAGAATCTGCACCAACAGGCGATCGTTATTGAGCATGGTCATTCCGCAGAAGTGAATCGAAGTATGAGCATAACGGCGAACCGGAGGGCTCGCCCGCTATTGAGCAAAATCAGCGTCCGGCAGGCGTCAGCGAATGACTTCCAGGGTCAGGCCCGGGCTTTCGTTGTCTTTGCTGCCAGCCTCCAGTCGCGCCTTGCGCACGCCTTTATCCACCAATGCCTGAAGCCAGGCTTCGCGTTGCGCCCCGGAGAGCACGATGCGCAGGGTGCTGTCCAGATTCAACCCTCTGGAGAGCAAGGTGAGCCATGGATCTTCGGGTGCTCCGGTCAGCATGGGCAGGTCCAGCTTGCCGGTGCTCTTGAGCTCCCGCAGCAGGGTCGCGGACGTGGGCAGCAACGTGCCCAGCGGCGCGCTGGCCTGCATCTGCTCGACATGCAGGTACGCGCGGCGATTGCCTCGGGTGATGCCATACAGTGCAACCAGCGTGTCGTTGGCCGGTGCCGCCAGACGCAGCAGCAGATAGGCCTGCTCGTTGTCGGCGCCATACAGCTTGGCGTTGCCGAACACCTCGTTGGCCCACAGGCTGCTTTCGCCGCAGTCGCGCGCCTGACACCAGAACAGCAACTGCGCACCTTGGCTCTGCAGCGCTTCACGGGCGGCGGTAAAGGCTTCGTCTGAGCTGTGCTCGACGGGGAGTTGATAGGTGATCGCGGTCACACTGCCCCGGGCGGGAACCTGACCGTCGAAGCGCAACTGGCCGCTGATCTTGCGGATGGAGCCCAGTGGGTAGATCCGCTCGAGTTCGGCGGCGGGACGGTAATCGATGATTTCGGCATCGGTAAGACGTGGCAGATTGGGCAAGTCCTGACTGCCGGGCACATCGGACGCCTGACTCAAGCCGGTGTGACCGACGACGCAGAGCAGCAGGCCCAGCGCGGAAAATAAACGCATGGGGGCTCTCATCGGCAGGGAATCGGGAGGCAAAGCAAGGCCGCAACGACGTGCGGCTTGGGAAGAAGTGTGCGTGTGCGGCTTGGGCGGTGGTCCATCGTGCAGTCTCCTGTTTCTACACGCCCAGCGTCGGCAGTTGCAGGGCGCAAGTCAAGGAACGGCGAAGAACCGATTGAAACAGTCTGCAACAGAGCGCGCACCCGCTTCGTCGTTCAGGTGCAGATGATGCCCGCCCGGCAGTTGCGAGACCTGAAACGGCACGCTGGCCAGCAACGCTTTGTTCTGCGCCAGCATGCCCTCCTCGGCCACGATCAGTTGAGCAGGGCATTGCACCGCGTTGACGAACGACATCGCCTGCGCGCGCGTAAGACGAATCGGAGACGCCAGGGTCAGGCGACTGTCGCTGCGCCAGGTGTAACCGCCGGGCACCGGCATCAGCCCGCGCTGCGCCAGCAACTCGGCCGCCTCGCGACTGACCGCGACGGCGCCTCTCATGCGCGCTTCGACGGCGAGGTCCATGTCCGCATACACCGGCTTGCGCTTGTCCGATTGCGCCAATTGTCCCTGCAGCGCGGTGCCCATCCGCTCAGCAGCGGATTCGGGCTCGCCCAGGGGCGGAATCAACCCGTCTATCAGGGCAAGGCGACGGACACGCTGCGGCATGGCGCCCGCCACGATCACCGAAACGATTGCGCCCAGCGAGTGGCCCAGCAGCGAAAACGTCTCCCAGCCCATCTGCGCGGCCACCTGCAACACATCGTGGGCATAGTCCGGCAGGCCGTAACCGGCGCCGGGCGGACGATGATCGGAATGACCATGACCGGCCATGTCGACGGCGAGTATGCGCAATCCTTCAAGCCTGGGCGCCAGACGCGCGAAGCTGTTGGCATTGTCGAGCCAGCCATGCAACGCGATCACCGGCTGGCCGTCCGGAGGCCCGAACAGATGCGCCGCCAGTTCGATGTGAGGCAGGCTCAGACGTATTTCTTCAACCGAACAGGTCATGCGCGGGCCCGCTGAGCGGCCGGAACGTCATTGCCGGCTTGGGCCCTGGCCGTCCAGCGGGAAAACAGCCGCTTGAGCATCTGCGCGGTGTCCTCGGGGTGTTCAAGCGGAAACATGTGCCCGCCCGGTACCGAAAGATACTCGCCTTCGCGCATGCTTTTCACCGACAGCGCGTGGTGGCGACGCACGACATCGCTGCGTTCGCCGCGCACCATGGCCAGCGGCACCCGCAGATGGCGGGCCATGCCAGGACTGGTGTGCGGGACGCTGCGGTAGATGCTGATCTCAGTGGCCGGATCGAAGCGCAGTCGCAGTTGCCCGCCTTGCGCCTGCAGACCGTGCAGCAGATAAGCTTCGAAGCATTCCGGATCGAAGCGACGAAACAGGCTCTTGCCGGAAAAATACTGGCGGGCAGCGTCCAGATCGGTGAACAGCTCACGACGTCCCAGCGTGCGCCCTGCCGGTGTGATGCGATCGATGAAACCGAAGCGCTTGGCGGCGCGAATCATCCATTGATCGAAGCGCGTCAGCACCGGTGAATCGAGCATGACGACGCCACGGTACAACTCCGGGTGACGCAAGGCGGCGTGGTAATGCAGCACGCCACCCAGCGAATGGCCAACGCCCCACACCGGCTGCGGCTGTTCACGCAGATGGTGAACGAGTTCGTCGACCAGATTGGGCCAGTTGTCGGTCACTGGAAATCGCGGATCGTGGGCGTGCTGTTCCAGATGGATGACCTGAAAATCATCCCCCAGCGCTGAGAACAACTTGCCGTAGGTGGCGGAAGGAAAGCCATTGGCGTGAGCGAAAAACACAGTCTGGGTCATGCCGGCGCATCCATCGAAAGCAAACAGGCTGCAATTGTGCGCAGCGCCTCCTGTGCGCAGCAATGACCGGAACTGCCATCGATGATGACACTCCGGTCATCGACCGGATATATAAACTGCTCGTGCTGATGAATGCTCAAAGCATCTGGGTGAATCTGTCCAGACACGCCTGAATGTAGGCTACTTGAAATGCGTAGGCCTCGTGAATTCCGGTCTTGAGCTCACTGGGCAACTTTTGCTTCTTGAAGCTGAGAATCCCGGTCTGCATCCGTTGCACAGCATTATCGGCTGCTTCCTGAAAAGCAGCCAGCTCGGTGCTTTGGGGGTAAAGCTGTTTTAAAGCATCGACCCTGCGGTCAGCCTCGTCACGCAACTGCTGGAACTCGATATTGGTAAGCGATTTGTCACCATAGATGCGTGCCAGCCATTGACTCAGCTCGGTTTCCTCACCTTGCGTCTCGGTTGTTTGAGATTCCGACAGCTCAGCGGCAAGCTTTGCGATTTCGGCTGACTTGCTGACGATTTCCTCACTGATTAATGCAGCTCTTCTGCTCATGTCACTCCTCCTTGAACCTGCGTCATCCCGTCATGGGACCTCTACAGGCTAGGCGCATACACTCACGACAACAACTGTCACTTCTGACAGTTGACGGCTGCACAAATCAAGCGTCGGAAATCAGCGCGCGGGCGGCTGTTCGCCAAGGGGTACCACGGCCACGGTCAGGCGCGAGATGCAACTGGCCTTGCCTTCGTCGCTGGTCAGGCGGATGTCCCACACATGGGTGGTGCGACCGATGTGCACCGGGTGCGCGACCGCCGTGACCCGCCCGCTGCGCAGGCCGCGCAGATGGTTGGCGTTGATTTCGAGCCCGACGCAGAAGTACTTGCTGGTATCGATCACCAGGTAACTGGCCGACGACCCAACAGTCTCGGCCAGCACCACCGAAGCGCCGCCGTGCAACAGACCGTAAGGCTGATGGGTGCGATGATCGACCACCATGCTGGCGGTCAGGGATTGCTCGTCAAAAGCCTCGAAACGGATGTCCAGCACTTCACCGATGGTGTTTTTCTGCATCGCGTTGAGGGCTTCGAGGTCGGGGGTTTTATGCCACAGACTCATGTCTTTTCCTTGTGGTTGATGTCACGAACCCGGTATCCCGGCAGAACCGAGAAATACCGCATTGCCCGCCAAAACGGGCATTACACCGGATGACGAACGCGCGACAGTTCCATTGCGCCCGCCAGCGGAAAATCCGCTTCCAGCTCGGCCAGGCTGGCGGTGTGCATGGGCTCTGCCTGTTGCAGACTGCCGTGCACCGCCAGGCCGATCAGCAAACCCACCAACGGTTGATGGCTGACCAGCAGCACGTCGTCGGCAGCGTACAGATCGAGGTTTTCCAGTACCTTGCGCGGATCGCTCTCAGGCGTCAGCCACGGCACGGTCACCACCGGTTCGGCAAACCCCAGTGACTGGCGCACCAGTTCGGCGGTCTGCTGTGCCCGCACATAAGGACTGGCGATGATCCAGCGCAGCGGCTGACCCAACAGCTGCGCAGCGCTGCTCAACACTTCTTCGCGGCCATTGGCGGTCAGCTCGCGCTCGGCGTCGGTGCGCGCGCGATGCTGAGCTTCGCCGTGGCGCAAGATCCACAACTTCATAGTTTCGGTTCCTCATCGCGCACAGGGTGCTCGGCAGCGGGAACGGTGTGAGGCGCCTCGCCCTCCGGAGCACGTGGCGCGGGCCAGTCGGCAAACGGCCAGGGCTTCTGGTCGGTATGAAAGGTGCCGAACCGGCCGATCTGTGCCAGAAACTGGCTCAGGCTGTCACCGAACGACATCATGCTCAGGCTGGGCGCCCCGTAAAACAGGCGGTACGCGAGCTGGACGAGCACAACGACCACCAGGACCAGTTCGGCGACCTGCCAGACGACGACAAACACCACCATCCAGAGGATGCGCAGCAGGATCGATTCGTGTTGCTTGAATTTTGACTCGTTCAAGAGCTTCTCCACCTGGAAATTGGGGTCAGTTGAAACCACTGGTTGAAATGAAATCGACATCGGTCTTGGGCTCGGCCCGCATCAGCAGCTCGATGACCTGCTCCAGCGTGCGCCCCTCGAAGAGGATGGCGTGCAACCCGGCGACCAGTGGCATGTAAACCTGCAGTTCCTGCGCTTTGGCCTTGAGGACCTTGAGCGTGTTGACCCCCTCGGCCACTTCACCCAGACGCGTCACCGCTTCATCCAGGCTCAGCCCCTGCCCGAGGGCAAAGCCGACCTGGTAATTGCGGCTTTTGGGCGAGGAGCAAGTGACGATCAGATCGCCCACACCCGCCAGTCCGAGAAAGGTCATCGGATTGGCGCCCTGACTGACCGCAAAGCGGGTCATTTCAGCGAGCGCGCGAGTGATCAGCATGCTCTTGGTGTTCTCGCCCATGCCCAGCGCAACGGCCATGCCGGCGACGATGGCATAGACGTTCTTCAGGGCGCCGCCCAGTTCGACGCCGAAGCGGTCGGCGCTGGCGTACACCCGGAAGGTGCGCCCATGCAGCGCGGTCTGGACCTGCTGACAGAGGTCATCGTCTTCACTGGCGACCACGGTGGCGGTCAGCGCGTGCTCGGCGATCTCTCGGGCCAGATTGGGCCCGGACAACACGCCGATGCGCGCGTTGGGTGCGATGTCTTCGAGGATTTCGCTCATCAGCTTGAAGGTCTGCGCCTCGATGCCTTTGGTCAGGCTGACGAGCATTTTACCGGTCAGCAATTCGACATGAGGGGTGAGGACGCTGCGCAGCGCGCTGGAAGGCAGCGCGACGAAAATCAGCTGGCTGTCACGCAACGCCGCTTCCAGATCCGTCACAGGTTCCACCGCGTCGAGCACCTTGATGCCCTTGAGGTAGCGCGGATTCTCGCGATTGACGCGAATCGCCTCGGCCTGCTCCGGATCACGCATCCACTGCAGGACCCGATGGCCATTGCCGGCCAACAGATTGGCCACGGCCGTCCCGAAGCTGCCGCCGCCCAGGACTGCTATAGGTTGCTGTTGGGTCATAAAACAATCCATTCAGAGCCATCACATCTGGCGATGGCAGCATTATACGGAGCGCGATGCCTGCCACCAGCGGCAAAACACCTGTCGAAGAACATATAGCCGATCCCTACTCTTCACGAGGAAATTACCCACGGCTCGGTTAAGATGCGCGCCCGACACGAAAAATTCCGGCGTAACGCCGATGAGCTATCGTTAGTGCGCTCCCGAAGAGATCCATCACATGACGCAACGTTCTTCCTCCCCACGCACCGGCCAGCCCCGCGTCTTCTGAAAAAATGGCGAATGAAGTGCCCACCCAGAGCCGGAACTCAGTGATGACGGTACAACGCGGCTGGAACATCAGCACCCGAACGCAGATCCTCAGCCTGGGACCGGCGTTGTTGCTGACGCTGTTGCTGATCAGCTTCTTCACCGTGGTGCGCATTCAGGACCTGCGTCAGGAGCTCAATCACACCGGCCAGCTGATCGCCAACCAACTGGCGCCCGCCTCGGAATACGGCGTGATCGTCGGCAACGACGACGTGCTCGAAAGCCTGATGAAAGCCACCATGAACACGCCTCACGTGCGCTTCCTGGAGGTTCAGAACAGTGCCGGACAGGTTCTGGTGCATGTCGAGCAGACCGCAGACAACAATCACGCCCGCCAGATGGAAGTGTTCCAGGCGCCTATCCGCCTGCAACGGGTGAAGGCGCAGAACGACCATGCCGATGAGCTGGACGACAACGCCAGTGTGCCGGTGGAGGATTATCTGGGCCGTGTGCTGGTGGGCATGTCCAGTGATGCATTCAATCTGCGCGAGCAGGAAATCCTCCTGAAGGCCGGCATCCTCGCGCTGTTCGCCCTGCTGTTTACCTACATCCTCGCGCGGCGTCTGTCCTTGAGCCTGTCGCAGCCGATCAGCGCCATGAGCGATGCGGTGAAAGCCATTCAACACGGCGATTACACCGCGCCTCTGCCCGTGGCAGACGACGCCGAGCTCGGCGATCTGGCCCGACACATCAACAATCTGGCGCTGGGCCTGGAAAAGGCCAGTCGCGAACAGAAACAGGCGATGGATGAACTGATCCGGACCCGAGAAGAAGCCGAGCGCGCCAACAGCGCGAAATCGGAATTTCTGGCGATGATGAGCCATGAATTGCGCACCCCGATGAACGGCGTACTGGGGATGTTGCAGTTGATGGAAACCACGAAAATGACCGAGGAACAGGCCGAATATTCCGCCCTCGCCATGGAATCCACCGAGCATCTGCTTCGGGTCATCAACGACATCCTCGATTTCTCCCGCTTCGAGCGCGATGCGCTGGAGCTCGAGAACATTGCGTTCAATCTGGCAGACCTCATCGCCACATCGGTGCAGGCGTTCGCTCATAACGCGCAACAGCGGGGTCTGGCGCTGGAGCTGGATCTACCGCCGGGGCTCGAATCGCTAAGGGTCAAGGGCGATCCGACGCGCATCCGGCAGATCCTCGTCAACCTGATTGGCAACGCATTGAAGTTCACCGAGTTCGGCAGCGTGCGCGTCGAAACCGCCTGGCAACAGACCGACCCCCAGCACATCCTGTTCATCTGCGCAGTGCGCGACAGCGGCATCGGCATTTCCCCGGATTTGCTGGAATCGATGTTCGACGCGTTTCAGCAGGCCGACAACTCTATATCCCGGCGCTACGGCGGCACCGGACTGGGCCTGCCGATCGCGCGCAACCTTGCCGAACGCATGGGCGGCTCGCTGCAGGCGCAGAGCAGCGAAGGTCTGGGCTCGGTGTTCAATCTCGAAATTCCGCTGCAACGGGTGCAGGAGGAAGAGCCGGCGCCTCAGTCCGGCGCCCTTGGCGAGATGCCACAGGAGCGCGAAGGCTGCGTGCTGCTGGTCGAAGACAACCCGGTCAACCGCACCGTGGTCGAAGCCATGCTTCGCAGTCTGGGCCTGCAGGTCAGCGTGGCTGCGGATGGTGCTGAAGCGGTGAGCATGGCCAGCAAGGAAAAATTCGCCCTGATCCTGATGGACTGCCGGCTGCCGGTGATGGACGGTTACGAGGCCACGCGGCGAATCCGTGCGCTGCCAGGGCTCGACAGCCTGCCGATCATTGCCCTGACGGCCAACGCACGTCACGGCGATCGCGAGATTTGTATTCAGGCCGGAATGAACGATTACCTGGCCAAACCGTTCAAACGTACTGATTTACAGCAGGTTTTGCAGCGCTGGCTGACCTTTAAGGCATCTGTGACTGGCGATAAATGATAAATTGCGGCAGTCTTGTGCGCTGGATCGACCCGCGCCGACGCGCGGACAGAAAATTTCAGTGCACAGGTGTACATTCATTTCACCCGTGCTGTGACTTTCACTACAACGCAATAGTCTATGAGTAGGCTGCCAGCAGACCCCTTGTGTGAGAACAGCCGTTCTCCTCAGTCAGGGACGAACGCTGGCCAGATCGGGTTAGTACGCCACACCCTGCCGCACAGGATTATCGAGGAGCTCGCATGACCAAACAAAACGCCTTTACCCGGGAAGACCTGCTGCGCTGCAGTCGCGGTGAGCTGTTCGGCCCAGGTAACGCGCAACTGCCCGCCCCCAACATGCTGATGGTTGATCGCATCACCCATATCAGCGAAGAAGGCGGCAAGTTCGGCAAAGGTGAATTGGTCGCCGAACTGGATATCACTCCTGACCTGTGGTTCTTCGCCTGTCACTTCGAAGGTGACCCGGTGATGCCAGGTTGCCTGGGCCTCGACGCCATGTGGCAGCTGGTCGGTTTCTTCCTGGGCTGGCAAGGCCTGCCAGGTCGCGGCCGTGCGCTGGGTTCGGGCGAAGTGAAGTTCTTCGGCCAGGTCCTGCCGACCGCCAAGAAGGTCACTTACAACATTCACATCAAGCGCGTCCTCAAAGGCAAGCTGAACATGGCCATCGCCGATGGTTCGGTCAGCGTGGACGGCCGCGAAATCTATACCGCCGAAGGCCTTCGTGTCGGCGTATTCACTTCCACTGACAATTTCTAAGGGTATTCGCATGCGCCGCGTCGTTATCACTGGTCTGGGCATTGTTTCCTGCTTGGGCAATGACAAAGACACCGTCTCCGCCAACCTGCGTGCAAGCCGCCCTGGCATCCGTTTCAATCCGGAATATGCCGAAATGGGTCTGCGCAGCCAGGTCTCGGGCTCCATCGACCTCAACCTCGAAGAACTGATCGATCGCAAGATCTACCGCTTCGTCGGCCACGCTGCGGCGTATGCCTATCTGGCCATGAAGGACGCCATCGCTGACTCCGGCCTGACCGAAGAGCAGGTTTCGAACCCGCGTACCGGCCTGATTGCCGGCTCCGGCGGCGCGTCGACCCTGAACCAGATGGAAGCGCTGGACATCCTGCGCGAGAAAGGCGTCAAGCGCGTCGGTCCGTACCGCGTGACCCGCACCATGAGCAGCACCGTTTCGGCCTGCCTCGCGACGCCATTCAAGATCAAAGGCCTGAACTACTCCATCGCTTCGGCGTGCGCGACCAGTGCTCACTGCATCGGCACCGCCATGGAACAGATCCAGATGGGCAAGCAGGACGTGGTATTCGCAGGCGGCGGTGAAGAAGAACACTGGAGCCAGTCGTTCCTGTTCGACGCCATGGGCGCGCTGTCCAGCAAGCGTAACGAAACGCCTGAGAAGGCTTCGCGCGCTTACGATGCTGACCGTGACGGTTTTGTGATTGCCGGCGGCGGCGGCATGGTCGTGGTCGAGGAGCTGGAACACGCCCTGGCACGCGGCGCGAAGATCTACGCGGAACTGGTCGGCTACGGCGCGACTTCCGATGGCTACGACATGGTCGCACCGAGCGGCGAAGGCGCCATCCGCTGCATGCAGCAGGCGATGTCGACGGTCGACGGCAAGATCGACTACCTGAACACCCACGGCACGTCGACGCCGGTCGGTGACGTTGCTGAAATGAAAGGCGTGCGTGAAGTGTTCGGCGACAACGCTCCGGCCATCAGCTCCACCAAGAGCCTGTCGGGTCACTCCCTGGGCGCTGCCGGCGTTCACGAAGCGATCTACTGCATGCTGATGATGGAAGGCAACTTCATGGCGGGCTCCGCCAACATCGACGAGCTGGACCCGGAAGTGGCCGATCTGCCGATTCTGACCAAGACTCGCGAGAACGCCGACATCAATCTGGTGATGAGCAACAGCTTCGGCTTCGGCGGCACCAACGCCACGCTGGTCATGAAGCGCTGGACCGGCAAGTAATCTGCCTGTCTGCACTCAATAAAAAGGCGCCCCTCGGGGCGCCTTTTTTATTCGCTGTCGGCCTTACACTGTAAACGCCGCCACCATCCCGTTCAGATCCGTCGCCAGGCGTGACAGGTCATGACTGGCGGCACTGGTCTGATTGGCGCCCGCTGAGCTCTGCAGCGCGATGTCGCGGATATTGGTCAGGTTGCGATCGACTTCGCGAGCCACCTGCGCCTGCTCTTCCGAAGCACTGGCAATGACCACGTTCCGCTCGGTGATCAACGTGATTGCGGCGGCAATGTCGTTCAACGCGACGCCTGCCGATTGCGCCAGCTCAAGAGTCGATTGCGCGCGGCTATTGCTGCCCTGCATGGCGTTGACCGCCTGATCGGTGCCCTGCCGGATGTCGACCACCAACTGCTCGATTTCCTGAGTCGAGGACTGCGTGCGATGGGCCAGCGCGCGAACTTCATCGGCGACGACCGCAAAGCCGCGCCCCGCTTCCCCTGCCCTTGCGGCTTCGATCGCGGCGTTGAGCGCCAGCAGGTTGGTCTGCTCGGCAACCGAGCGGATGACATCCAGCACTTTGCTGATGCCATAAACCTTCTGCGCCAGAATCCCTACCTGATCGCCTGCCTGCGTGACGTCGTGCGCCAGATGCCCGATCGACGCGACCGTCTGCTGCACCTGCTCGCGGCCGCGCTGGGCAATCCGGTCTGACTCGCCGGACGCCTGCGACGTCGCCACCGCATTACGCGCAACCTCCTCCACCGCAGCCGTCATCTGATTGACCGCGGTGGCGGCCTGATCGATTTCCAGGCTTTGCTGATGCAGGCCCCGCGTGGAATCTTCGGTGACAGTGCTCAGCTCTTCCGAAGCCGACGCCAGTTGGTTCGACGAATCGGAGATGCGCAGAATCGTGCGCCGCAGGTTCTGCTGCATGGTTTTCAGAGCCTCCAGCAGGCGTGCCGGCTCGTCACGACCGTGGACCACGATGTTGGCAGTCAGATCGCCCGCCGCCACGACCTGAGCGATGCCCAGCGCCTGAGCCAGCGGCATGACGATGCTGCGCGTCAGGCCCCAGGCCAGCATCAGGGTAATCAGCGCCGTGAACAGCATCATGCCGACCACCCAATTGGTGGCGCTGCCAAACACCGCCAAGGCCTCTTCGCTGGCCTGACCGGCGCCCTGCTTGTTCAGGGCGGTCAATTCGTTGAGCGCCTGAGTCATTTTGTCGGCGTATTGATTCATTTCGCCGTTGATGACCTGAAGCGCCGCGTCCAGCTGGTTCTGCGCGGAAAGCTCCATCACCCGGTTCTGCCGCTGCAGATAGGCTTGCTGCGAGGCAAGGAAGTCGTTATACAACTCGCGCTCTTTCGCCGAGCCGATCAATGCGAGGTAGCGGGTTTCGGCAACCTGCAAGCCGGACTTCAGGCTCTCCAGTTTGGCGATGTTCTCGCGCAATGCCTCGGGGCTGCGGTTGAGCATCAGTCGAAGGGTCAGCGTCCTGATCCTCATGATGTCCTGACCTACCGTCCCCAGTTCCATGACGCTCGGCAGCCATTTGCCTTCTACCAGATCCGATTGCTTGCGCATGCTGGACATCTGCAGCAACGCAAAGGCGCCCAGCCCAAACACCAGCAGCGCGAGCACCCCAAAGCCAAGAGCGGCGCGGGGCGCGATATTCATGTTTCTTACGGTCACAATGGGTCCCTCCCCAAAAATCCTGCACGGTTAAGGCGCAGCTGGTCGTTGCCACAGGTATCGGCGGGGAGGCGTACATTCTGTAGGACCTTTCGGCAATTCATGTCGGCGTCCATCCGAGCGGATCGATTCGAGAGCACAGACGATCCAGACGGCGGCGTGCAAGTTGCTTATCCTGTCATCAAGCCCACCGAGAGCCCTGACATGTTCACCATCAAACCTCGAGCGGAAGACGTTGAAGGCCAGCCTATTCTGCGTCCCCTGCCCTCCGCTCAGTGCCGCAGCGTCGGCCCCTTCGTGTTTTTCGATCACATGCTGGAAACCTCCTACGCGCCGGGCCACGGAATGGACATTCGCCAGCATCCACACATCGGCCTGTCCACCCTGACCTACCTGTTCGAGGGCGAGATCCGACACAAGGACAGCCTTGGCAGCGATCAGCACGTGCTGCCAGGCGAGGTCAGCTGGATGACGTCAGGGAGCGCGATCGCGCACATCGAACGCACGCCCGAAGCGCTTCACGACGCCGGTTCACGCTTGCATGGCCTGCAAATCTGGCTGGCCTCGCCCAAGGCGCATGAACAAGGACCGGGCCACTACAGCCATCACCCCGCCGCGACGCTGCCGGTGAGCGACTCGATGGGCATCAGCATTCGCATGATTGCCGGGACAGGATTCTGCCTTCAATCACCGGTGCCGGTGCTGTCGCCTACGCTGTATGCAGAAATCAAGATGCAGACCGCCACGACGCTGTTGATTCCGGCCGAGCATGAGCAGCGTGCGTTGTATGTGATCGAGGGTGACATGCTGCTGGACGGCGAACCTGTCGAACCACGCAGCCTTATCGTGCTGGACGCGGGGGATGAGCCGACACTGAGCGCTGAAAGCGAAGCCCATGCGGTGCTGATTGGCGGCGCGCCGCTGGATGGGCCGCGCAGGATGAACTGGAATTTCGTGGCCAGCGATCCGGCCTTGATCGATCAGGCACGCGCCAGATGGGCCGCTGGAGACTGGCCGACCGTACCAGGGGAAGTCGAGCGGATCGAATTGCCTTCAGGCAAACGCTGAATTCGGCCAGAACCAAGCCTGTTCGCGACGGCGTGCGTGCATTCATCCTTTCGGAGCATCACGCCGCGCCATCCCGAGCACGCTCATTTCGAAGGCGTATCAGCCCGCGAACACCTCATCCAGCAGGTTATGCATGGCAGTGAACGCGCGCTTTGACACGGTCGGGTTGTACATCTGCACGCCAGGATTATTGGCGTGTTTGTCAGTGAACGAGTGGAAGGCGCCGCCATAACTCAGCAGTTGCCAGTCGACGTTGGCGGCGTTCATTTCCGCTTCGAACGCAGGCAATTGCTCCTTCGGCACCAGCGGATCGGAAGCACCGTGCAGCACAAGCACTTTACCCTGGATGTGCTTGCCGCCGTCCGGATGAGTGGTGTCCAGCGTGCCATGGAACGAGATTGCCGCCTTCAGCGGCGCACCGGTACGGGCCAGTTCCAGCGAACAGCAACCGCCGAAGCAGAAACCGAACGTCGCCAGACGCGTCGAGTCCACCGCCGCAATGTTTTGCCCGGTCAGTTGATCCAGCGCAGCCTGCATGCGCGTGTTCAGCAGCGCACGGTCGTTTTTCAACGGCATCATTGCCGCCGCGGCCTCGTCGCCGTTTTTCGGGCGAACGTTCTGGCCGTACAAATCGGCCAGCAGCACCACAAAACCTTTGCCGGCCACTTCCCGGGCGATGTCCTCGGCGTCCTCGCTGATGCCCATCCAGTTTGGCGCCATCACCAGACCCGGAGCGGCTTTGGCACCTTCGCTGAATACCAGACGGCTCTCATAGGATTTGCCATCGATCTGATACACCACGGACTGTACGGTCACGTTGCTCATTGCGGACTCCTGCTGTTGAGAATGAAAGATCATCAAATGACAAAACCCGCCGAAGCGGGTTTTGTCAGCACTCGAATGTTAAACCGAGAGCTCCACCAACAACTTGTTCAGACGGCGCACGTAAGCGGCCGGATCCTTCAAGCTGTCGCCTGCGGCCAGCGCGGCCTGATCGAACAGGATGTGCGACAGGTCGCCAAAGCGCTCTTCGTTCTGCTCGTTGTCCAGCTTGCCGATCAGCGGATGCGTCGGGTTGAACTCGAAGATCGGCTTCGAATCCGGAACCTTCTGACCGCTGGCTTCCAGAATCTGGCGCATCTGCAAGCCCAGATCCTGCTCGCCGATGGCCAGAATCGCAGGCGAATCGGTCAGGCGATGGGACACGCGAACTTCGCTGACAGCCTCGCCCAGCGCGGTTTTCAGGCGCTCGATCAAGCCCTCTTTGTCCTTGGCGACTTCTTCCTGGGCTTTCTTGTCCTCTTCGGAGTCCAGTTTGCCCAGGTCCAGGTCACCCCGTGCCACATCGACGAAACCCTTGCCGTCGAAGTCGCTGAGGTAGCTCATCAGCCACTCGTCGATACGGTCGGTCAGCAGCAGCACTTCGATGCCTTTCTTGCGGAAGACTTCCAGGTGCGGACTGTTCTTGACCTGCGCGTAGCTCTCGCCGGTGAGGTAGTAGATCTTGTCCTGACCCTCTTTGGCGCGCGCCAGGTACTCGGACAGGGCCACGCTCTGCTCACCGCTCTCGTCGGAGGTCGAAGCGAAACGCAGCAGGCCGGCGATCTTTTCCTTGTTGGCGAAATCTTCGGCAGGACCTTCTTTCATCACCTGACCGAAGTTCTTCCAGAAGCCTTTGTATTCTTCCGGTTGGTTCTTCGCCAGTTTCTCCAGCATGTCCAGCACGCGCTTGGTGAGCGCCGACTTCATCGAGTCGATGATCGGGTCTTTCTGCAGAATCTCGCGCGAAACGTTCAGCGACAGATCGTTGGAATCGACCACGCCCTTGATGAAGCGCAGGTACAGCGGCAGGAAGGACTCCGCCTGATCCATGACGAACACGCGCTGCACGTACAGTTTCAGGCCTCGCGGCGCTTCACGCTGATACAGGTCGAACGGCGCGCGGGCCGGAACGTAAAGCAGCGAGTTGTATTCCAGCTTGCCTTCGACCTTGTTATGGCTCCAGCTCAGCGGGTTCTCGAAATCGTGGGCGATGTGCTTGTAGAACTCCTGGTATTCCTCATCCTTCACCTCGGTGCGCGGACGGGTCCACAGGGCACTGGCGCGGTTGACGGTTTCCCATTCCTGCACCGGTGCAGGCTCGCCTTCGACGGCGATCTGCTCTTTCGGCAGCTCGATCGGCAATGCGATGTGATCGGAATACTTCTTGATGATGTTGCGCAGGCGGTAGCCATCGGCGAACTCGTCTTCGCCGTTTTTCAGGTGCAGCACGATGCGCGTGCCGCGGTCGGCTTTTTCCAGCGTGGCGACTTCGAATTCGCCCTCGCCTCTGGAGGACCAGTGCACGCCTTCGCTGGCAGGCAGGCCGGCACGACGGCTGAAGACTTCGACCTGATCGGCGACGATGAACGCAGAGTAGAAGCCGACACCGAACTGACCGATCAGGTGCGAGTCCTTCTTCTGATCGCCGGACAGGTTCTTCATGAAGTCGGCAGTGCCCGATTTGGCGATGGTGCCCAGATGGGTGATCACATCTTCACGGCTCATGCCGATGCCGTTGTCTTCGAGCGTGACGGTCTTGGCGTCTTTGTCGAAGCTGACGCGGATCTTCAGCTCGGCGCCGCCTTCCAGCAGCTCAGGTCGGGACAGCGCTTCGAAGCGCAGCTTGTCGACGGCGTCGGACGCGTTGGAAATCAGCTCGCGGAGAAAAATCTCCTTGTTCGAATACAGCGAATGGATCATGAGGTGCAGCAGCTGCTTTACCTCGGTCTGGAAGCCCAGGGTTTCCTTTTGAGTTTCCACACTCATGGTCATCAAACTCCAATCAGTCGACACAAATAGGGATGGCCGCGCCTGACACCTGTTGAAGGCCGGGCGGCGGGTTGTCATCAAGGTGGGGGCTGGGTCAGGGATTTCAAGAGAGCGGCATCAAGGGAATGAAGATTCTCCATCGTCCATAAACATGATCACCCGAGGTCTTGCATGACTCACCCTGCATAAACGTTTAATCAGCCTGACTGCGCGGCATTGCGCCGGCATTGTGTAATCCCGAGGTAACAGCCGGTTTTTAATCCTCGACACACAATGGAACTAACTTAATAGCGCTGTGCTCGAAGGCTCGTAGATGTTCAATAAGGAGAAACACCCCATGCGTAAGACTTTAGCCATTGCCCTCATGCTTTCTGCCACTTTGGGTCTCGCTGCCTGCGATAAAAAATCCGAGGATAAACAGCAAGATGCAAACAAGGCTGCTCAGCAGTCCCAGGAGTCGATGCAGAAGGCTCAAGATAAAGTGAACGATGCAGCCAAAGAAAGTCAGGAAGCTGCTCAGAAAAATGCCGAGGCCGCACAAGAACGCGCGAAAGAGGCGAACGAACAGGCACCTGCTCCAACTAAGCCGTAAGTTCGAAAGTTTACAGAAAATAAAGCCCGCACTAAGCGGGCTTTATTTTTTATGCGGGAAATGTTGTTCCACGGTGCAAGCGCTTGCGCCGCCGCCCTCCCCTCAGGCCAGCGCCTCGCTGCGCTTGCCCAGCATCCGGTCCACCACGAATGCGATGAACAGCATGATCAGTGAGGGAATCAGCCAGGCCAGGCCTTGCTCGCTCAACGGCAGATGCCCCACAGCGTCAGGCAGGTAAGCGCCAAGACCAGCGCCTTTCGCTGCATCCACAGCACCGAACACAAATGACACGAGCATCACCGGCGCAACGATACGGCCCTGTGCGTGCCAGAAATCCTTGCAGAAACTCAGGGCGACCAGCGCGATACACGGCGGGTAAATCGCCGTCAGCACCGGGATGGAGAACTGGATGAGCTTGGTCAGACCAAGGTTGGAGACCAGCAGTGAAAACACGGCCAGGAGGATGACCAGCGTCTTGTAGGACAGTGGCAACAACCGGCTGAAGTATTCGGCGCAGGCGCAGGTCAGACCAACTGCGGTCACCAGACACGCCAAGGAAATCAACACCGCCAGGAAGCTGCTGCCCAGCGTACCGAAGGTATGTTGCACATACGCGTGCAGCACGGCAGCGCCGTTCGTTGCGTCCGCCGCGACAGCGTGACTGCCCGAACCGAGGCGGAACAGACTGATGTACACCAGCGCCAGACCGACGCCGGCAATCAGGCCGGCGATGATGGCGTAGCGCGTGATCAGGCGTGGCGATTCAACGCCGCGCGAACGAATGGCATTGACGATGACGATGCCGAACACCAGCGCACCCAGGGTATCCATGGTCAGGTAGCCATTGATGAACCCTTGCGAGAACGGCGCCGCGACGTAAGCCGGTTGCGCGCTTCCTACATCACCGGCAGGCAGTGCGAACGCCGCGATGCCCAGCACGGCCAGTGCGATGATCTTCAACGGGGCAAGGAAACGTCCGACGGTATCGAGCAGGCGGCCCGGATACAGTGAGATCCAGAACACCAGAAGGAAATAAACCAGGCTGTAGAGAAACAGCGCCAGTGGACTTTCGCCGGTCAGTGGCACCAACCCGACTTCGAACGACACCGTGGCCGTGCGCGGCGTGGCGAACAGCGGGCCGACGGAAAGGTAGCAGACCGCCGCCAGCAGCGTCCCGGCGATCTTGCCAATGGGACTGCTCAACGCGTCCATTGCACCGCCGACCTTGGCCAGCGCGATGACCGTGACCACAGGAAGACCAACCGCAGTCACCAGAAAGCCCAGCGCCGCCATCCACACGTGTGGACCGGCCTGCAGGCCTACGATGGGGGGAAAGATGATATTGCCAGCACCCACGAACAACGCGAACGTCATGAAACCCAGCGCCAGGATGTCCTGGCCTTTCAACACTTTCATCAAAGAAACCACACTGCTGAATCGGAATTAAGAAGAGGATTTCCCTGAGGGTGAGGGAAATGCTGCCCGTCCTTTTAAGACAGACCCGTTGCGCGCAGCAGCTCCTTATGGGGGCCGACCACGCAAAATGGCGGCTAGCCTACCTCATTTTTCGCACCGTTACAGGGCGGTGCGACCGATGAACGCACGTTGCTGTCGCATTTCGGACAAGTCCTACAAAACTCGGCCAGACTGCTCGCCCTTCGTCCCCATGCGCCTTGCGCCTTGCGCCTTGCGCCTTGCGAACAGGAGGCTGTTATACGGATTGAATACTTGCGACTGGAAACGACACGCCGAAATCCAGACCCGGAAAACACAAAGGCCACCCGAAGGTGGCCTTTGTCGATCAGACGATGATCAGCAAGCTATGCTTACTTCTTCATTTCCCAACCGGTCAGCTCAGCCAGGGCTTTGCCGATGTCTGCCAGCGAACGCACGGTTTTGACGCCTGCGTCCTGCAGTGCAGCGAATTTCTCGTCTGCAGTGCCTTTGCCGCCAGAGATGATTGCGCCCGCATGGCCCATGCGCTTGCCCGGAGGAGCAGTCACACCGGCGATGTAGGAAACCACTGGCTTGGTCACGTTTGCCTTGATGTAGGCAGCCGCTTCTTCTTCAGCCGAACCGCCGATCTCACCGATCATGACGATCGCTTCGGTCTTCGGGTCTTCCTGGAACAGCTTGAGGATGTCGATGAAGTTGGAGCCCGGGATCGGGTCACCACCGATACCGACGCAGGTCGACTGACCGAAGCCGGCGTCAGTGGTCTGCTTCACAGCTTCGTAAGTCAGGGTGCCGGAACGCGACACGATACCGACTTTGCCTGGCAAGTGAATGTGACCTGGCATGATGCCGATCTTGCACTCGCCTGGGGTGATGACGCCTGGGCAGTTAGGGCCGATCAGGGTAACACCCAGCTCGTCGCACTTGACCTTGGCATCCAGCATGTCGAGGGTAGGAATACCTTCGGTGATGCAGATGATCAGTTTGATGCCGCCGAACGCTGCTTCAAGGATGGAGTCCTTGCAGAACGGAGCCGGAACATAGATCACGCTGGCAGTGGCGCCAGTCTGTTCAACGGCTTCGCGAACGGTGTTGAACACTGGCAGGTTCAGGTGAGTGGTGCCACCTTTGCCTGGGGTCACGCCGCCAACCATTTTGGTGCCGTAGGCAATGGCTTGTTCGGAGTGGAAGGTACCTTGCGAGCCGGTGAAACCCTGGCAGATAACCTTGGTGTCTTTATTGATCAGGACGCTCATTATTTGCCCTCCGCAGCTTTGACGACTTGTTGAGCAGCGTCGGTCAAGCTGGTAGCAGCGATGATGTTCAAGCCGCTTTCTGCCAGTACTTTAGCGCCCAGGTCAGCGTTGTTGCCTTCGAGGCGCACAACGACCGGGATTTTCACGCCGACTTCTTTAACAGCGCCGATGATGCCTTCGGCAATCATGTCGCAGCGAACGATGCCGCCGAAGATGTTGACCAGTACTGCAGCGACGTTGCTGTCGGACAGGATGATCTTGAACGCTTCGGTCACGCGCTCTTTGGTCGCGCCGCCACCTACGTCGAGGAAGTTGGCTGGCTTGCCGCCGTGCAGGTTGACGATGTCCATGGTACCCATGGCCAGGCCGGCACCGTTGACCATGCAGCCGATGTTGCCTTCCAGTGCCACGTAGTTCAGTTCGAACTTGGCAGCGTGGGCTTCACGTGGGTCATCTTGCGATGGATCGTGGAAAGCCTTCAGCTTTGGCTGACGGTACATGGCGTTGGCGTCGATGTTGATCTTCGCGTCCAGGCAGTGCAGATCGCCGTCAGCCTTGATGACCAGCGGGTTCACTTCCAGCAGGGCCAGGTCGTGGTCCTGGAACAGCTTGGCCAGACCGGTGAAGATCTTGGCGAACTGGGCAACCTGCTTGCCTTCCAGACCCAGCTGGAAAGCCAGATCGCGACCCTGGAACGGCTGAGCGCCAACCAGTGGATCGACAGTGGCTTTGAGAATCTTCTCAGGTGTTTCGTGAGCGATTTTCTCGATGTCCACACCACCTTCGGTGGAAGCCATGAACACGATACGACGGCTCGAACGATCGACTACAGCGCCCAGGTACAGCTCTTTGGCGATGTCAGTGCAGGATTCAACCAGGATCTTGGTGACTGGCTGACCGTTGGCATCAGTCTGGTAAGTGACCAGACGCTTGCCCAACCACTGTTGAGCGAACGCAGCTGCGTCTTCCTTGCTGCGAACCAGCTTGACGCCGCCCGCTTTACCGCGACCACCCGCGTGAACCTGGGCTTTGACAACCCACTCGGTTCCGCCGATTTTGTCGCACGCTTCTGCTGCTGCTTCCGGGGTGTCTACTGCAAAGCCCTTGGATACTGGCAGGCCGTATTCAGCAAACAGCTGCTTACCCTGATACTCGTGAAGATTCATGCTTATTACCGTCTTCGTTAGGTACTGCGCATTCGGTGCTGCTCGTCTAAGCGTGCCGCACCACCTGTGACCGCTTCTCCCGGAAGGTGCCAGGACAGACACCTGAATGCCTGCCTCGCACCACCGGGAGTTCGAGTCCAACGGTCCTTCCGCGGTAAGCCTTGCGAGCAAGGCTCACGACGGGCGGACCGTCGTGGTTTTTTCTTAGCGTTTCTTCTTGTTCTGGATGTGGATGGCGTGGCCATTCACTGCCAGTGCAGCTTCGTGCAGCGCTTCGGACAACGTCGGGTGCGAGAAGACCATCATGCCGATGTCTTCGGCACTGGTGCCGAACTCCATGCCGATCGCGCCCTGCTGTACCAGTTCTGCGGCGCCTGGACCAATGACGTGTACACCCAGTACACGGTCGGTCTTGGCGTCGGCGATGACCTTGACGAAACCGCCGGTGT
Source organism: Pseudomonas sp. efr-133-TYG-103a (assembly GCF_030209235.1). Classification (NCBI taxonomy): domain Bacteria; kingdom Pseudomonadati; phylum Pseudomonadota; class Gammaproteobacteria; order Pseudomonadales; family Pseudomonadaceae; genus Pseudomonas; species Pseudomonas sp. efr-133-TYG-103a. The sequence goes on from NZ_JARVSK010000030.1 coordinate 24,801, forward strand.
CGTTCGCAGCCATTGCACGACCACTGGCCGCGAACGGGAAGCTGCCGACGTTAACCTCTACGCCTTCGGCCTTCAAGGTCTGCTCGGTTTTACCGACCCATGCGATCTCCGGGTGGGTGTAGATAACCGAAGGGATCAGGTCGTAGTTCATCTGGGTCTTGTGACCCTTGATGCGCTCGACAACCATGATGCCTTCTTCCGACGCTTTGTGTGCCAGCATCAGACCACGGACCACGTCACCGATCGCGTAGACGCCAGGAACGCTGGTCTCGCACTGGTCGTTGACGAAGATGAAACCGCGCTCGTCGATGTCGACGCCGCTGTCGGAAGCCAGCAGATCGGTGGTCACCGGACGACGGCCTACCGCGACGATCAGACGATCGAAGGTGATGTTCTGCTCGCCATCCTTGTCGGTGTAGTTGACGACAACTTCGTTGCCGTTGACTTTCGAACCGGTGACGCGCGCGCCCAGCTTGATGTCCAGACCCTGCTTGGTGAAGGTCTTCTGCGCTTCCTTGGAAACGGCTTCGTCAGCGGCTGGCAGGAATTTCTCCAGCGCTTCCAGAACGGTCACCTTGGAACCCAGACGCGACCACACCGAACCCAGCTCCAGGCCGATGACGCCAGCGCCGATCACGCCCAGGCGCTCAGGCACGGTCTGGAATTCCAGGGCACCTGTGGAGTCGACGATGACGTTCTGGTCGACTGGCGCCGGCGGAATGTCGATCGGGCGCGAGCCGGAAGCCAGGATGATGTTATCGGCTTCGATGACTTCAGTGGTGCCGTCAGGCTTGGTCAGCTCGACTTTCTTGCCGGCCAGCAGCTTGCCGTGACCTTGTAGAGAAGTGACGCCGTTTGCCTTGAACAGGCTCGCAACGCCGCCGGTCAGGCCTTTGACGATCTGGGCCTTGCGGCCGACCATCGCCGGTACGTCCATCTGCACGTCGCCGGAGATGGAAATGCCGTGTACGTTGAACTGGTTCTTGGCTTCGTAGAATTTCCACGAGCTGTCCAGCAGCGCCTTGGAAGGGATGCAGCCCACGTTCAGGCAGGTACCGCCGAGAGCCAGTTTGCCCTCTTTATCCTGATACTTCTCGATGCAGGCAGTCTTGAGACCAAGTTGCGCGGCCTTGATGGCGGCCACATAACCGCCAGGGCCTGCGCCAATCACTACCACGTCGAATTTCTGGGACATACAAAGAGTTCCTCTTTAGCTGCGAGCTTCAAGCCACAAGCTGCAAGCTGATCCGTGATGCTCTACAGACGAGTTGCAGCCTGCTATTAGGATGTTGCGACGACCCAAGCGCAAACGCCAGGCTGCTTGTGTGCAGCTTGGCGCGTGCGGCTTGTGGCTGCCTTGAATCAGATATCCAGCAACAGACGAGCCGGATCTTCCAGCAGGTTCTTGATGGTCACCAGGAAAGTCACAGCTTCTTTACCGTCGATCAGGCGGTGATCGTACGACAGCGCCAGGTACATCATCGGACGAATGACAACCTGACCGTTGATCGCCATCGGGCGTTGAACGATGTTGTGCATGCCCAGGATGGCCGCTTGCGGCGGGTTGACGATCGGGGTCGACATCATCGAACCGAAAGTACCACCGTTGGTGATGGTGAAGGTACCGCCAGTCATCTCGTCGATGGACAGTTTGCCGTCACGGGCTTTCTTGCCGAAGGTGGCGATGCCGCCTTCGATCTCAGCCAGGCTCATCTGTTCGGCGTTACGCAGAACCGGAACCACCAGACCACGGTCGCTGGACACGGCAACACCGACGTCGGCGTAACCGTGGTAAACGATGTCCGAACCGTCGATCGACGCGTTGACTGCCGGGAAGCGTTTCAGCGCTTCGGTAGCGGCCTTGACGAAGAACGACATGAAGCCCAGACGCACACCGTTATGGCTCTTCTCGAAGAGATCCTTGTACTTCGAACGCAGGGCCATGACTTCGGTCATGTCGACTTCGTTGAAAGTGGTCAGCATCGCCATGGTGGACTGAGCTTCTACCAGACGCTCGGCAACCTTGGCACGCAGGCGGGTCATCGGAACGCGCTTCTCGGTGCGGTCACCGGCAGCGACCACAGGAGCGGCAGCTGCGGCGGCAGCAGGCTTGGCAGCCGGTGCGCCGGCCGGAGCGGATTTCTTCGCTTCGATGGCAGCGACCACGTCTTCCTTGGTGACACGGCCGTCTTTGCCGGTGCCTTTGATGCTGGACAGCGCGATGCCGTTTTCTTCAGCCAGCTTGCGGGCGGCCGGAGCGCCGATCGCGTCTTCGTCGCCGGCAGCAGGTGCCGGAGCGGCAGCAGCGGCAGGTGCAGGCGCGGCGGCCGGTGCAGCAGCGGCAGCGGCAGGCGCGGCCGAAGCCGTGGCGCCGGCGTCCAGGGTTGCGATCAACTCGTTGGACAGGACGGTGTCGCCCTCGCCTTTGACGATCGATGCCAATACGCCGTCAGCTTCGGCCAGTACTTCGAGAACGACTTTGTCAGTCTCGATGTCGACCAGCAGCTCGTCACGTTTCACCGCCTCGCCCGGCTGTTTGTGCCATTTGGAAATGGTGCCGTCGGCAACGGATTCCGGGAAAGAGGGGGCTTTGATCTCAATAGCCATTGTCTGTAATTCCTTAATTCGGTTTCTAGTGCGCGAAGGCGTTAAACAGTGAACGCGTCTTGCAGCAGTTTTTCCTGCTGCTCGGCGTGCATCGAAGCGTAGCCACAAGCAGGAGCAGCAGAAGCATCACGACCGGCGTACTCGAGAACGAGGTTGCGGTTGTGATTGCCGATGCTACGGCGCAAGTGATGCTGGCTGCTGTACCAGGCGCCCTGGTTCATCGGCTCTTCCTGACACCAGACCACGTGGGTCAGGTTGGTGTAAGGCGCGATGGCCTCCATCAGGTCGTCTTCCGGGAACGGATAGAGCTGCTCGATACGCACGATGGCGATATCTTCGCGGCCTTCGGCACGGCGTTTCTCCAGCAGGTCGTAGTACACCTTGCCGCTGCACAGGACCAGGCGGGTCACCTTGGCCGGATCGAGGGTGTCGATTTCCGGGATGACCGTCTGGAACGAGCCTTCGGCCAGATCTTCCAGCGTCGAGATGGCCAGCTTGTGGCGCAGCAGCGACTTGGGTGTCAGCACGACCAGCGGCTTGCGCAGAGGACGAATCACCTGACGGCGCAGCAGATGGTAGATCTGTGCCGGAGTGGTCGGCACGCACACCTGAATGTTGTGCTCGGCGCACAGCTGCAGGTAACGCTCCAGACGAGCCGAAGAGTGCTCTGGCCCCTGCCCTTCGTAGCCATGCGGCAAGAGCATGGTCAGACCGCACAGACGGCCCCATTTGTGCTCGCCGCTGGTGATGAACTGGTCGATCACGACCTGCGCACCGTTGGCGAAGTCACCGAACTGGGCTTCCCAGATCACCAGCGCGTTCGGCGAAGTGGTCGAGTAGCCGTATTCGAATGCAAGCACCGCTTCTTCCGACAGGAACGAGTCATACAGGTCAAAGCGAGGCTGACCGGCGTACAGGTTCTGCAGAGGCACGTAGGTGGTTGCGTCTTTCTGGTTGTGCAGGACGGCGTGGCGGTGCGAGAACGTGCCGCGGCCGACGTCTTGCCCGGTGATGCGCACCGGATGCCCTTCGAACGCCAGCGTGGCGTAGGCCATGGTCTCTGCGTAACCCCAGTTGATCGGCAGCCCACCGGCTTGCATCTTCTGGCGGTCTTCGTAGATCTTCTGGACCTGACGCTGAACCACGAAGCCTTCCGGCAGTTCCATCAGCTTGGCCGACAGTTCCTGCAGGGTCTTGAGGTCAAAACGGGTGTCGTGACGCGCGGTCCAGGCGTGGCCCAGGTAAGGACGCCAGTCGACGAACAATTCCTTGTTCGGCTCTTTGACCAGGCTTTTCACGACGTGCATGCCGTTGTCCAGCGCGTTGCGGTACTCGTCGACCTTCGCCTGAGCGGCGGCGGCATCGAGCACACCGGCGGCGGCCAGGGAGTCGGCGTACAGCTCGCGGGTGGTGCGCTGCTTGGAGATCTGCTGGTACATCAGCGGCTGGGTGCCGCTCGGCTCGTCGGCCTCGTTGTGGCCGCGACGGCGGTAGCAGACCAGGTCGATGACCACGTCACGCTTGAACTGCATGCGGTAGTCGATCGCCAGCTGGGTCACGAACATGACCGCTTCTGGGTCGTCGCCATTCACATGGAGGATCGGCGCCTGAATCATCTTGGCCACGTCGGTCGCGTATTCGGTCGAACGCGCGTCCAGCGGGTTGCTGATGGTGAAGCCAACCTGGTTGTTCACCACGATGTGGATGGTGCCGCCAGTCTTGAAGCCGCGGGTCTGCGACATCTGGAAGGTTTCCAGAACCACGCCCTGACCTGCGAACGCAGCATCACCGTGGATGGAAATCGGCAGCACTTTCTCGCCGGTGGCGTCGTTGCGACGATCCTGACGGGCGCGCACGGAACCTTCGACCACCGGAGAAACGATCTCCAGGTGAGACGGGTTGAACGCCATGGCCAGGTGAACTTCGCCGCCGGTGGTCATGACGTTGGACGAGAAGCCCTGGTGATACTTCACGTCACCGGAACCGAGCTCGACCTTCTTCTTGCCTTCGAACTCGTCGAACAGCTCGCGCGGGTTTTTGCCGAAGGTGTTGACCAGTACGTTCAAACGGCCACGGTGGGCCATGCCGATGACGATTTCCTTGGTGCCGTAGGAACCGGAACGCTGGATCAGTTCGTCCAGCATCGGGATCAGGCTTTCGCCGCCTTCCAGGCCAAAGCGCTTGGTGCCCGGGTACTTGGTGCCCAGGTACTTCTCCAGACCCTCGGCCGCGGTGACGCGCTCGAGCAGGTGGCTCTGAATGTCGGCGGAGTAAGCTGGACGGCCACGCACGCTTTCGAGGCGCTGCATGAACCAGTTGCGCTGGTTGGAATCGACGATGTGCGTGAACTCCGCACCGATGGTGCGGCAATATGTCTTCTGCAACGCGTCGACGATTTCGCGTAGGCTCGCTTCCTCCTTGCCGATGAACAGGTCGCCGGCACGGAATGTGGTATCGAGGTCAGCGTTGGTCAAACCGTAATGGTTGATCGACAGGTCAGCTGGCGCAGTACGCTTCCACAGACCCAGAGGATCGAGTTGCGCACCCTGATGGCCGCGCATACGGAATGCCTGGATAAGTCGCAGCACTTCGACTTGCTTCTTCTCGTGTTCGCTGCTCACGCTACCGGCGGAGACCGGCTGAGCGCGGCGCTGGTTTTTCCCCAGCAACACGAAATGATCGCGAACCGTAGAGTGCGATACATCGGTGGCAGTGCTGCCGTCAGCCGGCAACGTCTGAAAGTAGGTGCGCCACTCTTCTGGCACAGCGTTAGGGTCGTGCAGGTAGAGTTCGTAGAGCTCTTCCACATAGGCAGCGTTACCACCGGAAAGGTGGGCGCTGTTCCACATGCGCTGCATCACGCTTTCTTGCATGCTTGGTCACCCTCGGTTAGGGGACACCACCGGCGTCGACACCGTTGCAAACTTGAAAAGTCCGGCAGCGATTTCGAATCAAGTCGCTGACTGCACCAAGTCGCTAGGATCACGCAGATAGTCCGGGTACCAGCCCGGATGCCCCTGCTGGTCTCATTTCTTCAAAATAAGAGCTGCGGCCAAATGACTGCTGCTCAGGTTAAAACTACGGCGCCGGTTGAAGCCTGCGCCGCAGCGTTTACGGGCACAACGTTTACACATGCATCGATGTTACAGGTACAAGGAACTCAGATACCGCTTTTCAGCAACATGCTGCGAACATGACCGATCGCCTTGGTCGGGTTAAGACCTTTCGGGCAGACGTTGACGCAGTTCATGATCCCGCGGCAGCGGAACACACTGAACGGGTCATCCAGCGATGCCAGACGCTCCTGGGTCTTGGTGTCGCGGCTGTCAGCCAGGAAACGATAGGCTTGCAGCAGCGCGGCTGGACCGAGGAATTTGTCCGGGTTCCACCAGAACGAAGGGCAGGACGTCGAGCAGCAGGCGCACAGGATGCACTCGTACAGACCGTCCAGCTTTTCACGCTCTTCAGGCGACTGCAGACGCTCGATGGCCGGAGCCGGCGTGTTGTTCTGCAGGAATGGCTTCACCTTCTCGTACTGCTTGTAGAAGATGCTCATGTCGACGACCAGGTCACGGATGACCGGCAGGCCAGGCAGCGGACGAACCACCAGCTTGTTGCCCTTGACCACGGAAGACAGCGGCGTGATGCAGGCCAGGCCGTTCTTGCCGTTGATGTTCATGCCGTCGGAACCGCAGACGCCTTCACGGCAGGAGCGACGATAGGAGAAACCTTCGTCCTGCTCTTTGATCAGGGCCAGCACGTCCAGCACCATCAGGTCCTTGCCACCGGTGTCGACCTGGAATTCCTGCATGAACGGCGCAGCGTCCTGATCAGGGTTGTAACGATAAACACTGACTTGCAACATGGCGATCACCCTTAATAAGTCCGAACCTTAGGCTCAAAAGTCGGAACAGTCTTCGGCGAGAAGTTCACGGCACGCTTGGCTACGCGCTTTTCACCCGGGAAGTACAGGGTGTGGCACAGCCAGTTTTCGTCGTCGCGATCTTCGAAGTCTTCGCGAGCGTGCGCACCACGGGACTCCTTGCGATGTTCTGCAGCAATGGCCGTTGCTTCGGCGACTTCCAGCAGGTTCTGCAATTCCAGCGCTTCGATCCGGGCAGTGTTGAACGCCTGGCTCTTGTCGTTGATCTTGACCTTCGCGATACGCTCGCGCAGGGTGGCCAGCTGAGCGATACCCTTCTGCATGTATTCGCCCGTGCGGAATACACCGAAGTAGTTCTGCATGCAGCTTTGCAGCTCTTTGCGCAGGGTGGCGACGTCTTCGCCATCGGTGCGCTCGTTCAGGCCGCTGAGGCGGGCCAGAGCGACATCGATGTCGGTGTCGGAGGCGCGACGGTAGTCGATGCCCTCGTTGAGCGCCTGCTCCAGGTGCAGACCGGCAGCACGACCGAACACGACCAGGTCGAGCAGCGAGTTGCCACCCAGACGGTTGGCACCGTGAACCGATACGCACGCCACTTCACCGACCGCGAACAGGCCCGGGATGATGGTGTCTTCGCCAGCGGCGTTCTGCGTGATTGCCTGACCGTGAATGTTGGTGGCGATGCCGCCCATCATGTAGTGGCAGGTTGGAACGACCGGGATCGGCGCAACGGCAGGATCGACGTGTGCGAAGGTCTTGGACAGCTCCATGATGCCTGGCAGACGGCTGTGCAGCACTTCTTCACCCAGGTGATCGAGCTTCAGCATCACGTGGTCGCCATCGGGACCGCAACCATTGCCGGCAATGATTTCCTTGACCATCGAGCGCGCAACGACGTCACGACCTGCAAGGTCTTTCGCGTTCGGCGCATAGCGCTCCATGAAACGCTCGCCGTGCTTGTTGATCAGGTAACCGCCTTCACCACGGCAACCTTCGGTGACCAGTACACCTGCGCCGGCAATGCCGGTCGGGTGGAACTGCCACATTTCGATGTCCTGAACCGGCACGCCTGCACGCAGGGCCATGCCGACGCCGTCACCGGTGTTGATCAGGGCGTTGGTGGTCGACGAGTAGATACGGCCTGCGCCGCCGGTAGCCAGTACGGTCGCGTCGGCGCGGATGTACGAGGTTTCACCGGTTTCGATGCAGATGGCGATGATGCCGACGAAAGCGCCGTCCTGGTTCTTCACCAGATCAACTGCGTAGTATTCGTTGAGGAATACGGTGCCGGCCTTCAGGTTGGCCTGGTAAAGGGTGTGCAGCAAGGCGTGGCCGGTACGGTCGGCAGCAGCGCAGGTACGCGCAGCCTGACCGCCTTTACCGAAGTCCTTGGACTGACCGCCGAACGGACGCTGATAGATGCGGCCCTGCTCGGTACGGGAGAACGGCAGACCCATGTGCTCGAGTTCGAACACGGCTTCAGGGCCTACGGAACACATGTATTCGATCGCGTCCTGGTCACCGATGTAGTCGGAACCCTTGACGGTGTCGTACATGTGCCAGCGCCAGTCATCGTTCGGGTCGGCCGAAGCGATGGCGCAGGTGATGCCACCCTGGGCGGAAACGGTGTGCGAGCGGGTCGGGAAGACCTTGGTGACTACAGCGGTCTTGTGGCCGCCCTGAGCCAGCTGCAATGCAGCGCGCATGCCTGCACCACCGCCGCCGATGATGATGGCGTCGAATGAAAGTGTATTAATGTTAGCCATGAATCAGATACCCCAAAGAATCTGCACACCCCAGACGAAGTACGCGAACATCGCAATGCCGCAGACAGCCTGGAAAAGGAAACGCACAGCTGTCGCGGACTTGCCCAGCGCCATCGGCGTCAGGTAGTCGGTCGCGATGGTCCACATGCCTACCCAGGCGTGAGCGCCCAGGGCAACGAAGGCCAGCAGACTGAAAATGCGCATTCCGTTATGGGAGAACAGAGCGTGCCACGTGGCGAAATCGATGCCAGGGTGGGCGATCAGGTATCCGATCAGGAAGATGAAATAAGCCGCGAGCACTACGGCGGAGACGCGCTGCGCCATCCAGTCATAGAGGCCCGAACGTGACAGGTTCGTAACGCTGGTTACCATATCCAAACTCCCGCCAGAACAATCAACACCAGGGAAACGGCGATGATGATTTTCGAGCCCAGTTTTCCGCCTTCCAGCGTCTCACCGATACCCGCATCCATGATCAAGTGGCGAACACCGGCCACCAAGTGATACAGCAAGGAGGACAGGAGACCCCACACAACGAGTTTGGCCAGCGGACTGGTCAGGCAATCCTTCACCTCGGCAAAGCCTTCCTCGGAACCCAGAGACTTGCTCAATGCGTAAAGCATGATGGCGAGGCCCAGGAAGAGGATGATGCCGGAGACGCGATGAAGAAATGACGTTACGCCGGTGATGGGGAGTTTGATGGTCCTTAGGTCTAGGTTTACAGGTCGTTGGCTTTTCACGGCTTTTTTTCACACTGAAGAGCCCCTAACAATCAGGGCAAGTTGTTGGGAAGTGCACTGGTCAGGTACCCACTACCCAGGAAGTGACGGCCCCCAGAAAAACGGGCCTGAAAGCCCCTGGCGGTCGGACGCCGAGTATAGACAGTTAGCCAACTAATGACAACGCAAAGACCCCACGCTAAGGGCGGATTGCTTTAGCTCGATAAAAGGCGTAAATGGCAGGTAATTTCGCGGAAAACATCGCCTTAAAGCCTTCTGCTACAAGACTTTTGGCAAATTGACTTTAGAATTTATCTCACTATAGTGGTGCGGGCCCTGCGTGGGGGGCCTGTCTGATGATTTGAAGCATAAATAGGAGGCCACATGGCTGACAAAAAAGCGCAGTTGATCATCGAGGGCGCTGCCCCCGTCGAACTGCCCATTCTGACCGGCACAGTTGGTCCCGATGTAATCGACGTACGCGGCCTGACCGCCACCGGACGCTTCACATTCGACCCAGGTTTCATGTCGACCGCCTCATGCGAATCCAAGATCACCTACATCGACGGTGACAACGGAATCCTGCTGCATCGTGGCTACCCGATCGAACAGCTGGCCGAGCAATCGGACTATCTGGAAACCTGCTACCTGCTGCTGAACGGCGAACTGCCGACTGCCGAACAAAAAGCTCAATTCGTCGTCACCGTGAAGAACCACACCATGGTGCACGAGCAGTTGAAGACCTTCTTCAACGGCTTCCGTCGCGATGCTCACCCGATGGCCGTCATGTGCGGCGTCGTCGGTGCCCTCTCGGCGTTCTACCACGACTCGCTGGACATCAATAATCCTCAGCATCGCGAAATCTCGGCGATCCGCCTGGTCGCGAAGATGCCTACCCTGGCCGCGATGGTGTACAAGTACTCCATGGGTCAGCCCATGATGTACCCGCGCAACGACCTGAGCTACGCAGAAAACTTCCTGCACATGATGTTCAACACGCCGTGCGAGATCAAACCGATCAGCCCGACGCTGGCCAAGGCCATGGACCGGATTTTCATCCTCCACGCCGACCACGAACAGAACGCGTCCACCTCCACCGTGCGCATGGCCGGCTCTTCGGGCGCCAACCCGTTTGCCTGTATCGCGGCCGGCATCGCCGCGCTGTGGGGCCCGGCACACGGCGGCGCCAACGAAGCCGTTCTGACCATGCTCGATGAAATCGGCGATGTCTCGAACATCGACAAGTACATCGCCAAGGCCAAGGACAAGAACGATCCGTTCAAGCTGATGGGCTTCGGTCACCGCGTTTACAAGAACCGCGACCCACGCGCCACCGTGATGAAACAGACGTGCGACGAAGTCCTGCGCGAACTGGGCATCACCAACGATCCGCAGCTGGAACTGGCGATGCGTCTGGAAGAGATCGCGCTGACCGATCCGTACTTCATCGAGCGCTCGCTGTACCCGAACGTCGACTTCTATTCGGGCATCATCCTGAAAGCCATCGGCATTCCAACCAGCATGTTCACCGTGATCTTCGCCCTGGCCCGCACCGTCGGCTGGATCTCGCACTGGAAAGAAATGCTCTCCAGCCCGTACAAGATCGGCCGCCCGCGCCAGCTGTACACCGGTGAAGTCTCTCGCGACATCGTGCCACTCGCAGAGCGCAAGTAAGCGCGACACCGACATGAAAAAGGCTGCCGATTGGCAGCCTTTTTTGTGCGCTAAAGAACGCTTGCGGCGCTTACTGCTCCGCATGCTCCTTGAGCGCCTTGAGCGTGTTGAAAGGCGCGTCGACGACGAACTTGTTGGCAAGCCAGGACGGAACGCTGCCGCCCGGTTCGGTGTGCACCTGGTAGGTAACCTCGGTCAGGTTGTCGCCCTTGGGCACGAACTTCCAGTAGCCCTCCACCTGCGCAACCCGTACGAAGCCTTTCTCTTCAGGAATGTACTTGGGCTGCCCCAGCAGCTTGCGAGTGAGGCTGCCATCGGCGCCTTCCACGGTCGTGACCTCAAGCACCGAATCCCGCGGCGTGACTGGCCACGGCGTGTTGAACTGGGTGTAGGTCCAAGTCTTGTCGCCCTCATGCTTGAGAATTTTCTGCGACTTGCACTCATGAATCCAGGCACACGCGGCAGCGACATCCTCTTGCAGCGCGCGCAACTTGGGAATGCCGGCCTTGATGGTGGCTACACCCTGATAAGCCTTGTACTGAGAGCCCGCGACGTCACTGAGCGAGACCTTGATGCCCTCCTCGTTCTTGGCGACCTTCCAGTCCTCAGCCTGGGCACTGGCAGCGACCATTACAGTCAGGCCGATTCTACATGCAATCCGGTACAGCGAACCCATTGTTGTATTCCTTATTCTTGAAGTTCAGTTGTCTCGATATATCCACATCCCTGCCTTCAAGCAACCGATGTGAGCGTCTCCCACCAGCCCAGCAGGCGAATGGCGTCTTCGGAACTGCTGCCACAGACCTCCACGTCTGCCGAGAACTGGCTACACACCGCCGGTCTTTCCGGCCTGCCGAACAGCCCGCAGAGCATGTCGACCGACAGGTGCAGGCAACGTTCGCCAGCGGGTTTGCCCTGCGGCATACCGGGAATCGGCGAGGTGATGGAGGGTGCAATGCAGCAAGCGCCGCAACCCGGACGGCATTCCATGAAAACGTACTCTGGGAGGCAGTGAGAGATGACAGGATCTTAACCGCTAAAACGCGCGTTTGAAAATACGGGATTCACGCAAGCCGACGGCCGAGGGCCCATTACTGCTTGAATTTGAAATCCAGTGCAGCGCCCTCGACATCCCGGCGCGCCTCGTTACGCAGTTGCAGCTGCATTTCGTTGCTGAGCAGACGGCCCTGAAGCTGAAAATCCGGATCGCTCTGCGAATCAGGAAACAGCTGCGGCAGCAGCGGCTTGGCGCCTGCCGGAGGCGTCTTGGGCTTGGCAGCGGAGGTGATCACATTCGCTGGCGGGGCCAATTGCTTGACCATCTCCGGCGGCAGACTCAAATCAAGCTGAGCCTTCGGCAGTCGCGTGTCCTTGACCACTTGGGAGGCAGGCTTGGTCTTGCTGGCAACCGGCGCACGATTGGCCACCTCTGAATTGTCGGCTTTCACCTTGGCTGATCGGGCATTGGCACTCGGTGATTTCTGCTCGACCGCAGCCGCCTTATTGGGTGTGATCCCAGGCGTGACAGACTTGGCGGGGGCCTGCGGCTTACTCGACGCGATAACGGGCACCACGCCAGCGTCAGGCGCTAGGTCGTGCACCGCTGGCGCCGTTGCAGCAGGAACAACAGGCTTTTCCAACGGTGCAGGCGCTTGAGCGTCCCTGGTTTGAGCCGTCGGGGCGGTCGCGGTCGTCGCTACTTTAGGCGGCGGTGTCACCGGCTTGTCGCCATCGCAAGCGCTCAACAAGACCAGCAACAACACGCCAATACAACGCAATGAATTCATAGATCGAAGACGGCAGATTAAGACACGAGCCAATATGCTGGCCCTTTAGTCAACCGGTGACAAGTGAAGCCTTGTCAGCCAGCCCCTGAACAGTGGAAAGCAACGGACCGGCTGAGTTCACCACGTTTGACCGGCGTCCTGACACAACTGCTTGGCAAGCATGCCCAGGGTCATCAGCGCCCTCTCCGCCTCACGGTTCCACGGCAGCCCGCAATTGAGCCGGATGCAGTGGTTGAATTGCTCTGTGTTACTGAAGATAAGCCCCGGCGCGATGCTAATGCCCTGCTCGAGCGCGCGCACGTGCAACTCCTGCGTATTGACCCGTCCCGGAAGGCTGATCCACAGGATGAACCCGCCAGCCGGACGGCTGATTTGCGTGCCCTCTGGAAACATTTGCTGCACCGCCAACTGAAAGGCGCTCAGGTTCTTGCGATGCTCCTGGCGGATGTAACGCAGGTGCCTGTCATAGCCGCCGTTCTCCAGATAAGAAGCCACGGCCATTTGCGTCACACTGCACGCCGAATGGGTGCTGAAGGTTTGCAGCCGCTGGATTTCGGCCTGGTATTTTCCGGCGATCATCCAGCCAATGCGCACGCCCGGCGACAGCGTCTTGGAGAAGCTCGAGCAGTAGATCACCCGCCCCAGGCGATCGAACGCCTTCAGCGCTTTGGTCTTGTTCTGCTCATACATCAGCTCGCCGTAAATGTCGTCTTCGATGACCTGAATGTCGAAGTCCGACGCCAGCCGCAGCAAGTGTTTCTGCCGCTCTTCGGGCATCGTGCTGCCCAGCGGGTTGCTCAACCGCGAGGTCATCACCAAAGCCTTGATCGACCACTGATTGGCCGCCAGCTGCAAGGCCTCCAGACTGATGCCGGTGTTCGGATCGCTGGGAATCTCGATCACCTTCAGGCCCAACAGATCGGCCAGTTGCAGCAACCCGTAATAGGTCGGCGACTCGGCCGCGATCAGGTCACCGGGACTGGTCAGCACACGCAGCGACATCTGCAGTGCGTCGACACAGCCGTGTGTGATGACGACCTCTGAAGGATCGACCACCACGCCGGCATCGCGCATGCGGATCGCCACCTGACGCCGCAACGGCTCGAAGCCCGGGCTGAACATGTAGTTGAAGGCGCGAGGGCTCTGGAAGCGCGTGACCTTCGCCAGTTGCTGGTGCAGCGCACGCAGCGGCAGGTAATCGATGTGCGGCACCGCAGCGCCGAACGCAAAGACACCCTCACGTCGGGCCTCCACCAGCACTTGCTGGATGATGCTGGCGCGGGTGACCAGACCCGGCCGCTCGACCCGTGCAATGTCCGGGGTCGGCGCAGTCAGGGCAGGCGTCTGATGGACGTAGTAACCGGACTGCGGGCGCGCGCGGATCAGCCCCTGATCCTCGAGATTGGCGTAGGCCTGCAGGACGGTGGCATGACTGACATTGAGCTGCGAGCTCATCTTGCGCACCGAAGGCACGCGCTCACCGGGCTGATACACGCCCCGGCGAATGTCTTCAGCCAACTGCTGAGCGATACGTTGATACAGCAGAAGATTGGTCATGGCGTCCCTCGTGTCACAGGCAGGTCAATTCCGGCGCACACTTTTCAATCTCACCGGAACAGTTGAGAAGTGTACGGGGACAGTTCAGGAAACCGCCAGTAATACTTGAGTGTGAAGAAAATTTTGTTAAGCCGTTTACGCCAAACCTATGGACGATTTGCACAAAAAAGCCCGGCGTCTTTGCAGACAGCCGGGCCTGATCAACCCAATAATTCAGCGCGGGGCGCTTAAATGGCCTTTTTCGTCGGAGAACACGATTTCCACCCGACGATTTCGCGCCCTTCCCCGTTCGGAAGTGTTCACATCCACCGGGTATTGATCGCCATACCCTTCCACCTGGATGCGCTCGTCTTCGATCCCGAGGTCTGCCAGGACATCCGCCACTGCTTGCGCCCGATCACGGGACAGCTGCAGGTTTTCCTGAGCGTCGCCGGTGCTGTCGGTGTAACCCTCGATACGCACGATGCGCTTGGGATTGAATTGCAGAAACTGCACGACCTTCAGCACGGTTCGGTTTGCCGAGCTCTTGAGCTCGGCATGGCCGGTGTCGAACAGCATGTCACCCAGCGTCATGACCAGACCCCGTTCGGTCTGCAACGTGGAAAGGCTGATCACTTGATCTTCGGCCCATTTGCCTTGCTGCTGAGCACCCGACAACTTCGCCTCACGCAGCGCCAATTGCAGGCGCTGGCGTTCAAGCTCGAGGCGCGCAAGCTTCTCCTGATTGAGCAGCAACTTGCTGTGCTCGGTGGCGACCGCGCTGTAGCGGCTGCTCAGGTAGGCGTAATGGCTGACGTCGTCGGCACTGCCGATGTAACTGGACAGACGCTCGGCTCTGGCGAGCAATTCGCCTGCGCGGATCACGTCCTTCGGCGCGCTGCGCAAGACGTTGGTGTCTTCTTTGACTTTCTGGAAATCGGCGCTGGCGCTCTGCAACGTGGCTTCGCTGCCGGGGTGAGCCGCGCAACCGTACAGCCCGGCACTTGCCAACAACATCGCGACGCTCACTGCACGCGGGATGGCGTTCATTGGCTCGCCCCCAGCTGTTTGCGAAGGCGCTCCAGGCGCGCGTTGACCTGTGCAACCTGTTCGTCGCTCTTTTGCGTCAGTACCCGCGCTTCCGCCAGGCGGGCATCCAGCTCAGCCTGCTCGGCCTGCATGCGCGCATCCTTGTAGGCCTTGTCGGCCATGTCGGCGCGGGCACGAGTCAGTTTGGCCTGCGCTTTGGCGAGGTCCGGTTCGTCATCGGTCGCACCCACGGCGCCCGCCTGAGTCACCGCCTGTTCGGTCAATTTCAACTGCTCAACCGGCGCGGGATCGTTCGCGCAGCCGAACAGAGAGGCCGTTGCCACGGCTGCGATCAAAGGTCGTATTTTCAAAAGAAAGCTCAAAAAACATTCCTACTGGTGGGTGGCGCTGGTCGGCTGCTGCAACTGGGCTTTCCACAATTCCAGATTGCGCGTAACGGCTTCACTGGAGCGGCCCGAAGCGGACAATTCTGTCATTTTTTTTGCCAGCTGTCCGCGCAGCCAGGGTTCGTTACACGCCGAATTGAACGACAACGCCAGATACAAGCCCGGCCGGTCGAGCGGCAGCGGTTGTGCCTCAAGGTCCGCCGCCAGGGTCTGCGTCATCGCCATTCCAGCGTAGCGTCCGGCGAGCACGTATTCGACCTGTCCCTGAACGAGGGCCTGGAAGGTCTGCGTCAGGTTGGTCTTCTTCTCCAGCGTGAGGTGCTCTTTGATCGCGCGCTCGAACGCAGGGGTCACGCGGGTTTTCTCGGAGATGGCGCCCGCATGGCCCTGCAGGTCCGCCAGCGCGTTGAAGGGTTGAGCGTGGCCTGCGCGGGTCCAGACCATGATTTCATTCTGGGAAACCGGCGGATGAACGAAGTCCAGCGACTCGAGTTCGGCGTCGTTCAGCGGGGTGTCGGCCAGCAGATCCATGCGTCCGGTGCGCACTTCCTCCAGTGCCTGACTGCGCTTGCCCGCAAACAGCAACTCGACCTTGATGCCGATCTGCGTCGCAGCCTCTTTGAGCAGGTCGGCGTTGGCCCCCATCAAGTGCTTCGGATCCTGCGGATCACGCCACAGGTAAGGCGGTGCATCCGGACTGCCCGTCACGATCAGACGATCGCACTTGCCCGCCGCCATCACCAGCGAAGGCACGAGCAGCATTGCGCCTGCCAGTGATGCCAGCGTGCGCCTTGACGACAACATGGCTACATCCTTTTTTCGACCCATAAAAAAACCCGCTCTGTTCCGACCGGGGAAAACGTCATTCGGCGCAGTGCAACCGACGATCAACGTTTTCCAGCAGCCCGAACGAACGGGTTCTCTTTATAAGTCAGACGGCTGGATTAGACCAGCTTCTCCAACTCGGGGACGGCTTCGAAGAGGTCGGCAACCAGGCCGTAATCGGCCACCTGGAAGATCGGCGCTTCTTCGTCCTTGTTGATCGCGACGATCACTTTGGAGTCCTTCATGCCGGCCAGGTGCTGGATCGCGCCGGAAATACCGACGGCGATGTACAGCTGCGGCGCGACGATCTTGCCGGTCTGACCGACCTGCATGTCGTTGGGCACGAAGCCTGCGTCGACGGCAGCGCGAGAAGCGCCGACGGCCGCGCCCAGCTTGTCGGCCAGCGCATACAGATGCTTGAAGTTGTCGCCGTTCTGCATGCCGCGGCCGCCGGAAACGACGATTTTGGCAGCGGTCAGCTCAGGACGGTCGGACTTGGCCAGTTCTTCATTGACGAAGGACGACTTGCCTGCGTCGTGGGCCGCAGCAACGGCTTCAACGCTCGCCGAACCACCTTCGGCGGCAACGGCGTCGAAACCGGTGGCGCGCACGGTGATGACCTTGACGGACGCCGACGACTGAACGGTCGCAATGGCGTTACCGGCGTAGATCGGGCGCTTGAAGGTGTCAGCCGATTCAACCGAGATGATCTCGGAGATCTGGTCGACGTCCAGCTGCGCAGCCACGCGCGGCAGGATGTTCTTGCCGTTGGAGGTGGCAGCGGCCAGTACGTGGCTGTAATTCGCAGCCAGTTCGCCAACCAGGGGTGCCACGTTTTCCGGCAGTTGGTGCGCGTAGGCGGCGTTGTCGGCAACCAGCACCTTCGCGACGCCGGCGATCTTCGCAGCCGCTTCACCGACAGCGGCAACGTTCTGGCCCGCGACCAGGACGTGGATGTCACCACCGATCTTGGCGGCAGCCGCCACGGTGTTCAGGGTGGCGGGAGCGATCGCGCCGTTCTCGTGCTCAGCGATAACCAGGATAGTCATTTAGATTACCTTCGCCTCGTTCTTCAGTTTTTCGACCAGTTCTGCAACCGACTTGACCTTGATGCCTGCACTGCGGGCAGCCGGGGCTTCGACTTTCAGGGTCTTGTTGGTCGAAGACGTGGAAACGCCCAGCGCGTCAGGCGTCAGGGTTTCGAGCGGCTTCTTCTTGGCCTTCATGATGTTCGGCAGCGACGCGTAGCGTGGCTCGTTCAGACGCAGGTCGGTGGTGACGATCGCTGGCAGCTTCAACGAAACAGTCTGCGCGCCGGCATCGATTTCACGGGTGACATTGACGCTGTCGCCGGAGACTTCAACCTTGGAGGCGAAAGTGCCCTGGGCGTAGCCGCTCAGCGCAGCCAGCATCTGACCGGTCTGGTTGTTGTCGCTGTCGATGGCCTGCTTGCCAAGGATGACCAGTTGAGGCTGTTCTTTATCGACAACAGCCTTGAGCAGCTTGGCCACGGCCAGGGAGGTCAGCTCGTCAGCGGATTCAACGAGGATGGCGCGATCGGCACCCAGTGCCAAAGCGGTACGCAGTTGCTCCTGAGCGGTGGTCGGGCCAATGGAAACGACGACGATCTCGGTCGCGACGCCTTTCTCTTTCAGGCGTACGGCTTCTTCCACAGCGATTTCGCAGAAGGGGTTCATCGACATTTTGACGTTAGCGAGATCGACGCCGGAGTTGTCCGCTTTGACGCGAACCTTGACGTTGTAGTCGACCACTCGTTTGACAGCTACAAGAACCTTCATGGATTCCTCGTTACTCTCCGGTGAAAAGAAAGTCGCCAGGCTCAGCCCGGCGATGGGTACACGTCAGTGTAAAGAACACCTCTGAAAACAACGTATTCGTCGTTGCTGAATGCTGATTTCAGCAAAAACAGCCGCTCAGCCACGCCAACTCAAGCCAGCGGCCGGCTGGCCGTGTAAACTGCACCGCGCCCCGCCGCCCCTTGGGCCCAGCGGATCTGCAGCACAGCATTGCGTCGCTTTTAGAGGCGTTCTCCTGCCTGACGGTCAGCCTACGGCGAGCGCAAAACCGCCCGTATCTTGACCGGAACGCCTAGTCCGGTCAATACGACAAAAACGCCAGTCACAAGCCGCGTCCCTATGTTTTATCAGGGTTTCGGCCGATTCAAACAAACGTTTGTATTGGACCTGTGAGGTGGTGTAGATATAATGCAGACCCTTTGAGATATCGCGCGGGTGTACCCCATGCGCGTGTCGGTTTTAGCAACCTATAAAAAATATGCCGTTGAGCCCTGAGTAGGAGATAGCCTGTGGAACGCGAATACATGGAATTCGACGTCGTCATCGTCGGAGCCGGCCCCGCCGGGCTTTCCGCCGCATGCCGCCTGAAACAGAAAGCCGCCCAAGCCGGCCAGGAAATCAGTGTGTGCGTGGTGGAAAAAGGCTCTGAAGTTGGCGCCCACATCCTGTCGGGTGCGGTGTTCGAACCTCGCGCCCTCAACGAGCTGTTCCCGGACTGGAAAGAACTGGGCGCCCCGCTGAACACGCCGGTCAAAGGCGACGACATTTATGTCCTGACCAGCGCCGAAGCCGGCACCAAAGTGCCGGGCGCGTTCGTGCCCAAGACCATGCACAACGAAGGCAACTACATCATCTCCCTGGGCAATCTGTGCCGCTGGCTGGCCCAGCAGGCGGAAAACCTGGGCGTGGAGATCTACCCGGGCTTCGCCGCCCAGGAAGCGCTGATCGACGAAAACGGCGTCGTGCGCGGGATCATCACCGGTGATCTGGGCGTGGACCGTGAAGGCAATCCCAAAGAAGGCCTGTACACCCCGGGCATGGAGCTGCGCGGCAAGTACACGCTGTTCGCCGAAGGCTGCCGCGGGCACATCGGCAAGCAGTTGATCAAGCGCTTCAATCTGGACAGCGAAGCCGACGCTCAGCATTACGGCATCGGCCTGAAGGAAATCTGGGAAATCGACCCGGCCAAACATCAGCAAGGCCTGGTGGTGCACACCGCTGGCTGGCCGCTGGACGTCATGGGCACCGAAAACACCGGCGGCTCCTTCCTCTATCACCTGGAAAACAACCAGGTGGTGGTCGGCCTGATCGTCGACCTGTCGTACGCCAACCCGTACCTGTCGCCGTTCGACGAGTTTCAGCGCCTCAAGCATCACCCGATCCTCAAGCAGTATCTAGAAGGCGGCAAACGCGTGAGCTACGGCGCCCGCGCGATCTGCAAAGGCGGTCTGAACTCGCTGCCGAAAATGGTATTCCCGGGCGGCGCGCTGATCGGGTGCGACCTGGGCACGCTGAACTTCGCCAAGATCAAAGGCAGCCATACCGCGATGAAGTCCGGCATGCTGGCCGCCGAGTCGGTGGCCGACGCGCTGTTCGCGGGCAACGAAGGCGGCGATGCGCTGAACACCTATGTCGACGCGTTCAAAGCCAGCTGGCTGCATGAAGAACTGTTCGCCAGCCGCAACTTCGGCGCGGCGATCCACAAGTTCGGTCCGGTACTGGGCGGCGCCTTCAACTTCATCGATCAGAACCTGTTCGGTGGCAAGATCCCGTTCACGTTGCACGACAACAAGCCTGACTACGCGTGCATGAAGCTGGCGGCCGACTCGAAGAAGATCGATTATCCGAAACCGGACGGCAAACTGAGCTTCGACAAGTTGAGCTCGGTGTTCATCTCGGGTACCAACCACGAAGAAGAGCAGCCTTGCCACTTGAAGCTCAAGGATCCAGGCATTCCGATCAACGTCAACCTGCCCAAGTACGATGAGCCGGCCCAGCGTTACTGCCCGGCAGGTGTGTACGAGGTGGTGACTCAGGAAGACGGCGCCAAGCGCTTCCAGATCAACGCGCAGAACTGCGTGCACTGCAAGACCTGCGACATCAAGGACCCTTCGCAGAACATTACCTGGGTGACGCCGGAAGGCGCGGGTGGGCCGACCTACCCGAATATGTAAAAGAACCAGCGGCCAGTGTTGAGCTGCAAGCGATAAGAGAAAGGCGCCCTGATGGGCGCCTTTTTCCGTTTATCAGGCCTGATGCATTACGCCGAAAACCGCAGTCGGTCGCCCTCTTCCCCCGGATTGCGCTCGAAATACCGTTTGTACTCGCGGCTGAATTGCGACGTGCTCTGATAGCCCACCTTGTGCGCGACCTGCGCCACGCCCATGCCTTCGCCGATCAGCATCTGCTGGGCCTTGAGCAGCCTCACCCGCTTGAGGTACTGCACCGGCGACAACAGGGTGCTGCGCTTGAAGTGCTCATGAAAGGTCGACGCGCTCATGTTGGCACAGCGGGCAAGATCATCGACGCTCAATGGCTCGTTGTAATGATCGCGAAGAAACTGCAGCGCCGCGCCGATCCGCGCGAAGTGGCCCTGTTGCTCGACCAGCGCCCGCAAGACGCCGGCCTGGGCGCCTCGCAGCGCGGCATACAGCACCTCCCTCACCCGCGCCGCGCCCATCACTTGCGCGTCGAGCGGATCGTGCAGACAGCGCAACAAACGCTCGACACTTTCACGCATGGATGCGTCCAGTTCGGCAGACGTCATGGACTCGGGCGTCTGCGCCTTCACCGACGGGTCGGGCGCCAGGTGCATCATCTGCACCAGCTCGCTCAGCACCGTGCGGTCGATGGACACGGCGACGCCATACATGGGTTCGTCCCGGGTGGCGAAGGTTTCGCACATGAACGGCACCGACAGCGCCTGAACCAGGTAATGGCCTGCGCCGTACTCGAACGTGCGCGGCCCCAGGCGCGCGAGTTTGCTGCCCTGGGCGAGGATGATCAGGCTCGGCTCGTAGATCTGCGGACTGCTGGCGACATAGCGGTCCCACGACATTGCCTGCACGCCACGAACGCGTGTATCGACGAAGCCGGGTTGCACCGCGAGGGGCTTGATCAGGGCGACCAACGTGGCGTTGGCCGCTGAATGAAGAGTCAGTGACATAGGTGACCGGACAGAGGATTAGACACTGACATCATCGCAGATATGCCGCATCAAGCCGCTACCGCAAAGGCAACTTCGGAGGAATGTGCATGACAGACGGAGAATCGGTCATGGCTGCCGTCGGCCCCGCTGCGGACAATAGCCCGCCTCAACCGTCATCGTTTTTGCGAGGTATTACATGTACACAGCCATCGGTTACGCCGCTCAGTCCGCGACCACTCCCCTCGCCCCCATGACCTTCAACCGCCGCAGCCCGCGGCCTGACGATGTGGCCATCGAAATCCTCTACTGCGGCGTGTGCCATTCCGACATCCATCAGGCACGCAACGAGTGGGGCATCGCCGTTTACCCATTGATGCCAGGCCATGAAATCGTCGGCAAGGTCACCGAAGTCGGCGCCAATGTCAGCAAGCACAAGGTCGGCGATCTGGTGGGCGTTGGCTGCATGGTCGACTCCTGCCGTCATTGCGAAGCCTGCGCCGCCGATCTGGAGCAATACTGCCTGGAAGGCCCGACCCTGACCTACGCCACCCCCGACCGCATCGACGGCAGCAACACCATGGGCGGCTACTCCAACAGCATCGTGGTCAGCGAGCACTTCGTGGTGCGCATTCCCGAGAAGCTGAATCCGGCCGCCGCAGCGCCGATCCTCTGCGCGGGCATTACCACCTATTCCCCGCTCAAGCATTACGGCGTCAAGGCAGGCGACAAGGTGGGCGTGCTGGGCATGGGCGGTCTGGGCCACATGGGCATCAAGTTCGCCAAGGCCATGGGCGCAGAAGTCACGCTGTTCACCCGCTCGGCCAGCAAGGCGGAGGAAGCCCGCCGCCAAGGCGCCGATCACGTGATCGTGTCCACCGACGCCGAGCAGATGAAGGCCGCTGCCGGTCGTTTCGACTTCCTGCTCGATACCATTCCGGTGCAGCACGACCTCAATCCGTACCTGGAAACCCTGCGCTTCGACGGCGTGCACATCCTGGTCGGCCTGATCGAGCCGGTGGACCCGGCGCTGCACGCTGCCAATCTGGTGATGAAGCGCCGAGTGCTGGCGGGTTCGCTGATCGGCGGCATTGCCGAAACTCAGGAAGTGCTGGATTTCTGCGCCGAGCATGACATCAGCTGCGACATCGAGATGCTCGACATCAAGCACATCAACGAGGCTTACAGCCGCATGATCGCAGGCGACGTGAAGTACCGTTTCGTCATCGACATGGCCACGCTGAAAGCCTGATCGCTTGCCTTCTGATCGTTCCATGGGGACGGTCAGAACGCGATAACTGTAGGAGTGAGCTTGCTCGCGATCGCCGTCGTTCACTCACCTCATCAGGAGACCGATATACCGCGATCGCGAGCAAGCTCACTCCTTCAAGAAGGGCGTTTGATCAGACAGAGGGATCAGCCCCCCAACTCCGCCGACAGCCGTGCCGCTGTTTCTTTGATCACCGGCACCAGTTCGGCCATCTTTTCCAGCGGCATGTACGGCACCGTGCTGGCAATGCTGATACCAGCGACGATGTGTTTGCTCGCATCGCGGATCGGCGCCGCCACGCAGCGGATCGACGGTTCGTTGTCTTCCAGATCGAACGCGTAACCGCCCTTCACGTATTCGTGCATCCGCGTGCGCACCTGCTCCCAGGTCTGCTCCTGATGCGCAGGCCACAGCGGGTTTCGGGTCACTTCCGGCACACTGATGTCGTACAGACGCCGCCATTCGCTTTCGGGACTGTCCAGCAACAACGCCTTACCGATGCCGGTGCGCGCCAGCGGCATGCGATGGCCTACCCGCGAGCGCATTTCCGGACCGTTGCGACCGGGATTCTTGTGCAGATAAAGCACTTCGTCGCCATCGCGCACTGCCAGGTGAACGGTGTCGCCGGTCAACGCCGACAGCTCGTCGAGAAACGGCCTGGCAAGCATCGCCAACGGCACTTCTTCGCGCGCCTGAAACCCCAGCTCGATCAGTTTCGGACCCAGCAGATACCCCACTTGGGGCAGCACGCGCAGGTAACGCTCTTCTACCAGGCAACTGGCCAGCCGATGTGTCGTGCTGCGCGTGGTGCCGATCTGCCGGGCAATTTCCTTGAGATCGCGGGCGCCGCCGGCGACGGCCTGAACCACCCCAAGCCCGCGCAGCAGGGTTTGCGTGCCGGTCGGCGCAGGGTCTTTGCCAGTCACGCCAGCGGTGTCGGAAGAATCGTGCATATCGCGCCTTATCGAATCAGAAAGCTGGCGGCATTATCGTCGCCAGCTTCGTCGCCTGCCAGCCTTAGAGCTCGATGCGCTCGACCTTGCCCACCAGCAGAATGTAGGACAACGCGCCCAGCAGTGCGAGCACGGCGATGTAGGTGATGGCCGGCGCAAAGGATTCGCCCGACGCCAGGAAGCCGATGACGATCGGCGTGGCAATGGCGGCGAGGTTGCCGATCAGGTTGAACGTGCCGCCGGTCAGGCCCAGCAGGCGCGCCGGAGCCAATGTGGACACCAGCGACCAGGTGATCGAGGCCAGTCCGTTGCCGAAGAATGCCAGCGCCAGGAATGCAATGACCAGCGGTGTGGAGTCGACGTAGTTGGCGCCGATGATCGAGGTGGAGATCAGCAGTCCGGCGATGATCGGCAGCTTGCGCGCGAAACCTACGGTGTGACCGCGACGGATCAGCCAGTCGGAGAAGAACCCGGAGCACAACACGCCGACGAACGCCGCCAGGAACGGCAGTGACGCCAGCAGCCCCGACTTGATGAAGTCCATGCCACGGTATTTGACCAGATAGGTCGGGAACCAGGTAAGGAAGAACCACAGCGTCGAGTTCAGGCAGAACTGTCCCAGGTAAATGCCCCACAGCTTGCGCTTGCTCAGGACGATGCCCAGGTCCATCCAGCTGAAGCCGCGCTTGACGTTGCCGGCGTCGTTCTGGATATCCACCAGACCGCCGCCCTCTTTGATCAGATCGATCTCGCCCTGATTGACGCCTTTGAAGTCGCGCGGTTCGCGGTAGACCATGTACCAGATTGCAGCCCAGACGACACCGACGCCGCCGGTGGCAACGAAGACCATGTGCCAGCCGTATCGAGTCTGCAGCCAGGCCAGCACCGGAGTCAGAAATGCCAGGCCGACGAACTGCCCGGAGGTGTAGAAGCCGACGGCGGTTGCGCGCTCCTTCTCCGGGAACCAGGCAGTGACCACCCGGCTGTTGATCGGGTACGCCGGAGCCTCCAGCGCACCGACCGCCAAGCGCAGCACGAACAGGCCGATGAAGCTGCCGACAAAGCCCAGGAATATCGTCGCCACCGACCACAGGGCCAGCGCCACGGTGTAGAGAATACGCGGCGGAACGCGATCGACCAGCCAGCCACCGGGCAGTTGCATGGCCGCGTAGGTCCAGCCGAAGGCCGAAAACACCAGGCCGACGTGCACTGGATCGATGCCCAGCTCGCTGGTCAGTGCGGGCGCGGCGATGGACAGGTTGCTGCGGTCCAGATAGTTGATCACCACCGTAATGAACAGCAGGACCATGATGAAAAAGCGTTTACGGGTCGGTGTGACGGCAAGCGTCCCCGCTTCTGGCAACGTCTGTGTGCGCATGGGAAGTGCCTCTTTTTATGGTTGTCTGAGGTCTGGAATTGTTTTGCGTGTATGACGCATCGTGACTGCGCAGTTGATGCTTGCACGCGCTGCGCGGAAACGATCAATGAGCCTTCGTGAGCAAGCGCTCTGCCACAGGGTTCCGGGTGTGCCCCCTTTTGAGCACGACACAAAGTCTCTGGGCGTGAGCGTGCTCACGAATGAGGTCAACCCGGTATCAGGGTTGACCTCAGTCAATCACCACTCGGCAAAACTGCCGTCGGCATGGCGCCAGATCGGGTTGCGCCAGCGGTGGCCGATGGCCGCGCGCTCTTTGACGTACTCCTCGTTGATCTCGATGCCGAGGCCCGGTCCGTTGGGGATTTTGACCATGCCCTTGTCGTAGTCGAAGACTTCCGGGTTCTTGATGTAGTCGAGCAAATCGTTGCTCTCGTTGTAATGAATACCCAGGCTCTGTTCCTGAATGAACGCGTTGTAGCAGGCGGCATCCAGTTGCAGGCAGGCCGCCAGCGCGATCGGCCCCAGCGGACAGTGCAGGGCCAGCGCGACGTCATAGGCCTCGGCCATGTTGGCGATCTTGCGGGTTTCGGTGATGCCGCCGGCATGGGACGCGTCCGGCTGGATGATGTCGACGTAGCCCTCGCTCAGCACGCGCTTGAAATCCCAGCGCGAGAACAGACGCTCACCCAGTGCAATCGGCGTGCTGGTCAGTGGCGCCAGTTCCTTGAGCGCTTCGTAGTTCTCGCTGAGTACCGGCTCCTCAATGAACATCAGCTTGTAGGGATCGAGCTCCTTCATCAGCACCTTGGCCATCGGCTTGTGCACACGGCCATGGAAATCCACGCCGATGCCGACGTTCGGGCCGACGGCGTCACGCACGGCGGCAACGTTGGCCAGCGCCAGGTCGACTTTCTCGAAAGTGTCGAGGAACTGCAGCTCTTCGGTGCCGTTCATCTTGACCGCGGTGAACCCACGGGAAACGGCCTCTTTGGCCGCACGGGCGGTGTCGGCAGGACGATCGCCGCCGATCCACGAATACACGCGGATCTTGTCGCGCACCTGACCACCCAGCAAATCGCTGACCGAAACACCCAGCGCCTTGCCCTTGATGTCCCACAGTGCCTGATCGATACCGGCCAGCGCACTCATGTGAACGGCGCCGCCGCGGTAGAAGCCGCCGCGATACAGCACGGTCCAGATGTCTTCGATATTGCGCGGATCCTTGCCGATCAGATAGTCGGACAGCTCTTCGACGGCGGCGGCCACGGTGTGCGCACGTCCTTCGACCACGGGTTCGCCCCAGCCGGTCACACCCTGATCGGTTTCGACTTTCAGGAAGCACCAGCGCGGCGGAACGATGAAGGTCGTGAGTTTGGTGATTTTCATAAGGGCCTCTCTTATTCAATGACGCTTGTTCGGCGGCGCGACAAGCGCTCGATTCAAAGGTTGTTCGCAGGCTTGTGCTGGTTCCAGGCGGCGACGTAGGCCTTGGCACGCTCGGCGACTTGCTCGGCGCTGAGGCCTGGCTTGAAGAGACCAGAGCCCAGCCCGAAGCCCGACACGCCGGCGTCGAGGAACACTTTCATGTTGTCAGGCGTGATCCCGCCCACCGGAATCAGCGCGGTCCCCGCCGGCAGGACGGCCAGCCAGGCCTTCACCACCGCAGGG
The DNA here is from genome assembly GCF_030209235.1 of Pseudomonas sp. efr-133-TYG-103a. NCBI lineage: Bacteria > Pseudomonadati > Pseudomonadota > Gammaproteobacteria > Pseudomonadales > Pseudomonadaceae > Pseudomonas > Pseudomonas sp. efr-133-TYG-103a. The sequence goes on from NZ_JARVSK010000030.1 coordinate 51,265, forward strand.
CCCATCTGCTCGGCCGGGAACATTTTCAGGACGTCGGCGCCTTCCGCCAGCGCAGCGAACGCTTCGGTCGGCGTGGCCACGCCTGGCGACAGAAACAGACCGTGCTCCTTGGCCGCGCGCAGCACTTTCGGATCGCTGTGGGGCATGACGATGACCTGCCCGCCGGCTTCCTTGACGTGCTGGACTTGCTCGGGGGTCAGCACAGTCCCGGCGCCGATCAGGCAATCGGCGGGCAGGCTCTGACGCAGAAGGCGGATGCTGTCGTACGGCTGCGGGGAATTGAGCGGCACTTCAATGACCCGAAAACCGGCCGTGTACAGGACGTCGCCGATGGCGGGTGCTTCTTCGGGGCGCAGGCCGCGCAGAATCGCAACCAGGCCGTTTTGCACGAGGGCTTGCTTGAGCATGTCAGTTCTCTACGTGAAGGGGCCGGGCAGCGGCCGCCGAAAGGGATGGGATCAGACCGGCCTGCACCGCGACCTGCCAGAGACCGCGCTCGGTGGCCTGTTCGGCCAGCGTGATCTGCGGGAAACCGCCGGCATCGAGCGCACGCTGATAACGGGCCAGCAACGCATCGCTGCCGATCAGGATGACCGCTGGCAATGGAGCCTCGTCCTGGCGCAAAAGTTGCGCGAGGGCCGCGATCTCGTGACCGATCAACAGGCCGGACAAGTAATCGGATTGCGCCGCGCCAGACAGTGCCCCGGTGAGTCCGAGGGTCCGGCAGCTGAAGATGGTCGACAGCGGACCGGCCGCGCCGACGGAAGAAAAGGCGACGCCGACGCCGCGATCGAAGGCGGCAGCGTCAAAGCCGTCGCCCCGCTGCAGGGTGCGCCCGAGAATGGTGTGACTGGACAGCGCGGCGTAGACCTCGCCGGTCATGAAGGTGTCGAAATGCACGATGCGGCCATCCTGCGCCCTCACCCACTTGGAGTGGCTGCCAGGCAAGCCGATCAACAGGGGGCTGGCGGCATCGCCGGGCGGCAGTGCGTCGAGCACGCCGAGCACTTGAGTTTCTTCGCCGCGCATGACGTTGGGCAGCTCGGAGCGTTGCAGCACGCCGGGAATGATGTGCACGTCGGTGCCGCGTACGCTGCGGACCGTCACCAGCGCCGAACTGAGCGCCGCGACGCTGGCCGGGGTTTGCTGATACGCCGCTTCGCGCCAGCCCTGGGCACTGCCGACCATGCCGCAGGCAATCACCGGAAGCGTGGGGTCGGCGTCCAGCCAGTCGCCACAGGCCTCATCGAATGCCAGTTCGAAACCGTCACTGACCTGTTGCCCGGCAATGCTGCGAGGGGTCGAAGGCAGTTGCATGATGCCCGCCGTGAGCGAGCGGTGTTCCAGAACCCGGCCGTGTTCGCCGAGTCTATACGCACGAAGGGAAGTCGTTCCCCAGTCGAGCGCGATCAATTGCGCCTGCATGGCTTCACCTGATTGTTATTAATGAGTGAATGCGAGACGAACTATAAACCTGAGCTCTACCATATCTCAATATATAAATGATGATCCCATATTGTGGGAGACGCTATCGGACGAGCGCGCTCCTTCGCAGGCGTTCATGTCTGGCCTCTGCGCCCCGGGCTGAGGCATACTCGGAGCGCCCCGCTTTTCAGTCACAGCATCATTTGCTGGCGGTAGCGATCCTGCGAATCGCCATCACCGGCGCCAGTGCCGCGCACGCCGGTCGATGCCACGCAAATACATCGGCGTTCAGCCTCTCTGGAACAACCTGCCGCGCATTCGCCATCAGAGCGAAAAGCGGTCATCACCCTGCCCATATGACTCTTCTCGCGCGCCACGCGTGACGTGCCTGTGCCGCCCACTGCCCGACATTCCTGATACTCATCTACATAAGGACCCGTACGATGAAGCGATTCCTCGTGCTCGACAGCTTTCTCGGGCTCTGCGCACTGGCGCTGATCGTCCACCACTCACACATTGAACGGAGCATCAGCGAGCTTGCGTTTTTCCGGAACGCCAGCCAGTTCGCAGGCTTTTTCTTCGCGCTGAGTGGCTTTCTGATTTATCGCCACTACGTGGCCTCCTTTAAAACCCCACGGCTGTTGCATGAATTCGTGATCTCGCGCGTCTGCCGCGTGCTGCCGTTGCACGTGGCGGTGCTGCTGTTCTTCATCGGATTCGAATGTCTGAAACTGCTGCTTGAGCGCCGCGGTCTGTCGCTCAGCTTTCCAGCGTTCAGCGGCGACCGGGCGCCCAGCGAGATCTTGCCCAACCTGCTGCTGATACAGGCTTGGTGGCCGGGGTTCAACGCCTTGTCGTTCAACTACCCGTCCTGGCTCATCAGCGTTCAGTTTTATCTGTGGATGGTGTTCGGCGTGATCGCCTATGCACTGCCCGGCATCGCCCGCAAGGTGTTCGCGTTGCTCGGCCTGCTGGCGTTCGTGGCGTTGTTCGAGGACTTTGGCGCGATTCCGCGCAACGTGCTCTGGGGCACCGCGTGCTTCTTCGCCGGGGCGATGACGTACCGGATTTATGCGCGGTTGCACTCGACGCCGGGCCCGATCGTCGCCAGCGTGCTGGAAGTGGCGATTCTGGCGAGCATCGGCTGGGTGATGAGCGACGCCGAGCCGCCGTTGACGATCGAGCTGGGGTTGCTGTTCTGCGTCGCGATCCTGATCTTTGCCCATGAGGCCGGGATCGTTTCGCAACTGCTCAAGCTGCGAGTGTTTCCGGCACTGGGCAGGCTCTGGCTGTCGATCTACCTGACCCACACCGCCGTGATTTTCGTACTGGCAACCGGCCTGACCGTCGCCGGGAAGTTCGGCGGTTTTGCACTGCTGGTCGACAGACCCGGAGAAGCGCCAGGGACCCTGCTGCGTTACCTGAGCACCGGCAGCGCTCTGAACGACAACCTGTTGATGCTGCTGGTGGTGGTCGCGGTGGTCGTTGTCTCGATGCTGACCCATCGTTACATCGAGGCGCCCGGCATCCGGCTGGGCGAGAACTGGAAGCACGGCACGCGTTTCCACCGCCGCAAGGATGATCCGCCACAGCAGCAGGCCTGACACGCGGCCACGCAGGCAGCGCGTTCAAGACTTTTGCAAACGCCAAAAAAAACCGCCCCGAGAGGCGGTTTTTTACGTCTGGCACGCAGGCCGGATCAACGCTCCAGCAGGATCCGCAGCATGCGGCGCAGCGGCTCGGCGGCGCCCCACAGCAGCTGATCGCCTACAGTGAACGCGCCCAGGTACTGCGAGCCCATGTTCAGCTTGCGCAGGCGGCCGACCGGAATGTTCAAGGTGCCGGTCACCGACGTCGGGCTCAGTTCCTGAATGCTCGCCTCACGGTTGTTCGGCACCAGTTTCACCCACGGGTTGTGCTGGCTGATCATGCCTTCGATGTCGGCGATCGGAACGTCTTTGTTCAGCTTGATGGTCAGCGCCTGGCTGTGGCAGCGCATGGCGCCGATGCGCACGCAGATGCCGTCGACCGGGATCGGGCTCTTGAAGCGACCGAGGATCTTGTTGGTCTCGGCCTGACCTTTCCACTCTTCGCGGCTCTGACCGTTCGGCAATTCTTTGTCGATCCATGGGATCAGGCTGCCGGCCAGCGGCACGCCGAAGTTCTCGGTCGGGAAGCTGTCGCTGCGCATGGCTTCGGCGACCTTGCGGTCGATGTCCAGAATAGCGCTGGCGGGATTGGCCAGTTCATCGGCGACCGAGGCGTTGATGGTGCCCATCTGCTTGATCAGTTCACGCATGTTCTGCGCGCCGGCGCCAGACGCCGCCTGATACGTCATGACGTTCATCCACTCGACCAGACCGGCTTCGAACAGCCCGCCCAGGCCCATCAGCATCAGGCTGACAGTGCAGTTGCCGCCGATGTAGTTCTTGGTGCCGGCGTCCAGCTGCTGGTCGATGACCTTGCGGTTGACCGGATCGAGGATGATCACGGCATCGTCCTGCATGCGCAGGGCCGAAGCGGCGTCGATCCAGTAGCCCTGCCAGCCCGCCTCACGCAGCTTGGGGAAAACCTCGTTGGTGTAGTCGCCGCCCTGACAGGTCAGTACCACGTCCAGGGTCTTGAGCTCGTCGATGCTGTAGGCATCTTTCAACGGCGCAACATCCTTGCCCACCGATGGACCTTGTCCACCGACGTTGGAGGTGGTGAAAAAAACCGGCTCAATGAGATCGAAATCCTGCTCTTCCAGCATACGCTGCATGAGCACGGAACCAACCATACCGCGCCAACCGACCAGACCTACACGTTTCATCGCAACTACACCTTAATTAAAAGTGGGGCCCTTTCTGCACGGAGCCGGCAGGCTCGACATTGCAGTCACGGGCCCGAGATATTACAGATTGCGCAGCGCGGCGACTACGGCGTCGCCCATTTCCTGTGTACCGACCCTGACAGTGCCTTCAGACCAGATATCACCGGTGCGCAGACCCTGATCGAGGACCAGGCTCACGGCCTTCTCGATGGCATCGGCCGCCGTGTGCTGATTGAAGCTGTAACGCAGCATCATCGACACCGACAGGATGGTCGCCAGCGGGTTGGCCACGCCTTTGCCGGCGATGTCGGGCGCCGAACCGTGGCAAGGCTCGTACATGCCCTTGTTGTTCGAATCCAGCGATGCCGACGGCAGCATGCCGATGGAGCCGGTGAGCATCGACGCTTCGTCGGACAGAATGTCGCCGAACATATTGTCGGTGACCATCACGTCAAACTGCTTGGGTGCGCGGACCAGCTGCATCGCGGCGTTGTCGACGTACATGTGGCTCAGCTCGACGTCCGGATAATCCTTGGCAACCTGCTCGACCACTTCGCGCCACAGCTGGCTAGACGCCAGTACGTTGGCCTTGTCCACCGAACAGAGCTTCTTGCCGCGCACCCGCGCCATGTCGAAACCGACGCGCGCAATGCGACGGATCTCGCTCTCGCTGTAAGGCAAGGTATCGTAAGACTGACGCTCGCCGTTTTCCAACTCGCGGGTGCCACGCGGTGCACCGAAATAGATACCGCCGGTCAGCTCGCGAACGATGAGGATGTCCAGGCCCGCGACGATCTCAGGCTTGAGGCTCGACGCATCGGCCAGTTGCGGATACAGAATGGCAGGACGCAGGTTGGCGAACAGACCCAGCTGAGAGCGGATTTTCAGCAGGCCACGTTCCGGACGGATATCACGCTCGATGGCGTCCCACTTCGGACCGCCCACCGCGCCCAGCAGCACGGCGTCGGCCACGCGGGCGCGATCCAGCGTTACATCGGCCAGCGGAACACCGTGCTTGTCGATGGCCGCACCGCCGATGACGTCGTGGCTCAACTCGAAACCCAGCTGATACTTCTCATTGGCCAGCTCCAGCACCTTGACCGCTTCGGTCATGATTTCCGGACCAATGCCATCACCTGGGAGAACCAGAATCTGCTTGCTCATAGAACCCTCGTTTCAAAATTGCGGTCGGCCTCTAGAGCGAGGCCGACTCGGGAGCTGCAAGTTTCAGGCGGCAAGCTGTCAGAAGAAGCTGCGCCGCGTCCCAACCTGCCGCTTGTCGCTGAAAACTTGTCGCTGCTTCTATCGGAACAACCACGGCTGGCTTGCGCGGTGCTTGCTCTCGAACGCCGAAATCGCCTCGCCATCGACCAGCGTCAGGCCGATGTCGTCCAGGCCGTTGAGCAGGCAATGCTTGCGGAACGCGTCGATCTCGAAGCTGTACACCTTGCCATCTTCGCGGGTCACGGTCTGCGCCTGCAGGTCGACGTTCAGCTGATAACCTGGATTGGCTTCGACCACCTTGAACAGATCGTCCACATCGCTTTCGCTCAGGATGATCGGCAACAGGCCGTTCTTGAAGCTGTTGTTGAAGAAGATGTCAGCGTAGCTCGGCGCGATGATACTGCGAAAACCGTACTCCTCCAGCGCCCACGGGGCGTGCTCGCGGCTCGAGCCGCAGCCGAAATTCTCGCGGGCCAGCAAGACGCTGGCGCCCTGATAACGCTCGGCGTTGAGCACGAAGTCAGGGTTCAGCGGACGCTTGGAGTTGTCCTGATAAGGCTGGCCGACGTCCAGGTAGCGCCACTCGTCGAACAGGTTAGGGCCGAAACCGGTACGGCGGATCGACTTCAGAAACTGCTTGGGAATGATCTGGTCGGTGTCGACGTTGGCGCGATCCAGCGGAGCGACCAGGCCGGTGTGTTGAGTAAAAGGCTTCATGGGAGGCTCCTTATTGCTGGCTCATGGTGCGGACATCGACAAAACGGCCGTTCACGGCTGCCGCCGCCGCCATCGCCGGGCTGACCAAGTGAGTACGACCACCGGCACCCTGACGGCCTTCGAAGTTGCGGTTGGACGTCGACGCGCAATGCTCGCCGCTTTCCAGCCGGTCCGGGTTCATCGCCAGACACATCGAGCAACCTGGCTCACGCCATTCGAAACCGGCTTCGATGAAGATCTTGTCCAGACCTTCCTTCTCGGCCTGTTCCTTGACCAGCCCCGAGCCCGGCACCACCATTGCCTGCTTGATCGTCGACGCCACTTTGCGGCCTTTGGCGATCTCGGCAGCCGCGCGCAGGTCTTCGATCCGCGAGTTGGTGCAGGAGCCGATGAAGACGCGATCGAGCTGAATGTCGGTGATCGCCTGATTGGCCTGCAGCCCCATGTACTTCAGTGCGCGCTCGATGGAGCCACGCTTGACCAGATCGGCTTCCTTCGCAGGATCGGGAACATTCTGATCGACGGCCAGGACCATTTCCGGCGACGTGCCCCAGCTGACCTGCGGTTTGATCTGAGCGGCGTCGAGCTCGACGACGGTGTCGAACACGGCGTCGGCGTCGGACACCAGATCTTTCCAGGCTTCGACCGCCAGGTCCCACTGCTCGCCTTTCGGTGCGAATGGACGGCCCTTGACGTAGGCAACGGTCTTCTCGTCGGTCGCCACCAGACCCACGCGGGCGCCCGCTTCGATAGACATGTTGCAGATGGTCATGCGGCCTTCGATGGACAGGTCGCGGATCGCGCTGCCAGCGAACTCGATGGCGTGACCGTTACCGCCAGCGGTGCCGATCTTGCCGATGATCGCCAGCACGATGTCTTTGGCCGTGACGCCGAACGGCAGCTTGCCCTCGACTTTCACCAGCATGTTTTTCATTTTCTTGGCGACCAGACACTGCGTCGCGAGCACGTGCTCGACTTCAGAGGTGCCGATGCCGTGTGCCAGCGCGCCGAAGGCGCCGTGGGTCGAGGTGTGCGAGTCGCCGCAGACGACGGTCATGCCCGGCAAGGTTGCGCCCTGCTCCGGACCGATGACGTGAACGATCCCCTGGCGCACGTCGTTCATCTTGAATTCGGTGATGCCGTACTCATCGCAGTTGTCGTCCAGCGTCTTGACCTGCAGGCGTGATACCTGATCGACGATGGCATCCACGCCGTCCTTGCGGTCAGGCGTGGTCGGCACGTTGTGGTCAACGGTGGCGACGTTGGCGTCGATACGCCATGGTTTGCGGCCCGCCAGGCGCAAGCCCTCGAACGCCTGTGGCGAGGTCACTTCGTGAATGATGTGACGATCGATATAAAGCAGCGCCGAGCCATCGTCGCGCTGCTTGACCAAATGCGAATCCCAGAGCTTGTCGTAAAGCGTTTTGCCGGCCATCAGACGGTTTCCTCATCAGCTTGTTTCTATGCCCTGGGCTGCGACATCACGGCGATGCCCTAAAACCCTTTGGCTTGTGGGGGAGATGCTATGGAATATGCTTAAATAACTCAAATTCATATTTTTCATGCTTTGGATAACCAACAGGAATTCGAGATGGACCTGGCGAACCTCAACGCCTTTATCGCGATCGCCGAGACCGGCAGCTTCTCTGCCGCGGGCGAGCGCTTGCACCTGACACAGCCTGCTGTCAGCAAACGTATCGCGGGCCTTGAACAACAACTTGATGTGCGCCTGTTCGACCGGCTGGGTCGCGAGGTCAGCCTGACCGAGGCCGGTCGCGCCTTGCTGCCACGGGCTTATCAGATCCTCAATGTGCTGGACGACACGCGTCGCGCGCTGACCAACCTCACGGGAGAGGTCACCGGCCGGCTGACTCTGGCCACCAGCCACCACATCGGCTTGCACCGGCTGCCTTCTTTGTTAAGGGCGTTTACGCGGACCTATCCGGATGTGGCGCTGGACATCCAGTTTCTTGATTCGGAAGTGGCCTACGAGGAAATCCTCCACGGTCGCGCGGAACTGGCCGTCATCACCCTCGCGCCCGAGCCGCACTCGCTGATCAAGGCAGTGATGGTCTGGGATGATCCGCTGGACTTTGTCGCCGCGCCAGAGCATCCACTGGCCAGCACTGCGTCGGTGACCCTGGCGGACATTGCCAGCTACCCGGCGGTGTTTCCGGGCGGCAACACCTTCACCCATCACATCGTCAGCGACCTGTGCGAAGCACAGGGGCTCAAGCCGAACATCGCGATGAGCACCAACTATATGGAGACGATCAAGATGATGGTGTCGATCGGGCTGGCCTGGAGCGTATTGCCCAGAACCATGCTCGACGAACAGGTCACGCGCATTCCGCTGCCGGGCATACAGCTGCGCCGCCAGCTAGGCTACATTGTCCACACAGAACGCACGCTGTCGAACGCCGCCCGGGCGTTCATGGCGTTGCTGGATGCACAGGCGCAAACCGTCTGAGCGGGTGCAGTTCACTGATCGACATACCGGCTTCACTCTTTGAAGGCTCGTGATCACATGCCCATAACCGCAGACAGCCCCTCGATTGAGCTCACTGGCCTGGCCTTGACCGCAAAGGAGTCGGAAAAACACTTTGCGACGCTGTTCAATCTCAGCCCTAACGTGGTGCTGCTGACCCGTTTCGAAGACGGCCTGATCTGCAACGCCAATCGCCATTTCGAACTGATCTTCGGCTGGCCGATGATTGATTGCGCGGGCCGCACCACGGTCGACATCGGGCTATGGATCGATTTGCGACAGCGCCAGCTGGCACTCGAAAGGACGATCCTGACCGATCAGCCCGCCAGCCTGGAGAGCCAGTGGCGTGCACGCGACGGAAGCATCCACGATGGCACGCTGTACACGCAGACAATCGAGCTGAGCGACGGCATGTACCTGCTCAGCACGTTCATCGACAACACCGAGCGCAAGCACGCCGAAGCGGCGTTGAAGGCCAGCGAGGAGAAGTTCGCCAAGGCGTTTCACTCAAGTCCGGACGCTATCATCATCACCGAGCAGGCCACCGGCCATTACCTGGAAGTCAACGATGGCTTCTGCCGACTGACCGGCTACACCAGCAGCGACGTGATGGGCCGCTCTGTCTACCGGTCCGGGATTCTGGCCGACATCACCCAGCGCACCCGGCTGATTCAGGAAATGGAAGAGCGCGGCACGGTGCAAAACCGGGAGTTGCTGGCGCGTGGCAAGAACGGCGACCTGCTCACCGTCGACGTGTCCATCGTGCCGCTGATGCTCAACGGCGCCGCCTGCCTGCTGATCACCGCGCGAGACATCAGCCAGTTGAAAAACGCGCAGGCGCAGATTCAACATCTGGCGTACCACGACTCACTGACCAACCTGCCGAACCGCGCGCTGCTGATGGACCGGCTCAGCCAGCAGATCGTCCTGCTCAAGCGGCATGATCTGCGCGGCGCTCTGCTGTTCCTCGATCTGGATCATTTCAAGCACATCAACGACTCGCTCGGCCATCCGGTCGGCGACAGCGTCCTGAAGATCGTCACGGCCAGGCTGGAAGCGAGCGTGCGGCTGGAAGACACCGTCGCGCGACTGGGCGGGGACGAGTTCGTGGTCCTGATCAGCGGCCTTGAGGGCTCACGTGAGCAGGTGGTCGATCAGGTCAACGCACTCACCGACACACTGCGCGAGCTGCTCGCCGAACCGATGTTCCTCGACGGGCATCGGCTGCAAGTCACGCCCAGCATCGGCGTTGCGCTGATTCCCGATCACGGCTCTACGCCGGCCGATCTGCTCAAGCGTGCAGACATCGCGCTGTACCGGGCCAAGGATTCGGGACGCAACACCACGCAAATGTTTCACGACACCATGCAGGTGGCCGCCAGCGAGCGGCTGCGTATGGAAAACGATCTGCGCCAGGCTCTCAGCCGCGGAGAATTCAGCCTCAGTTACCAACCGCAAGTCGACACCCGCGGCAACCGCATTGTCGGCGCCGAAGCGCTACTGCGCTGGCAGCGTCCGGGCCTGGGTCAGCTGCCGCCAGACCAGTTCATTCAGATCATGGAAGAAAGCGGCATGATCCTCGACGTCGGCAACTGGATTCTCGAGCAGGCCTGCAGGACCGGCAGCGAATTGCTCGGCAAGGGCCTGATCGACGGCGAAGATTTCAGCCTGTGCGTCAACATCAGCCCGAGACAATTTCGCCAGACCGATTTCGTCCAGCGCATCCAGCGTTGCCTGCAGGGTTGGGGCCTGCCCACGCGCATGCTGAAACTGGAAATCACCGAAGGCATCGTGATTCAGAACCTGGAAGACACCATCGCCAAGATGCTGCAACTGCGGCAGATCGGCATCAGTTTCGCGATGGACGATTTCGGCACCGGCTATTCGTCGCTGACCTACCTCAAACGCCTGCCCGTGGACGCACTGAAGATCGATCAGTCCTTCGTGCGCGACGCCACCAGCGACCCCAACGATGCGGAAATCGTGAGGGCGATCGTCGCCATGGCGGCCAGCCTGAACCTGACGATCATTGCCGAGGGGGTGGAAAAGCAGGAACAGCTGGACTTTCTGGCTCAGCTCGACTGCCATCTGTATCAAGGCTATCTGTTCAGCGAGCCCTTGAGTGCCGATGGGTTCGAGGCATTGCTGCGTGTCCAGGAAAGCCAGGGCTGAGGCTTGCGCCGGACAGCGGCACTTGAAATGGACACCCGGAACGCCCGAGGACGTGCCGATGATTCATCCAATAAAAAAGGCGCCCCGGAGGGCGCCTCTTGTCTGGCTGGATGGATCAATGAGCCAGCGCTTTCTGACCGTTGATCTGAATGCGCTTAGGCTTGGCTTCTTCCGGCACCAGACGCAGCAGATCGATGTTCAGCAAGCCGTTTGCCAGCGCGGCGTCTTTCACTTCGATGTGATCGGCCAGACGGAACGACAGCTTGAACGCACGCTGGGCAATGCCCTGGTGCAGGAAGGTCACGCCTTCAGCGGCCTTTTCACGCTTGCTGCCGGTCACCGTCAGCACGCCCTTCTCGACCTGCAACTCCAGGTCTTCTTCCTGGAAACCCGCAGCCGCGATGACGATGCGGTATTGGTCATCTGCGTGTTTCTCGACGTTGTAGGGAGGGTAGCTGCTGGCCGACTCGTTACGGGCTGCCGATTCGAACAGATCGTTGAAACGGTCGAAGCCAACGGAAGAGCGGAACAGTGGAGCCAGGGAAAATGCGGTAGTCATGTGAATCTCCTGATAAATCAGCAAGTGGTTGTCTCCGCGACCCGACTTCGGCATCGCGTAATCCCTAGATAAGGACAGTCACTTCTGTTTCAAGAGTCGCTATGAAAAATTTTTCAGGCCACTTCCTGCTCGACGATGCCGAGCATCCGGCTGATGCGCTCGCAATCGGTTTCCCGCCGCAATGCGTCGAACAACACGACGGCTTCGGGGTAGCTTTTGGTCAGCAGCACCACCCATTGCTTGAGGCGCCCGGGCGCCTGAACACGGGTCATCTTGGCCATCGCCTGCAACCAGAACTCGCGCAGCAATGGCTGCAGTTCTTGCCAGGTCATCGCCACCACGTCGCGCCCGGCTTGCGCAGCGGCAATCTGCCGGCCCAGGTCGGGCCGCGCCACCAGGCCACGGCCGATCATGATGTCGCGCGCGCCGCAGATCTCCCGGCAACGGCGCCAGTCGTCGACCGTCCAGATTTCGCCGTTGGCGATGATCGGGATTCTGACCACGTCCTGAATCTTGCCGATCCACTCCCAGTGCGCGGGCGGCTTGTAGCCGTCGACCTTGGTCCGGGCGTGCACCACGATGTGCTCCGCGCCACCGGCTTCCAGCGCCCGGGCGCAATCGAGCGCCGGTTCGGTGCTGTCGTAGCCCAGGCGCATCTTCGCGGTGACGGGAATGTGTGCGGGCACGGCACGGCGCACATGGCTGAGGATCGAATGCAGCAGCTCGGGCTCCTTCAACAGCACAGCCCCGCCCCGCGACTTGTTGACGGTCTTGGCCGGGCAGCCGAAGTTGAGGTCGATCACCGGCGCCCCCAGCTCAGCGGCGAAGGCGGCGTTTTCCGCCAGGCACACTGGATCGGAGCCCAGCAACTGCACACGCAACGGCACGCCGGCGCGGGTCTTGGCGTCGGTCAGCAGTTCGGAAGCGAACTTGTGGAAGTAATGCGCCGGCAGCAGACGCTCGGTCACCCGGATGAATTCGGTCACGCACCAGTCGATGCCGCCCACCTGAGTCAGCACATCGCGCAGAATATCGTCGACCAGGCCTTCCATGGGCGCCAGAGCAATTTGCATGGATCACACTCGGAAAAAAGTCCGGCAGTTTACGCAGTGGCCGCTGTAATGGAAACGGGCAAGCCCTACCGGGTATCAGGAGGTCGCCATCTGCAACGCCGGTGCGTAACCGTCGATGAACTCAATCGGCATCCGCTTGGGCTTGCCGGTCGACAGCTCGATGCACACGAAGGTGGTCTGCGCACGCAGCAGGGTCACACCATCGCCCGGGCGTTTGAGCTGGAAACGTCGAGTCATTTTCAGGCGCTGATCCCAGTCGACGATCCAGGTTGCCAGCTGCAACTCCTCATCGTGATAAGCACTGGCAAGGTAATCGATCTCGTGCCGCACCACCGCCATGGCCCTGTCCAGTCGCCGGTATTCGGTCAGATCCAGACCCAGATGCTGGGAATGACGCCAGGCACATCGTTCAAGCCAGGTGACGTACACCGCATTGTTGGCGTGCCCCAAGCCATCGATGTCGTCCTCACTGACGTGCAAATCGATGACGAATGGCGTTGCCAGATCCCAGACCATGCTCGTTCCTGCCCTCGTGGTTTCATTCGCGTTCGAACTGTAGGACCGGCTTTCAGCGGGAAACGCCGGGCATCACCTCTCAGACTGAGGGTGTTCGCACAGTGTAACGAAAAGCGTCGGGCGATGAAGCGCGATGTCCGTTCCGGCTTAGAGCATGGCCGACTTCGCAGCCCGCAGGACGCGGTCGGACAGCTCGCAGGGCCCCAAAGCGCGAGCCAGCGCCAGGCCGCCCAGCATCAGGGCGATGTCGGCCAGGGTCTTGTCGGTTTCTTCGGGGCTGGATGCCAACTGCGCGATCATCAACTCGACATGCTCGGCCAGCGCCCCGCGAAAATCGTCCGACAAACGCGCCATTTCACCGATCGCGGTGGGCAACGGACATGCGTGGTCTTCGGCGTCGCGGTGTTTGCGCGACAGGTAAAATGCCGCAAGCAAGGCGCGGCGCTCGGCTCCCGGCAACTGATCGTCGATACTGGCGACCATCTCCCGGCGTTCGGCGAGCAAGTGATTGAAGGCCTCCAGCATCATCGCTTCCTTGCTGTCGAAGTGGGCGTAGAAGCCACCCACGGTCAATCCGGCTGCGCCCATGATTTCATTGACGCTGGGTTCCACCGGACCGCGTGCGATCAACGCCATGCTGGCGGCAGTCAGGATGCGCTCGCGGGTTTGTGCCTTTTTATCGTTCATGTCCGCCTCCGGGATGATGGCAGTAATATTATCTGCATCATGCGCGATGGCAAGCAAAGAGAATGAATGCAAGGGAGGATGCGAAGGACTGCAGCATGACTCAGCCTGCGGGACGGTCGGACGACCAGAACGAGGGCTCGAGAATTGAAACCCTAAAAAAACAAAAGGGCCATTCAATAATCGAATGACCCTTGGTCTCGCAGAGCGAGAAATCGTGGCGTCCCCTAGGGGACTCGAACCCCTGTTACCGCCGTGAAAGGGCGGTGTCCT